>JAFAOU010000103.1 GCA_019247495.1 Acidobacteriota bacterium
CTCTACCAGCAACGTCTTTACATCGCTCGTTTCCGCGTTACGATTCTTCGGGGCCATCGAGTTCTCTCCTGTTCGTTCTGTTTAGCGACTTGAACTTTACAGAAGACTCCTTGGCCCTTTCCTTTTGCAGAACTTTCCGGACACTACCGTGTCGGGGCGTAGGTGCTCAGCCGCGGGTCGGGCGGTCAAGAGCGTGAAGGTCCGGCGCTAACTCGCTTATTTGTGCTGAGCTGGATCCGACACCCGACACCCGACCCCCGACACCCGATCCCGTGGCACACCCCTTGCCCTTCGCACCCCGCATGGTCCGGGAGAAACGCCGCGAGTCGACGGTGAAGGTTTGGCCGGGAACGCCCTACCCGCTCGGAGCGACGTACGACGGAGCGGGGACGAACTTTTCCGTTTTTTCGGAGCCCGCGACACGCGTCGAGCTTTGCTTCTTCGACGACGATGGAAACCAGAGCTGCGTCGATCTGCCGGAGATGACGGGGTTCATCTGGCATGGCTATGTCCCCAACGTCGGTCCCGGTCAGCGCTACGGATTTCGTGTTCACGGACCGTGGGAGCCGGAAGCGGGTCATCGCTGCAATCCGGCGAAACTCCTCCTCGATCCGTATGGCAAAGCGGTCGAAGGAAAGGTGCAGTGGGACGAAGCAGTCTTCGGACACTTCTTTGACGATCCCGACGCCAGGAACGACGCCGACTCCGCGCCGTTCATGCCGAAGTCGGTGGTCACGAATCCGTACTTCGACTGGGCGGCTGATCGTTATCCGCGGACGCCATGGCACGAGACGATCATTTACGAGGTTCACGTCAAAGGCTTTACGAAGCGGCATCCCGACATCCCCGCGAATCAGCGCGGGACGTATGCGGGGCTTGCGCATCCGGCCGCCATCAGGCATCTGAAGGCGCTCGGCATTACCGCGGTGGAGCTCCTCCCCGTCCATCAATTCATTCATGACTCGCTGCTGCTCCAGCGCGGACTGCGCAACTACTGGGGCTACAACTCCATCAGCTATCTCGCCGCGCACAACGAGTACTCGTCAGGCGGGCAGACCGGGCAGCAGGTGCATGAGTTCAAGCAGATGGTGAAGACACTCCACGAGGAAGGCATCGAAGTCATCCTCGACGTCGTCTACAACCACACGGCCGAGGGCAATCACCTCGGGCCGATGCTTTCGATGAAGGGCATCGACAACGCCGCGTATTACCGGCTGATGCCCGGCGACCCTCGCTACTACATGGACTACACCGGCACCGGCAACAGTCTGAACATGCGGCACCCGCACGTGCTGCAACTGGTGATGGATTCGCTTCGCTACTGGCATCTGGAGATGCACGTGGACGGGTTCCGTTTCGATCTCGCTTCGACCCTCGCGCGCGAGCTGCACGACGTCGACCGCCTCAGCGCGTTCTTCGACATCATCCAGCAAGATCCGGTGCTATCGCAGGTGAAACTGATCGCCGAACCGTGGGACGTCGGCGAGGGCGGCTACCAGGTCGGCAACTTTCCACCGCTGTGGTCGGAGTGGAACGGCAAGTATCGCGATTCGGTCCGCGATTACTGGCGCGGAACGGATCAGATCCTTGGCGAGTTCGCGAATCGTTTGACGGGCAGCTCGGATCTGTATGCGTGGACGGGACGCCGTCCGTACGCGTCGATCAACTTCATCACCGCGCACGACGGCTTCACGCTGCGCGATCTCGTTTCCTACAACGAGAAACACAACGAGGCGAACGGCGAGAACAACACCGACGGCGCGAACGACAATCGCTCGTGGAATTGCGGCGCCGAAGGGCCGACGGATGATGAAGGGATCAACTCGCTACGCGCGCGGCAGCAGCGGAACTTCCTGACCACGCTGGTGCTGTCGGTCGGCGTTCCGATGATCTGCGGCGGCGATGAAATCGGACGCACGCAGGGCGGCAACAACAACGCGTACTGCCAGGACAATGAGATCTCATGGTTCGACTGGGAGCATGTCGATGAAGAGCTGTTCGCATTCGTCACACGCCTGATCGAGTTCCGCCGCGAGCATCCGGTGTTTCAGCGCCGGCGCTGGTTTTACGGACGGCCGCTGCGCGGCGCGGACATCAGCGACATCGGTTGGTTCAAGCCGAACGGCGAAGAGATGACCGACGACGACTGGTCCAGCGGCTTCGCGCGCAGCATTGGGGTCTTCTTCAGCGGCCAGGGCATCTCGACGCCAAACGCGCGCGGCGAGGAGATCGTCGACGACAGTTTCTACCTTCTCTTCAACGCGCACTTCGAGCCGATGCCGTTCCGCCTGCCCACATGCCCGTGGGGCGAGCATTGGGAGACGGTGATCGACACGAACAAGCCCATCCCCGACTTGCGCTCGCATCAGGAACTGCATGCGGGCGAAGAAGTCGCGGTCGAGGCGTACGCGATGATGGTGCTGCGGCGCCTGGATTAACGAGAGGTATTTTCACCACGGGCGTTTTCCGTACAATCCGCGCCGTGACTGAAAAAAGCATCCAGGAAACGTACGCGCCGCAGAACCGCTGCTTCGGATGTGGTCCGGCCAACGACAAAGGATTGCGCATCCGCAGCTTCCGCGAGGGCGACGACTTCATTTGCGATTGGACGCCGGAACCGCATCACGCCGCGTTCGACAACGTCCTGAACGGCGGCATCATCGGCGCGCTGCTCGACTGCCACAGCAACTGGGCGGCGACGATCGTGCTGATGGAGCGCAACGGCAGTTCGACGCCGCCGTGTACCGTCACCTCCGATTTCCACGTTTTCCTGAAACGCCCCACGCCGATGGCGCCGCTGCGCATTCGCGCGCACGTCGTCGAAGCATCGGGCGATCGCGCCGTCGTCGAAGCATCGATCGAATCGAACGGAAAGATCACCGACACCTGCCGCGGCACGTTCGTGGCCGTGAAGGAAGGACACCCGGCGTACCATCGCTGGTGAAAGCGAATGTTGAATGTTGAATGATCAATGTTGAATGTTGAATGACCAGGAGATAAGGCTCATTCAACATTGAACATTCAACACTCAACATTCAACATTCAGCCTTGAGCGATCAACCTCCTGCACCGATCACCGCGGAGCGAGCCCGCCTCACGGGCCTTCCCCACGACATCGCCCGCTGGCGCAAGTGGGGGCCGTACCTCGCCGACCGCGCCTGGGGCACGGTGCGCGAGGACTACAGCGCGAACGGCGATGCCTGGTCGTACTTTCCGCACGACTTGGCGCGGTCGAAGGCGTTTCGATGGGGCGAGGACGGCATCGCCGGTTTCTGCGACCGTTATCAGATCCTCTGCTGGTCGCTCGCGCTCTGGAACGAGCAGGACGCGATCCTCAAGGAACGCTACTTCGGTCTCGTGCCGGGCGAAGCGAATCACGGTGAGGATGTGAAGGAATGCTACTTCCATCTCGACGCGCTCCCGAGTCATGCGTATCAGCGGCTGCTCTACAAGTATCCGCAGCGCGCGTTTCCATACAGTCAACTAGTTGACGAAAACCGGCGGCGCGGCGGACACGATGCGGAGTTCGAGCTGATCGATACCGGCATCTTCGACGACAGCCGCTACTTCGACGTGGTCATCGAGATCGCGAAGGAGGATGCCGACGCGCTCGTCTTCCGCATCACCGCACACAACCGCGGCCCCGAGCCCGCGCCGCTGCACCTCATCCCGCAGCTCTGGTTCCGGAACACCTGGAGCTGGGGCGGAGAACCGGTGCCGCCTCCGTCGATCCGGGCGATCGAAATCGACGGACATCCCGCGCTGCTCGCCGACGACACCAGCACTCCCCCACTGGCCGGCCTCCTCCACAACGCGCACCTCGGCGCGCACGTGCTGGAGTTTCCGGCCGGCACCGAGTTGCTCTTCACCGACAACGAAACGAACGCTGCGCGCGTCTGGGGCGCGCCATCGCGTAGTCAATTTGTGAAAGATGCGTTTCATCGCCGCATCGTCAATGGTGATCGCGACGCCGTGAATCCGGCAAACGTCGGGACGAAAGCGTGTGGCTGGCAGCGTGTCGAGATCGACGCCGGAGCTTCGTACAGCATGACCATGCGCCTCGCGCCGAGCGAACATCCGCGGAGCTCGGACGACGTCATCGAAATTCGCCGTGCCGAAGCGGACGAGTTTTACGCGACGATCCATCCGAAGAAGGCCACGGTCGCAGAGCGCAACATCCAGCGCCAGGCGTTCGCGGGATTGCTCTGGTCAAAACAGAGTTACCTGCTCGACGTGGACATCTGGCTCGATGGCGACGATCCGAAGTCGCCGCCGCCGCGGGAGCGCGAGCACGGACGCAACGCGCGCTGGCGTCACCTCAACTCGATGCGCATCCTCTCGATGCCGGACAAATGGGAGTACCCCTGGTTCGCAGCCTGGGACCTGGCCTTCCACACCGTGGTCATGGCGCTCATCGATGCGCACTTCGCCAAGGAGCAGCTCTGGCTGATGCTGTTCGAGCAGTTCCAGCATCCGAACGGACAGATCCCCGCGTACGAATGGGAGTTCTCCGATCTCAATCCGCCGGTGCATGCCTGGGCGGTCTGGCGCGTCTACAACATGGACCGCATCCGCAACGGCGCCGACCGGCCCTTCCTCGAGAAGTGCTTCCACAAGCTGATGCTGAATTTCACCTGGTGGGTGAACAAGGTCGACCGCGAAGGCAACAACGTTTTCGAGGGCGGCTTCCTCGGCCTCGACAACATCGCCGTCTTCGACCGCAGCGATTCACTCCCCGGCGGCGCGTCGCTGGAACAGAGCGACGCCACCGGCTGGATGGGGATGTTCTCGCTGGTGATGATGCGCATGGCGCTGGAACTGGCGCGCGAGAACGCCGCCTACGAAGGGCTGGCCACCAAGTTCTTCGAGCACTACGTCTACATCGGCGCGGCCATGAAGATGATGCGCGGCGATCGCACGCTCTGGGACGAGACGGACGGCTTCTTCTACGACCTGCTGCGCTTCCCCGACGGTACGAATGTTCCGTTCCGCGTTCGCTCACTGGTCGGCCTCATTCCGCTCTACGCGATCGAGCGCCTTGAACGGAAGTGGCTCGAACCGTTCGAGGTCTTCCGCGAGAACTTCGACTGGTTCATGAAGCACCGCGCCGACATCGTCGACTACTGCGTCACCACTGTTCACGACAACGGCGACACGACGCACGTGCTGGCAGTCGTCGATCAGAACCAGCTCCAGCATCTTCTGGCGCGCGTTGCGGATCCGGCCGAGTTTCTCTCCACATTCGGGCTGCGCAGCCTGAGCAAGGCGCATCAGCAGCAACCGTTCATCTTCGGCAACGCCTCGGTCGCCTACGAGCCGGCCGAAGCGTCAACAAAACTGAAGGGCGGCAACAGCAACTGGCGCGGTCCGGTCTGGTTCCCGACGACATTCCTGATGATTGAGACGCTGCGCAAACTGGAGAAGGCATACAGCGGCACGGTGCGTGTGGCGCTGCGCGATGGCGTCGATGTCCCCGAGCCATCCCACCACGACGCCACCTTCATCGACACGCGCGCCGACGAAGGCCTCGGCGCCGGAAGCACCCGCCGCCGCGGCATGACGCTGACGAATGTCCCCGTCCCTCCACCGGAAAACACGACCACGCTCACCGGCCTCGCCGCCGATCTGGCCCGCCGCATGACCAACATCTTCCTCCCCGACGGCGACGGCTACCGCGCATCGAACGGCCCGCGCGGCAAACGCCAGGCCGAGCTTTTCGCCCACGACCCGCACTGGAAGGACCTGATCTGGTTCTTTGAATACTTCAACGGCGACAGCGGCGAGGGCTTGGGCGCGTCGCATCAAACCGGTTGGACGGCATTGGTAGCGAGCTTGATCGACGAGTGGAGCGGGTAATTCGCCGAAAATCTTTGAACCACAAAGACACAAAGGACACAGAGAGAATCTCTTCGTGTCCTTTGTGTCTTTGTGGTGAAATCGGTCCCCCGCCTACCCTGCTACAATCCGCGCGCTTTTTTCGGGGACTTCGGAATGTCGAATAAGAACATCGTTCATGTCGTCGGGACCGGCACGATTGGCGAGCCGCTGATCGGGCTGTTTACTGATTTCAAGGAAAAGTGGGGCATCGACGAGGTCACGTTCCACAAACGCACGCCGAAGTCGGACGACAAGGCCATGGTCGAGCATCTGATCAACCATGGCGGCCGGCTGGTCGTCGACGAGGATGCGCGCGACGAGTTCACGCGTCTGGGACATCGCGTCTCGTTCACGACGGAGGAGGCGCTGGAGCGGGCGACGGTAGTGGTGGATTGCACGCCGGCCGGTCTCGACAACAAAGCGAAGTACTACGACAGCTGCAAAGGGCCGAAAGGGTTTCTGGCGCAGGGGTCGGAGTTCGGATTCGGCAAGCCGTACGCGCGCGGCATCAACGAAGAGGTGCAGTCTCCCGACGAGCGTTTCGTGCAGATCGTCTCGTGCAACACGCACAACATCTCCGTGCTGCTCAAGACCATCGCCACGCGCGGCGGCAAGATCGACCTCGAAGCCGGCCGCTTCGTCTGCATGCGACGCGCGAACGACGTCTCCGATTCGAAAGGCTTCATCGCCGCGCCCGAAGCGGGCAAGCACGACGATCCGGTGTTCGGCACCCATCACGCCCGCGACGCCCATCATCTCTTCCAGACCCTCGGCGAGAAGCTGAACCTTTTCTCGTCGGCCATCAAGATCAATACGCAGTACATGCACACGCTCTGGTTCGATCTCGATCTCAAGCACGACACGACGCTGGAGCAGGTCAAATCGCTGCTGCGCGCGAATCCGCGCGTGGCGTGCACCAACAAGCGTTCGGTGAACCAGATCTTCTCGTTCGGACGCGACCACGGCTACTTCGGCCGCATCCTCAATCAGACCGTCATGCCACTCTCGACGCTGACCGTGCCCAATCCACGCAAAGTGGTCGGCTTCTGCTACACGCCGCAGGACGGCAATTCGCTGCTGTCGTCGATCGCCGCGACTCTGCGATTGCTCGACGTCACGAAACTCGAAGACAACCTCGACGTGCTTCGGCCCTACATCTTCCGCGAGATCTGACGATTTGAGCTAGAGTCCCCGGCCATGGCGTGGTTCCGAAAAGAGAAAAAGCCGAAGGAAGCGGTCGAGAAGCAGGTCGCGATTCCCGAAGGGCTGTGGGTCAAGTGCGACGACTGCAAAGAGATCGTCTATCGCAAGGAAGTCGAACAGAACTTCAACGTTTGCCCGAAGTGCGGCTACCACTTCCGGCTCAGCGCGCGCGAGCGCTTCGAAATCCTCTTCGATGATGGCAAGTACAAGGAGTTTGCCGGCGACATCCGCTCGGCCGATCCGCTCGAATTCCGCGACACGAAGCGCTACCGCGACCGGCTGAAAGTCTACGAGGCGCGCGTCGGAAAAGGCGACGCCGTGCTGTGCGCCGAGGGGAAACTGGAAGGCATCAGCGTCGTCATTTGCGCGATGGAGTACGCGTTCATGGGCGGTTCGATGGGGTCCGTGGTCGGCGAGAAAATCACCCTCGCCGCGGAGCGCGCGCTTGAGAAAAAAGAGCCGTTGCTGGTCGTCTCCACATCCGGCGGCGCGCGGATGCAGGAAGGGATTCTCTCGCTGATGCAGATGGCGAAAGTCTCCGCCGCGCTGGCGCGGCTTGCTGAGGCGCGGCTGCCGTTCATTTCGATCCTCAGCGACCCGACTACCGGCGGCGTGACGGCCTCGTACGCGATGCTGGGCGACCTCAATATCGCCGAGCCGAAGGCGCTGATCGCCTTCGCCGGGCCGCGCGTCATCGAGCAGACCATTCGTCAGACGCTGCCCGAGGGATTTCAGCGCTCCGAGTTCCTCGTCGAACATGGGATGGTCGACCTGATCACGCCACGCGCGGAGATGAAACCGGCGCTGGCGCGATTCCTTCGCATGTTTACCGGCAAACGGCGCGAAGCGGCGTCGTGACGCCCGAGCCGCTGCTCTGGCTCGACGGACTCCAAGGTTCGGGAATCCGGCCCGGCCTCTCGCGCATGCGCGCGCTGCTGCGCGAACTCGGCAATCCGGAGCGCGCCTGTCCTTCGATCATCGTAGCGGGGACAAACGGAAAGGGTTCGACGTCATCGACGCTCGCCTCGATTCTGAACGCCTCGGGATACCGCACGGGCCTCTACACGTCGCCGCATCTTGTCGAGTTGCGCGAGCGCTGGATGATCGCCGGGACGATGATCTCGACCGAGGCGCTCGTATCCGCGATCGAACAACTTCGCGCTGCCGCCGGTCGCGCGGGCATCGTGCCGACGTATTTCGAAGCTCTGACTCTCATTGCCTTCATCGCGTTCGTCGGCTGCGACGTGATGGTGCTCGAAGTCGGAATGGGAGGCCGGCTCGATGCGACGAATGTCGTCCGCCCGCTCGCGGCGCTCATCACGCCGATCGGAATGGATCACACCGAGTATCTCGGCACGACCATCCGCCAGATCGCGGGCGAGAAAGCAGGCGTGATCCATCGCGGTGCGATCGTTCTGACCTCGAACGACGATCCGCGCGTCCTCGGCGTCCTCCGCCATCGCGCGGCGATGTTCGGCAACCCGTTCCACGTCGTGACGTCGACGCATCCGACGCCGCTCGCCGGCGATTTCCAGCAACGGAACGCGGGGCTGGCTGTTCGCGCGGCGGAGGAGTTGCGGTCGCTGCTGCCGCAAATCACAGCTGAGTCGATCGAACGTGGCGTGGCAACGACGCAGTGGCGCGGACGGTTGGAGCGGATCGAGCGCGATGGAAAGCAGATCTGGATCGACGGAGGGCACAACGCGCATGCGATCGCGGCGATCGTTCCATTCATCACCGAGCATGTTCCCGCTCCCCGCCTGCTCGTGTTCGGGATCATGAGCGACAAGAACATTGCCGAGGTGACGTCGGCGCTGTTTCCGCTGTTCGACGCGATCATCGCTACGGAGCCGTACCCGCCGCGGTCGGAAGCGGCAGCGCGATTGGTTTCACTTGCGCCGGATCGCGCGATGGCGGAAGCGGATCCGCGGCTCGCGATTGAGCGGGCCTTGGCGTCCGGCTACAAGTCCGTTGTCATTGCGGGATCGCTATATCTGGCTGGGGCGGCGATTGAGTTTTTTTCACGCGGAGACGCGGAGACGCGGAGAGAAGAAGAGTGAGGGTTGAGAGAATCCAGGCGATGCCGATCAGCATGTGACGGCGGCCGAACGTTAGCGTCACCGTGCCCGTCGTTGGAACGATTACGCCGAGGCGGTCGAGGTCGATCGGCGTGGTGTTGAGATCGTGGCCGGCCATGGTCGCGGACCACGCTCCGAAGTAGGACTGATCGACGGCCAGGAGCGCGGGAGCCGAGGTCGCGACGTCGATCGAGATGGTCTGGCCTTCGCGTACGACGCGCGCAACTCGGGCGCCGGGAGCCGAGGTGAATGGCTGAGGAGCGACGGCGGGTGCGCCGGCTTCGATCATGTTGACGGCGTCGGGGATCGTCGGCGCGGGATACGCGATGGGAACGATTGACGGACGCGCGGTAGCGATGCGCAGCCAGTTCACGTTGTGCGTCGCCGCGAAACGTTCGGAGGCGATGCGGCTGAGGAGCGAGTGCATGCCGTCGCCGGAGCGGTTCAGGACGTATTCGAGTCCAGCCGTGGCGCCGAAGAGCGGTTCGAGACGACGGACGCGCTCGCGGTAGTTGTCGCGATCGATGTTTTGTCCGCCGCCGATGCTTGAACCGAACACGCGGCGCGCCGGCTGCGGCGTCACGCGATACGGGGCGAACCAATCGATCGGAATCGTGAAGAGGCACCAGATCAGCAGTGGGGCGAAGGTGACGATCGTCCAGATGCGCGGTGTCTTCGATTCGCGTAAATACTCCGCGGCAAGGACCACCAACGCGGCGCACATGACGATGGCGAATTTTTCTGGGAAGCGGCCGATGCGCAGGGTGCTTGCCGACTCGACGGCCATTCGCACGATCGGATTGAATGCTCCGAGGGCGAAGAAGAGCATCGTAGCGGCGATGACGGTGTAGCGCGAGCGGCGAAGGATTGCCGGGATCACGATGATTCCGAGGATGAGCGATGGGAAAAGATGCGGGGCGTCGATTCGCACGACCGGGCCGAGGATTAACTCGAGGATTCGCCATGGGTCGAAGGATGCGTTGAGAACTGTTTGTGCTGAGTAGCCGTGGGCGCGTTCGACTTCTTTGGCGATCTCGGAGTAGGCGATGAGTTGTGGAGAGGCGATAGCCAGGGCGGTGGCGATCGCTACGGGGAACGGTTTCACGCGGAGATGGGGAGGGGCGGAGAGAATCAGGACTGCGATGGAGGTCGCCACGATGACCACCGGCTCTCCAGCCAGTGCGAGAAGGCCGAAGGCCACACCTAGTTGCACTGCGTTGCGGCGCTCGGCGCCGAGGAGTGCTAGCGGGATCAGGGCGATCGCGGTGATGAGGTTGTAGAACGAGAGCGCCGACATCGCCACGCCCGACAGCACCCACATCCACGCGCCGAATCGGGAACGCGTGAGTGATCGCATGGCTAACCAGCCGAGGATCAGGTGGAGCAGGAAGTGGAGATTGAACGCTACGTGCGCCGGCAGGACGAGATAGAGAACGTTGTCGGGATAGAACGTCAGCGTGTTCGGGTTGCCGGCCAGCGGCTGACCGCCGCCGTCGGCGAAGTTCCACCAGGGGATTTCGCCGGCTCGAAATGCGGCGGCGGAGAGCACTTTGATCGGGTAGTGCGTCGAGAAGTTGTCGCGGAAAAAGAAGAAGCCGAAGGTAGCGATGAGTGTGAGTAACGCAGCGCCGAGGAGCAGGAAAAAGTGCCGCGTACGCCGAGTCATCGCCCTGCGATTATCGGGTAAGATCGCGCGATGACTACGACGATTCACGAGCCGCAGAACGCCGCCACCGGGCACGATTTCCTCCAGCGCGCGCTCCCGGACGTCGACCGCGAGATCGCCGACGCCATCCGCCTCGAAACCGACCGGCAGAACGACACCCTCGAGCTGATCGCCTCCGAGAACCACGTCTCGCGCGCCGTGCTCACCGCGATGGGCTCCGTCTTCACGAACAAGTACGCCGAGGGGTATCCGGGCAAGCGGTACTACGGAGGATGCGGGCCGACCGACATCGTCGAGACCATCGCCATCGAACGCGCGAAGAAACTCTTCGGCGCCGAGCACGCCAACGTCCAGCCGCACTCCGGGTCGCAGGCCAACATGGCGGTCTACTTCACAGTCCTCAAACCGGGCGACACGATCATGGGGATGGATCTGTCGCACGGCGGCCATCTCACGCACGGCCATCCGCTGTCGTACTCGGGGCGCGACTTCAACGTCGTCGCGTACCACGTCAAGAAAGACGATGAGCTGATCGACTACGACGAGATGGAGCGGCTGGCCGAGGAGCACAAGCCGCGGCTGGTGATCTGCGGCGCGTCGGCGTATTCGCGCGTGATCGACTTCAAGCGCATTCGCGAAATCTGCGACAAGAGCGGATCGCTGATGATGGCCGACATCGCGCACATCGCCGGGCTCGTCGCGGCGGGGCTGCATCCGTCGCCGGTTCCGTACGCCGACTTCGTCACCACTACGACGCACAAGACGCTGCGCGGACCGCGCGCGGGACTCGTTCTTTGCAAGGCCGAGTACGCGAAGGACCTCGATCGCTCGCTCTTTCCCGGCATTCAGGGCGGGCCGCTCGTACACATCGTCGCGGCGAAAGCGGTGGCGTTTCTCGAAGCGCTGCAGCCGGAGTTCAAGGAGTACCAGGCGCAGATCATCCGCAACGCGAAGGCGCTGGCGGAGGCGGTCGGCAACGCCGGATTCCGGATCGTCAGCGGCGGTACCGACAATCACCTTTTCATGACCGACGTCTTTTCGAAAGGGATCACGGGGAAGGACGGACAGAATTTCCTGGAGGCGGCGAACATCACCGTGAACAAGAACACGATCCCCTTTGACACGCAGAAGCCGATGGTGGCTTCGGGGATCCGCATCGGAACTCCGGCTGTGACGACGCGCGGCCTGCGCGAGCCGGAGATGAAGACGATCGCCGGGTTCATCGCGCGCGTGCTCGATGCGAAGGGCGACGCCGGCGTGATCGCGCAGGTCAAGAGTGATGTGAAGTCGCTGTGCGATCAGTTCCCGATATATTGATTCCCGGGAGTCGGGCGTCGAGGGTCGGAGAAACGAAGATCAGCATCTCAACTACGACCCCCGACACCCTACTCCCGACCGCCGCATCATGAAAAAACGCTTCCCCTACTATCCGATCTACATCGACATCGAAGATCGGAACGTGCTGATCGTCGGCGGCGGGACCGTCTGCGCGCGCAAGGCCGAAACGATGATGCGGTACGGCGGACGCGTGACGATCGTCAGCCCTGTCATCACCGACGAGATCGCAAAATGGGAAGCCGACGGTGCGCTTGCTGTTCGACGCAAGATGTACGAAGACGCGGATCTCGACGGCGCCTCGATCGTGATCGCGTCGACGGACGATCCGTGCGTGAACGCGCGCGTCGCGCGCGACTGCCGGCGGCGAAAGATTCCGGTGAACGTCGTCGACGTCACGCACCTCTGCGAGTTCATCGTGCCCGCCATCATCGAGAAGGGGTCGATCCAGATCGCCATCTCGACGGGCGGAAAATCGCCGGCGCTCGGACGAACGTTGAAGGAAGATTTGCAGCGTTCGATCGGGCCGGAGTACGCCGAGGTGAATGACCTGCTCGGGACGCTGCGGAAATCGGCGAAGAGCGTGCTGCCGACCGACGTCGACCGCAAGCGATTCTTCGACGGCATCATCGCCGCGGGAGTGCTCGACATGCTGCGCGACGGACGGCGCCGCGAAGCGTTCGAGGCGGTCGCGCGCGCGTGCGAGGCGGAGGGCGTGGCGGTCTCCGATGCGCTGCGCGAGGCGTTGGACGCGTCTTGATGCGGCGCACTGCGGCACTGCCCTATGCGGTGCTCATCGTCGTCTGGGCTGTCAGCGTTTTTCTGTGGATGACTCCGGGATACGTCAAGCCGGACGGCGCGGGCCACGCGGCGTATCTGCCGTCCGCGTTGCTCGACCACGACCTGCTGCTTTTCGACGAGTGGGCGCGGCTGGGGATGATTCGCGGCGGCGCGATCGCGTTCACGAACATCACGCCGAACGGTCATCTCAGCGATCATTGGACCGTCGGGCCGGCCGTGGCGTGGCTGCCGGCGTATCTCGCCGCGGACGCGGCACGCGCGCTGCTCCCGATGCTGCGCGGATTTCCACGAAACGGCTTCTCTCTCCCGTACGCGATTGCGATTCTGGCGTCGAGCGCGATGGCCGGACTCGCGGTTTTGCTCCTCGGCGTTCGTGCGGCGGTGCCGATTGCAGGGCGATTTGCGGCCACGCTTGCCGCGATCGGGATCTGGTTCGGCTCCCCGTTGTTCTGGTATTCGCTGCGACACGGCACGATGGGGCATGCGGTCAGCGCGGCTGCGTGCGCGGTCGTAGTGGTGATCGCGTTGTCGCTGCGGCGCGAGGTCACCAGTCGGAAAATCCTCGCCGCCGGCCTCGCGTGCGGATTCGCATTCGCGGTGCGGCCGCAAAATCTCACGTTCGTGCTGGTCCCGATGATCGTGGCAGGCTCGCTGCCGTTGTTGCGGCGAAGCTGGATTGCCGCGATCGGCTTCGTCGTTGGCGCGCTCCCCGAGCTCGTGGTCAGCCAGGTTCTCTACGGCCGGCCGCTTGCTTTCGCATCGTCGGGCGGCGCGAACGACTGGCATTCCTTCGAGCGCATTCGTCCCTTCCTTCCGCTCGTCTCCTGGTACCACGGCATGTGGACGTGGACGCCGCTGCTCGCGCTGTCGCTGATCGGATTGCTGCTGCTCTGGCGCGACGACGGGCGCCTGGCCGCGGCCGGCATCGTGACGTTCTTTCTGCAATGGACGATCATCGCCGCGTTCGACCGGTCGTTCTGGGGCATGCTGGCGTTCGGGCAGCGTCGTTTCGACTCCTGCACGATCTTTTTCCTGATCGGCCTGGCCGCGTTTCTTGTACGTCTTCCCCGCTGGCTTGCGGCGATCGTTGTGGCCGCCGGAAGCGCGTGGACGATGCTGCTCTTCTTCGCCGCGCGGCACCTCGATCTGAACGAATACAACACGCCGCGCCGGTTGTGGGAGGCGGCGCTCGTCGCGATCCGCCACGACAACAATTTCCAATTCCTGCAGTCCGTGCCGCCCCAGGCGCGCGTGGCTGTGTTCGTGATGACGCTGATCGCGATCGCCGTTTTGGCACTGGCCGCCATCGCGATTCGCGCGCAGCCCGCCGTCGCTGCCGCATATCTGATCGTGATCAGCGCTCTCCTGGCCTGGTGCGGCAGTCACGATGCCGAACGCATCGAACGCTATCGGCCACTCATCGAGGCAAGCCGCCGCGCGCCGGACGGACACGCGCTCGACTACCTCGGATTACTGCGTTTCGAGGCGGCGTACTTTCAAGCGACCGGCGATGATGCCGAGGCGGCAAACAGCAGGCGCGATGCGGAAGTGTTCGCGCGCGCACACGGCCTCGCGCCGGAGTGAGTTGTGCGGCAGACTCCGGCGGCGAAGCCCGCCGTGAGAACCCTAGCCCCCAGCTTTAGCTGGGGGGTTCAATTACACGCTCTCGTGAGTCCGCTTTAGCGGGCGAAAGAAAGCTTTCTTTCGCGCGCTGAAGCGCGCTCCCAATTCCGCGCGAACTGTCTTCCCCCGGCTGAAGCCGGGGGCTACGGTTCTCACGCGGCTTCGCCGGCGGACGGAGTTTCTTCCGCACTCACGGCCGCGCCAACGAAATCAGTGCGACACGCCTACGCGCTGACCGCGGCGAGCGGCCGTTGCGGCTCGCGGAAAATCCGGTGCGACCAGATGCGCTTCTTGTGCAGTTTGTAGAACACCATCGTCTTCAGGATGCCCAGGCCGTAGCGCACCGAGCGCCAGAAACCGATCTGCGACGCTTCGTCGAAATAGCGCGTCGAGATCGGCACCTCGCGGATGCGCATCCCTTTGGCGACGCCCTGCGCGATGATCTCCGTATCGAACACGAAGTTGTCCGAGTTCGCCTCGAAGTTCACCGCATCGAGATAGCGTTTCGAATACGCGCGGAACCCCGAGTGATACTCGCTGAGAAAAATGTAGAACGTCGCGTTCTCCACCATCGTCAGGAAAAGGTTGGCCAGGTACTTCCATTTCGGCATGCCGCCTTCCATCGGACGGCCGCCGAGCATGCGCGAGCCGAACACCGCCTCGCATTCGCCGCGCAACAGCGGCTGCACGAGTTGCGGGATGATTTTCGGATCGTATTGATGGTCGGGATGGACCATGACCATGATCTCGCCGCCCATTTCGTCCATGGCCGTGCGGTAGCAGGTCTTCTGGTTGCCGCCGTAGCCGCGATTCTTCGCATGGACCACGACGCGCATCGGCAGCGTGCGGGCCAGCTCCACGGTCTTGTCGCGCGAGACATCGTCGACGAGAAGGATCTCGTCGACCCACTCCTGAGGGATATCGTCGAACGTGGCCTGCAACGTTTTTTCGGCGTTGTATGCGGGGAGCACGGCCACGACTTTTTTGTCGTGCAGCGGCATGGGCGGGCGAGAATAACACAGCGGAAATTGGCGGTCCGCCGACTCGACTACAATCGCGCGCCGTGACTGATGCGACGCTTCCGCCGGCCAGCCGCCGCTCCGATTTCCTAGCGCTCGCCCTTCTCTTTCTGATTGCCACCGTCTCGTTCGCCGACGTCCTCTTCGGCGTCAACGAGCTCTACATGCGCGACCTGACGCGCTACTACTACCCGACCAAGCAAATCCTTCGCGAAGTCGTGCAGCATGGGGAGTTTCCGTACTGGAATCGCTACTTCTCCGCGGGTCAGCCGATCGCGGCCAATCCCGAGCACGAGGTCTTCTACCCGTTCACCTGGCTCATTCTCCTGCCGAGCTACGACCTCGGATACCGCCTGCACATCCTCATCCACATCTACATCGGCCTGCTCGGCATGTACCTGCTGTTGCGATCGATGGATCTCCGTCCGCCCGCGGCGTGGTTCGGCGCGCTGTCGTTCGGCCTGGGCGGCATCTATCTGTCGTACGTCAATCTGCTGCCGATTCTGTTCTGTGCGGCGTGGCTGCCGCTTACGTGTCTCTTCGTCCGGCGATTTCTGTTACGCCGCAATCTCCGCGACTTTGCCGCAGCAGCACTCTTCCTCGGGATTCAGTTTCTCGTCGCCGAGCCGACCACCGTGATGCAGACCGGCGTGCTGATCGGGATGTATGCGCTCTATCGCGGCTGGTACGCCAAGCCGCGCGTGTCGAAGATGATCACGCGCGTTTTGTGGATCGCGGTGATCTCGGCGACGGGATTCCTGCTCGGCGCCGCGCAGATTCTGCCGGCCATCGATCACGTGCACGACTCGGCGCGCTCGCGGCCGTTCGATTTCGACCTTGTCAGCGCCTGGAGCATGCCCTGGCCGAAGTTCGCGGAGCTGATCTACCCCAACGTCCTCGGCCATATCTCGATCGGCAACGTCATGCACTACTGGGGCGGCGGGCTGTACGCGGGGATGGGATCGCCGTTTCTTTTCAGCATCTACGCGGGTATCGCCGTGACCGCGCTTGCCATCGGCGGCGCGTTCGCTCGGCCGCGCGGTGGACGGTTCGTTCTCTTCATCTTTCTCTTCTCTTCCCTCCTCGCCCTCGGCGGACACACTCCGCTGCTGCACTGGCTTTACGACGCCGGCATCGCCAGCTCGATCCGCTATCCCGAGAAGTTCATCCTGATGGGCGTCTTCGCGATGACGATCTTCGCGTCGCAGATGCTCGACCGGCTGCTGGCGGGCGACGAAGATGTGCGCAGCGGCGCCCTCGGCTTCGCATCCGCGACGATGCTGGTCGCGGCCGTGATCGCCATCATCGGCTTCACGCCGTTCTACCCGCGCGTTTTCAATCTGCTGAGCAAAGCGACGGACCTCGCGTCGCTGCGCAAAGCGTGGAGTGCCACAGCAGGATCGGAGGCCACATACGCGATCACGCTCTCGCGCACCGACTGGATCATCGCCGCCGTTCGCGGCGGTGCCTTGATTGCGCTGCTGTTGACGGCGCGCAGCCGCGCCCGGCGGGTCTGGCTCACCGCCGCTGCGGCGTTCGTCATCGCCGATCTGACCTATGTCACGTGGGAGCTCAATCCACGGGAGCCGCGCCGCTTCTTCGATCCGCCGCCGGCCTCGCGCACGGTTGCGCGCAACCGTCAGGATTTCCGCGTCTTTCACGAAGCCGATTGGTACGGAACGGAAAAACCGGCGCAGCAATACTTCTCGACCGGCGACGCCGTCTACTGGGTCGTGCGCAACGGACTCTTTCCGATGACGCCGGCGGGTTCGCAAGTGCGGACCGTGCTCGAGCGCGATTACGACAAGACCGCGCTTCTGCCGACGATCGACATCACTGACTCGGTGTGGGACGTCAAACGATCCGGCCGCGCCGACTGGTGGAAGCCGTTCATGGCCATGTCCAACGCCTGGTATCGCGGCGTCTACCGCGACTTCGAGAAAGAGAAGCGGCGGAACGGCGGCAACTTCAAGGAATCGCTTCCGGTCGCGTTCGAGGAAGGTCCGCACTACCCGCGCTACTACTTCGCCGATCAGGTGGTTACGATCCGCGATCGCGCCGATTTCGTGAAGCAGCTCACCACCTCCAGCTTCAGCACCGCCGTCGCGTTCGTGGCCCGGCCGTCGTTCGTGCCGGCGCGGGGCATCGTGCATCGCGTCGTCGAAACCGCGAACACCGCCTCGCTCGACGTGGAGAGCTTCGGCGAAGGCTTCCTGGTCATGAGCGTCACGCCGCACAAGTACTGGAACATCCGCATCGACGGCACGCGTGTCCCCGCCGTCATCACCAACATCGCTTACCAGGGAATCGTCGTCGCGGCCGGCCGGCATCACATCGAGATGGAGTATCGCAACGAGCTGGTACGCGTCGGGATGTTGATCTCGATCATCACCGGCGCGTTGCTGATCGGCATCCTCATCGTCTACCGGCATCCCTCCACCGCCGCCCATGCACCCGCGTACGAAGAGCCGGTGCATGTCGTGGCGGACGCGCAAGGAACGCATCTGGAGGCCGTCGTCCCGGAACCGGAGCAGGACGATCAGCCGCCGGGTGACGACATCCCCGCGAGCTGACCCGATGCGACGCTGGACTCTCCCGCTCGCTCTTTTGATCGCGGGCGCCGCCTTCATCGCCGCACTGCGCATCTACAACGCCCGGGCCGAGCGCGAGCTGTCGTCGCAACTCTGGATCCCGAAGGCGGTAACGATCACGCCCGAGCTCGCACTGCTGCAGCAGTACGTGCGGATCGATACCTCCAATCCGCCCGGGAACGAGCTTCCGGGCGCGCGCTTTCTCGCCGGCCTGCTCGAAAAAAATGGTGTTCATGCCGAGATCATCGAGTCCGCTCCGCGGCGCGCCAGCGTGTACGCGCGCATCGCCGGCAGACAGCGTGGCGACGGGCTCCTCCTTCTCAATCACATCGACGTCGTTCCGGCGCCAGCGAGCGGCTGGAGCCATCCGCCCTTCGCTGCCGCGATTGACGTCAATCAGATGTACGGACGCGGAACGCTCGACATGAAAGGCATCGCCATCTGCGAGCTCATGGCGTTCATCGACGTCGCGCGGATGCATCGCACTCCTGAGCGCGACATCGTCTTCCTCGGCGTGGCTGATGAGGAAACGGGAGGAACGCTGGGAACGGCCTGGCTGCTCGAACACCGCCCCGACGTCTTCGCCGGAATCCGCTACGCCATCAACGAGGGCGGAATCACGGAGACGACCAGCGAGTCGATCAGCTACTTCGGCATCGAAACCGGCACGAAGATGACTGTGCGGTTGCGGCTGCGCGGGCGCGACCGTCAGTCGATGCAGGCGCTGCGAATCGCGCTCGAGCCATTCATCGTCCGCATCGATGCCGACCGCGTCCTCCCGCAGGTGCGCGAGTTTCTGCACGACGTCGCACCGTTGCGCATCGAGCAAGGGCAGTATCTGCAGGACATCGATCGCACCATCGCCACCGGCAAACTCTGGCTCCTTCCGCCCGGATATCGCGAGCTGACGCAGAACGTTCTCTGGCCCGAAGCGGTCGAAACCAACGCTGGCGCGACGACGATGAACGTCAACCTGTTCAACCTTCCCGATGAGGATCCCGATGCTCGCATCGCATGGCTGCGCGGCGTCGCGGCGCGATACGGAGTGACCATCGACGAAGTGCTCGAGAAGAGCGGACCGGCGCCGGTGAGCTCCAGGCACACGCCGATGTTCGCGTTGCTGACCTCCGAGGTGAAACGGCAATACGCCGGCACCCGAACGGGGACGGAAGTGTTGGCGGCCTGGTACAACGACTCGCGATACCTGCGCGCTCGCGGTGTCGAGGCCTACGGTCTGATGCCGTTCCCGACCGACTGGTACCAAACGCAAGGCATCCATTCCGTCGACGAACGGCTGCGGGCGGACTGGTTCGGCAGCGGCGTCGCCTTGTTGCGGCGCGTCACGAGCCGCTTCGCGTTTGAACCTCTGCCGCCTCCCGCCGTCTGACACAATTTGTCAGAGAGGCGGCCCGAAAACCGTCAGAAAACGCTCCCAGTGCGCCGACTCACACGATCAAACTGAATCGAATCAAGCGCTTACGTGCTGTTACCCTTCGGCATCCCGCTTGCCCTACTGGACCCTATTAGGAGGGTTCATATGATTAAAAAGAACCAGAAGGGTTTCACACTGATCGAGCTTCTGATCGTCGTCGCGATCATCGGCATTCTCGCCGCGATCGCCATTCCGAATCTGCTCACCGCCATGCAGCGCGCGAAGCAGAAACGGTCCATGGCCGACATGCGCACCATCGCTACGGCGTGGGAAGCACGTGCCACGGACGTGAACAAGTACACCGCCGCCGGCGCGTTCCTGCCGAGCACCACGGTTGCACAGGCCACGATGGACACCATGCTCGCGCCGACGTACATGAAAGCGCTGGTGAAAAACGACGGCTGGGGCAACCCGTTTATCTACGCGACGGACGCTTTGGGCCAGACGTATTCGATCAGCTCGTATGGCCGCGACGGCACAAAGGGCGCGGATCCGACGGCCACCACCACGACCACGAATTTCGATTGCGACATCATCTACTCGCAGGGCCAGTTCCTGCAGTACCCGGAAGGCGTGCAGCAGCAGTAACCGCGTCGCCAGCAATCTTTGAAAGGGCGCCTTCGGGCGCCCTTTCTTTTTAGGACGCGATCGCCTTGAGCGCAGCGTGCATCGGCGCGTAGAGGCGCTCGTGATAGCCGAACGCTTCGCGGTAGATCTGCTGGAATGCGCCGAGGTCCTTTGGCGCGACGACGAGGTTCACGCCGTAGAGGAACGCGGCGTTGCCATCGAGCGTGCGCAGGCTTTCGGAGAAAAGGATGAAGAAGGCCTTGCGGCGGTCCGTCGGCGTGAGGGAGATGATCGGCGCGAAATCGGCGAGCGGCGGCGGCGTGACCTGCGCGGGGTTCAGCATCACCACCGGCGGATACTCCTGCATGAAGTAGTCGCGGGCCTGCGCCGGCGCTGCGATCACGACCGGCATGAAGCCGATCAGCTTCGCGGCCTGCCGCAGCGCAGGGCTGTCGCTGCCGACGATGAGCGCCTTCGCTCCGAAACTGTCGTCGTCTTCATGAGTCTCCGTGTGCGGCGCTGGCGTGGAGGCCGCCGCGGCCATCTCGAGGTTGCGCCGATCGACTGGCAGCTTCGTTTCGCAGACCGGACACGGAATCAGCACCGGTTTCATCGGCAGCTTGGTCTCGTCGATCGAGAGGACTTTCTGGCAGGACGTGCAGGTGATCTTCATCGCCTACTCCAGCATCGACAGCATCGAGTCGCTGTCGCTCGTCTCGGGGCGCGCATCCGCGTCCTCGTCGGTCAGGCGCAGCGCGAGGTTGGTCGGATTGGTCGCATATGCCAGCGCGATCTCTTTCGTGATCACGCGCTTCTGCCACAGCTTTTCAAGCTCGTCGTCGAACGTCTGCATCCCGTCGACGGAGCCATCGTGCATGGCGTCGATCAGCGAGCGCCCCTCGGTCTCGCCCTTGAGCACGTAGTCGCGCGTGCGCATCGTCGACTTCAGAATCTCGAGCACCGCGATGCGTCCGCCTCCCGCTTTCGGCAGCAGACGCTGTGACACGACGTAGCGGAACGACTGCGCGAACCGCGTGCGCACCTGCGGCTCCTGATCCTTCGGGAAAACGCCCACGATGCGATCGACGGTTTTCGCGGCATCGATCGTGTGCAGCGTCGACAGCACCAGGTGGCCGGTTTCGGCCGCTTCCATGGCGATCTCGATCGTCTCCACGTCGCGCATCTCGCCGATCAGGATCACCTTCGGCGCCTGCCGCAGCGCCGCGCGCAGGGCGAGCGCGAACGTCTTGGTGTCCGCGCCCAGCTCGCGCTGATTCACCGTCGACTTGATGTGCTTGTGCATGTACTCGACGGGATCTTCGACGGTGATGATGTGGTACGCGTAGTCGTGGTTGATCTTGTTGATGATCGCAGCGAGCGTCGTCGATTTGCCCGATCCGGTCG
Organism: Acidobacteriota bacterium; assembly: GCA_019247495.1. GTDB lineage: Bacteria > Acidobacteriota > Thermoanaerobaculia > Gp7-AA8 > Gp7-AA8 > JADGNZ01. The sequence goes on from JAFAOU010000103.1 coordinate 21,597, forward strand.
GCCCGGTGACCAGGACGATTCCGTTCTTGAGGTTGCAGATGTTCGACAACTCCGCCGGCAGGTGCAGCGACTCCAGCGTCGGAACGCCCTCGGGGATCACGCGCAGCACGATGGCGTACGTACCGCGCTGCGCGAAGACGTTCACGCGAAAACGCGTCTTCTGCGGGATTGAGTACGACAGATCGACGGAGCCGTTCGTCAGCAGCGTGCGGGTCAACTCGCGGTCGCCGCGCAACATGTGCATGGCAATCATCTCGGTCTGGTATGGCGTGAGCCGCGGCAGGCCGGGAAAATTAACGGCGACAAGCTGGCCGTCGACCTCCACCTGCGGCGGGCGGCCGACGGAGAAGTTGAGATCCGAGACGCGCTCCGACATCTTCAGCATCGCCTCGAGGATGGCGTCGAGATTGAAGTTCTTCATGGCGGCACCGGACGGGCGACATTGTACGCAAACGGCGCGCTGTCATCCTGAGCCGCCGGAGCTGCGTAGGCGAAGCCGGAGCAGCGCAGGACGGTCGAAGGCCCCCCCCCAAGTGCTTGCATCGTGAAAAACCGCCGCCCTTCCCTCGTTAGCAGGGGGGGAAGGTCCTTCGACCGTCCTCCGGCGTTCCGCGCTTCGCGCTCCAACGCCTTCGGCGGCTCAGGATGACAAGACGGCCAAAGTACAATCGCCGCGCATGTCGATCATCGCCATCGATTACGGCGGGCGCCGCATCGGCGTGGCGGTGAGCGCCTCAGGGACGATCGCCACGCCACATTCGGTGGTGAAGAACGAGGGAGAGATCATCGACAAACTCGCGCGCATCGCCTCGGAACTGGACGCAGAGACGATCGTGGTCGGCATTGCGCGCCGCGCGCGCAGCGACAGCGGAGAACAGAAGTTCCGCGATTTCGCGGAGCGTCTGCGGCAGAAAACGTGCAGAGAGGTCGTGCTCTGGGACGAAGCGCTGAGCACCAGCGAGGCCGCGCGCCAACTGCGCGAGAGCGGCACGAAACGGCGCGACGCCCAACGCGAAATCGACATGCACGCCGCCGCCGTCATCCTCCAGTCCTACCTCGACCATGAAGCCCGGAGGGCGTCATAGCCCGCCGCGCGAAAGCTCGCGGCGGCTGCCGCAAGCTCCTGCAGTCGCTGACGACCATCGGCGTCTTCGCGATCCTCCTCGCCGTCGCCGGCGGCTGGTTCTTTCTGCGCGCCATGCGCTCGCCGTACAAAAACTACAGCCAGCCGTTCAAAGACGTCGAAGTGCGCCACGGTCTGCGCACCGCTGCCATCCTCAAGCACCTCGAATCGGAAGGGATCATCCGCGACGAATACATCCCGCTGATCTACATGAAGGTGGCGCGGCACAACGACAGCATCAAAGCCGGCATCTACGAATTCTCGAAGCCGATGACCTCCGAGGAGGTGCTCGACAAACTGATTCGAGGCGACGTCGTCGCCAAGAGCATCACCGTCCGCGAAGGTCTCGACCGTTTTGCCGTTGCACACATCTTTGTGCAGGAGGGGTTCGGACGCGATGCCGAGTGGGACAAACTCACCGCCGATCCTGAGCTGATCCGCGATGTTGCCCCCGAGGCAAAATCGTTGGAGGGATACCTCTTCCCCGACACCTACAAATTCAATCCCGGCACGCCGCCGCGCGCGATCGTGCAAGCGATGGTTGCGAATTTCCGCAAGCACTTCGGCGGCGAGATGAACTACATCACCACCGGTCTCAATCTGCACGAAACGGTCACGCTGGCGTCGATTGTCGAGACCGAGGCGCGCATGCCGCAGGAGCGGCCGCTGGTGGCGTCGGTCTATCTGAATCGCATCAACAGGAAGATGCTCCTCGGCGCCGACCCCACCGTCATCTACGCGTTGAAGCTTGCAAAAACGTGGGACGGCAACATCCACAAAGCCGATCTGCAGATAGATTCGCCGTACAACACCTACCGCTTTCACGGCCTCCCGCCTGGTCCGATCGCGAATCCCGGCCTGGCGTCGTTGCAGGCCGCCGCGGCGCCGGCCAAGAGCGACTTCCTCTACTTCGTCGCCAAGCACGACGGCACGCACGCCTTCGCCACGAACATCGCCGACCACGACCGCAACGTGCAGATTTATCAGGTGCAGTGGTATCGCGATCAGCGCGCCGCGCAGGCTGCCGGGACACAAACCACCAAATAACTCACTACCAATAACCTTCCATGCTATCCTCGCCGGACCGCACAAAAATTCGGGGGTCCGTCGAGTATGTCTGCGAAAAACCGTCCGTACGAGCAGTTCGGTTCCTTCATCCTGTTCAAGAAGCTCGAGACTGACGCTCTCGGCGACCTCTGGCGCGCAGGCCGCGTCGACAACGGCAATCTCGGACCAACGATGGCGGTCCGCCGGCTCCTCGGCGGCAACCGCGCGGCGCTGACCGCCAGCGCCGCCGACGCGCACAACCTCGTGCCGCTGCTGGCCGGAACGACGTTCGCCAAGGATCAGACCATCGACGTCGCGAACGGGATTCCATTCGTCGCGCACGAGTACGCGGGCGGCCGGTCGCTGCGGCATATCGTCGACCGCGCGCGCGGCGGCAACGGCGTGAGCCCGAATCCGATCCCGCTCGATCAGGCCATCGTCATCGCCGAAAAGATCGCGCTCTCGCTCTCCACGACTGCCGATCTTCGCTACCTCGGCAACCGGCTCGCGCACGGCGCGCTGATCCCGCAGTTCGTCTGGATCACGGACGAGGGCGAGATCCGCGTTGGCGGACAACAACTCGGAAAAGGGCTCATCGCCTCGATGTCCGACACGAAAGTGGCGTCGGAGCTGGGCCGCTATTTCGCGGCCGAGTATCGCGCCTCGGCGGAAATCTCGAAGACGACCGACGTCTACTCGCTCGGCGCGATTTTGTATCTCCTCGTCACCGGCGTCGAGCCGCCGGATGCGGTCACGGGCAGCGCGTTCGCGCAGACGATCCGCGCCGCGAAGACGTTCTCGGGACAGCCGCTTCCCGACGATCTCCGTGCCATCCTCGAGAAGTCGCTCGCGATCGATCCGGCTGCGCGCTACGCAACCATCGGCGACATGAAGCAGGTGTTGTCGGGCCTCGTACACGGCGGTAACTACTCGGCCTCTACGTTCAACCTCGCCTTCTATCTCAGCAACCTGCTCAAGAAGGAGCTGGAAGGGGAAGCGCTGGAGCGCGAGAAAGAATCGAAAGTCAACGCCGCTGCCTACGCGGAAGCGCCGGTCGCCGTGGTGACGCCGATGCCGACGTCGTCGTCCGATGACGCGCCGGCGAAGAGCCGCGTGCCGTTGTACGCAGCCGCAGCTGCGGTCGTCGTTGCGGTCGCAGCCGGTGCGTTCTTCATCCTCAAGCCGAAACCGGCGCCGGCCGTGGTCGCGCGCAAAGCGGAGCCGCCGAAGCCACAGTTGATCTCCCAACCGATCGTCGCAGCCGCGCCCACAACGTCGACGACTGCCCCACTCGATCCGGCCGCGCAGAAGAAGGCCTTCGAAGCGGCCGTGCAGCAGAAGATGCAGGAAGAGATGATGAAGCTGCAATCGGACATGAACCGGCAGCTCAAACAACAGCAACCGAAGAGCACGCCCGTGCAGACCGCGAGTCTCATCTCGCCGCCGCAGTCGGACGACCGCGGTTCCGCCGCGGCGCTCGATCAGCGCCGCGTGGCCGCGCAGCCGCTGACACAGACGCAGGCACCTGCGCCGGCACCGGTAGTCCCGCAGCCACAGACGTCGGCAGCCGCACCGCCCCCACTGACGCAGGCGCCCGTCTCGACGGTCCGCGAAGGCGACCTCGTCGACGTCCAGGAGCTCGACAAGGTGCCACAGCCGCTTTCAACGCCGCGCCCGAACTATCCGCCGCTGGCGGCCCAGCAGCACGCGGAGGCCACAATCATCCTATCCACCCTCATCTCGGAAAACGGCGACGTGACGGACGTGAAAGTCCTGAGGGGCGACGCTCGATTCGGTTTCAACGATTCCGCCATCCGGGCCATGCGCTCCGTTCGCTTCACGCCGCCGATGAAGGATGGCAAGCGTGTCAAGACCTGGCGTCCGCAGTCGATCACCTTCGCCGGGCACTAAGGCGCAGATTTCCAGAGGATGCGGTGCAGTTGCACGCCGAGGTCGCGCGGGTCGTTGCCCTTGTGTGAGCGCGACAGATTCATGACGTGATCGACGGAGAGCACCAGCTCGTCCGGAGATCCGCTTCGCGAGTCGACGACGTACAGCCGCTGCACGTCCGCGCGCGCCGGCACGAATCGATCGATGACGCGGCCGTCGAACGTCACTGTGAACGACGGCGGCGGCTCGCCCTGCAGCGGAAACGTGACGCTGAATCCCAGTTGCGCGCGATGCGCGAACGGTTCCAGCTGCGTGCGGCTTTCCGCCGCCATCCACCGCCATTGCTCTCCCTCGTCGTCCTGTTCCTGCCCATACCAGCCGGGGCCGAACTTGATCCAGCCGGACATCGGCAGCACCGAGGCCTCGAAGTAGCGGCGGTTGAACAGCGCCCAGAGGCGCTTACGCGGGCGACGGAAATTCACCGCTCCCTGCGCCGAGGAGTTCGGCGCGTCGGCGGCATAAAAAGCGTGCTTTTCTGCGTGCGCCGTCCAGGGATCGAACTTGCTGGGAACCTCGATCACGTTGTAGTCGGATAAAAAGTACGCCGCGAACGGCTCCAGTCCGCCGGCGATGTAGACCTTGCTTCCGCGCGCAACGTTTTGCCGGATCCAGAGCATGGCCTGCACCGGCGGCGAGTCGGTATGCCGCACCTCGCGCAAGGCAGGCCGGACCCACACCACGTAGCGGCCGATGATGATCGCGGCGAAGAGCGCCTGCAGTGCGAGGGCGAGACGTTCGTGTCGGGCGTCGGGGGTCGGGGGTCGGGAGTCGGAGATTGAGGAGTTAGAGATTGAGGAGTCCGAGACTGAGGAGATTGAAGCCCCGACCTCCGACCGCCGACTCCCGACTCCCGTGCGCAGCCGTGACGCGATGAACGTGGCTACAACATCCATTCCGTCCGCCGCGAGCAACGCGTTCGCGGCGATGTAGCCGAGGGAGAGGCGGCTGATGCCGGTCGCACTCAGAAAGAACCAGGCCAGCAGAAAGTTCGGCTCGAACGTCAGCACGATGTCGAGTTGCGCGCGGCGCGGGCGACACAACGCGAGCAGCGCGAAGGCAAACACCGCCGTCGATGCCGAACGCGATTCGAATGGATCGAAGAGAAAGTCGTGCAGCAAAAACTGCATCGGCTTGCGCTCCGGATTCAGTGCGCCGTCGACCGTGGCCACGTAGTGCTGATGCTCTTTCGTCGCGGCGATAAAGTCGTCGATGCCGGTCAGTTCCGCTGCGATCCCGTAGCCGGTCAGGACGAGCACGATGATCAGCGCCGTGCCCGCGAAAACGTCGCGGCGCCGGCCGGAGCCCCATCGCCGCCACGACGCCACGATCCACGGCCACGCCAGCAGGACGTTCTGCGCGCGGACGAGCATCGTCGCCGCAAAGAGGAGGCAGCCCAGGATGTACGTGCCGCGCTTTCGGTCGTCGCGCAGCAACAACGCCGCCCCCGCCAGCGACGTCACCAGCGCCAGCTCGTCGGTGAAGCCGGTGCCGCCCCAGTACCAGACGTTGGGCAGAAAGCAGAACAGCAGTGCCGCCGTGAGGCACGTCCGGAATCGAAAGCGCAGCGATCGCGCCAGCGCGAAGATCGCCGGAAACAGGAGCAGCGACGACACCACGCTGATCGCGCGAAGCGCATGAAAATCATCGTGGATGAAAATCCGGGCAAGCTTCGCCAGCGCGAAGAACAAAGGGAATCCCGGAGGATGCGGATGGTGCTGCGAGACGTCGTAGTGCTGCAGGGCCGACGCGAAAAGCGCCTCGTCCCAGTCCCACATGGAATGCGAGATCGCGTAGAGGCGGGTGGCCGCTACGAAGAGCGCGAGGATCACGACGATACTTCGCTGTCGTGGTGTCAGCGGCTCGACCGCGCCGGCGTCGACCTGAATGTTGAATGTTGAATGTTGAATGTTCAATGTTGAATGGACCGGGAGCCTTCATTCAACATTCAACATTGAACATTCAACATTCAACATTTTTCTTTGTGGTTTGAAGGCGGCACCATTCTCGCAAAAATCGCGCGCATCATGCCGGGAAAGGGCGTCGCGCGCCGGTGGAACCTTGACCTTCACGGCATCCGACGCGATGGAAGTAAAGAAACCGGCTTCTCCTACCGCAGCGCCGCCGGCTCCGTCATCGACGACGAAAAGACCATCACCCGCATCCGCAAGCTGCGCATTCCGCCGGCGTGGCAGGACGTGCGCATCGCCCGCGGCGACTCCGCGCCGCTGCAAGCCGTCGGCGTCGACAAAAAAGGGCGCACGCAGTACCTCTACCACGCGCGATTCCGCGCGCAGCGCGAGGAGGAAAAATTCAAGCGCGTCGTCGAATTCGGTGAGTCGCTGCCGGCGCTGCGCCGGCGGGTCCGCGCCGATCTCAAGCGCACTGAGCTCGATCGCGACCATGTCCTCGCCGCCATCGTTCGCCTCATCGATCAGGGATTCTTCCGCGTCGGCAACGACAAAAGTGCCGAGTCCGAAGCTACGTACGGACTGACCACGATTCGCGGCAAGCACGTAAAGGTCGACGGCGCCGTCCTCTACTTCGACTACGTCGGCAAATGGCGGAAAGCGCAGAAGCGCGCCATCGAAGATGCCGAAGTGGCCGGCGTCGTCGCGAAGTTGAAGACTCTGCACGAGCCGGAACTCTTCGCCTTCATCGACAACGGCAAAGTGCGCGATGTGAAGGATCGACATGTGAACGATTACATCCAGTCGATCATCAGCAAGAACTTCACCGCGAAGGATTTCCGCACCTGGGCCGGCACGCTCCTCTGCTCCATCGCCCTCGGCATGGAAGGTCAGGGCGCGAGCAAGACCGAGCGCAAACGCAAGATCAAGCGCGCCGTACAGGCCACAGCCGACCAGCTGGGCAACACGCCCGCGGTCTGCCGCTCGTCCTACATCTGCCCGCGTCTGCTCGACGAGTACATGGACGGCAAGCCGTTCGAGATGCTCCGCAAACACCACAAAGGCTCGCCCGTCGTTCGTGTCGGCCTGTCGAAAGAAGAGCGCGCGCTGCTGAAGTTCCTCCGCGAAACGATCGCCGACCGCCGCCGCCGACCGCGTGCCGCGTAGCAGGTCTACCTCGGCATCCAAACGTCGCTGCGAACGCGAAACACCGCCTCCTGCGCAAACCTCTTCTTATACAGATCGATGATCGCCGCGATCTTCCCCTCGTCTCCCGTCGTATGCACGACCTGCACGATGTGCGTCCGCTCGCGTTCGATGACGTTGTGCTGATCGCGCCACTGCCCGGACGCTTCCCACGTCGTCAGCCCTGACGGAAACCGCGACGTGATCTCATCGGCCAGGAACTGCTGCCACTCCGCGTCGCTGACAACGCCGCCTTCCGGTTTCTGCGTCCCGAAGTAGAGCGTATCCATCTCCTGCTTTTCGTAGACCGCGAAGTTCGCGCAGGAGAGCGTGAGCAGGATGAGGAACGCCGAAGCGGTACGCATGGCCGACTAGAATGCCACGCATGCGCCGCTTCGTCATCGCCATCGCCGTTTTCCTGTTCACGATTTCTGCGTTCGCGCAGCTCACGGAAGCCGCCATCGACAAGGATGCGCGCGACACGATTGAGGCGTGGCACGTGCCCGGGCTGGCCATCGCGGTCGTGCAGAACGACAAGGTGATCTTTCTCAAAGGCTACGGCATCAAGGAAGCCGGCAAGACGCAGGCGATCACCGCCGACACGCTCTTCGAAATCGGCTCGACCACGAAAGCCTTCACCGCGACGGTGATGGCCATGCTGGCGGATGAGAAGAAACTCTCGTGGGACGATCCCGTGCGCAACTACGTGGCCGGTTTCCACATCTCCGATCCCTGCACCGACGCGCTCATCACGCTTCGCGATATCGCCTCGCACCGCAGCGGCGTCGCGCGGCACGACGAGCTGTGGGACGACAGCGATTTTTCCCGTGACGAATTGCTCCGCCGCATCGGCGCGATGAAAGTGTGGCGTCCGATCCGCGCCGGCTACCAGTACAACAACCTCATGTTCGTCACCGCCGGCGAGGCCGCAGCCTCGGCCGCAAAGATGCCGTGGGAGCAGTTGATCCGCACGCGCATCTTCGCTCCGCTCGGCATGACCGAGTCGCGCATCACCTTCGCGGAATGGCCGTCGTCCGATCACGCCACCGGACACCGCTGGAGCTCGAAGGGCCAATGGGCCGCGATCCAGCCGATGCGCAACTACGACGCGCTCGCGCCGGCCGGCACGATCAAATCATCCGCGCACGACATGGCCCAGTGGCTCCGCTTCCAACTCGCCGGCGGCGCCATCGACGGCAAGCGGCTGATGTCGTTGTCTGCCATCGAAGAGACGCACACGCCGCAGACGATCATCCCGATCGGTCCGGGTTCGCGCCTCCTCTACCCCGACATGAACTTCCTCACCTATGGATTAGGCTGGAACATCTCCGACTATCACGGCGAGCTGCTCGTGGCGCACGCCGGCGCGCTGAACGGCTTCCGCACCAACGTCGCCCTCCTCCCCAAACGCAACCTCGGCATCGCCATCCTGGAAAACGTCGGCCGCGGCAATGCTCTCGCCGCGCTGCGCAACACGATCATCGATCAATTCCTCGGCGCCCCCGCTCGCGACTGGAACAGCGACATGCTCGAGGCGGAGAAGTTCGAAGAAGCGAAAGCGAATGAGAAACAGACCGAACGTGAAGCAAAACGCCTCACCGCTCCAAAACCCTCACACGATCTCTCCGCATTCGCCGGCACGTACCACAACGCCGGCTTCGGCGACGCCACCATCAGCGTCGCAAACGACGCCCTGACGCTGCATTGGGAGCGTCTGACCATCCCACTCGTCCACGAGAACTACGACACCTTCAGCGCCATCGACACCGTCGAAGACATCGACGAGCCGGTACAGTTCCGGCTAGGCGCCGACGGTGCGGTGACTGACTTCACGCTGTTTGGCGAGGACTTTCTCCGCGTCCCCGCGTCTCCGCGTGAAAAAAGTTCTCAATGACCAAACGAATCGTCATCATCGGCGGCGGCTTCGGCGGCCTCTACGCGGCGAAGACGCTCGCAAAGACGGCCGCGAGCATCACAATCGTCGACCGCCGCAACTATCACCTCTTCCAGCCGCTGCTCTACCAGGTCGCAACCGCCGCGCTGAACCCGAGCGACATCGCCGCGCCGATCCGGGCCGTGCTGCGCAAACAGAAAAACGCCAGCGTGATCATGGGCGACGTCCAAACGATCGACCTTGAGAAACGCATCGTGACGATGGCCGATGGCGAGCTGGCCTACGACATCCTCATCGTCGCTACCGGCGCCACGCATTCGTACTTCAATCATCCCGAGTGGGAGGCGAACGCGCCCGGCCTGAAGACGATCGAGGACGCGCTGGAAATCCGCCGCCGCGTGCTGCGCGCGTTCGAGGCCGCCGAGCGCGAGACCGATCCGGAGCGCCAGCGCGCGTGGCTGACGTTCGTCATCGTCGGTGCCGGACCGACCGGCGTCGAGCTGGCCGGCGCGCTGTCGGAGATCGCGCGACAAACCATGCTCCGCGACTTCCGGCGCATCAATCCGACCAGCGCGCGTGTGATCCTCGTCGAAGGAAAGGAACGCGTCCTCCCTCCCTATCCGCCGCCCCTCTCCGCGAAAGCGGCCGATCAATTGCGGACCCTCGGCGTAGAAGTCGTGACCAATGCGCAGGTCACGCGCATCAACGATCACGAAGTCTGCATCGGCGACACGACCATCCCGACACGAACGATCCTCTGGGCGGCAGGCGTGCAAGCCTCGCCAATCGCGAAGAGCCTCGGCGTCCCGCTCGACCGCGCCGGACGCGTGCTCGTCGAGCCTGACCTCAGCATCCCCGGCCACCCCGAAGTCTTCGTCATCGGCGACCTCGCCGCGGTGACAAACGACGACGGCTCGCTCGTCCCCGGCGTCGCGCCCGCCGCGATTCAGGAAGGGATTCACACCGCGGAAAACATCGCGCGCCTTCTGAATTACCAGCCCCCTCTCCCCTTCCGCTACCGCGACAAAGGCTCGCTGGCCACGATCGGCCGCGCGGCGGGAGTGGCCGATTTCGGCAGGCTGAAACTCAGCGGCTTCATCGCCTGGGCGGCCTGGCTGGCCATCCACATCTTCTTCCTCATCGGATTCCGCAACCGCGTCCTGGTGATCCTGCAGTGGGCGTGGGCATATCTCACCTACCAACGCGGCGCGAGACTGATCACCGGAAAAACCGAACCGTTGATGAAAGAGTGACGCCCTTCTCAAGGCCGCGTCCGGTATTCCGTCGGTATGCATCGTGCACGCATCCACACGCCGGCAAAAACTGCAAGAAGGAAGAAATAGAGTCGACTCGACTGGACGCAACAAATCCCGGTAACCGCATCACTACCTGTCCGGCGTGACACAAGGGGACGGCCCTTCGCGCCGGATGACTCGAGGAGACCTTATGCGTCGACTACCAATCCTGATCTTCGCTTTTGTCATCGTGGCGCTCACGTTCCCAGCGCCATCAGCCCACGCGCAGGACAATTGCGCGACCTCCTGTACCAGCTCCACCCTCTGCGACACCGAGTGCTGGTACTGCCGTCCGGAACAGCAAGATCCCGACTATTGCCCGGAGAACGATACGCATTACACGACCTGCGGCGACTACTCGGGAGGCAATTGCGCAACGTGCACGCCGAACTGGGTACGCACCAGCCGAGTGAAGATCGGCGGCTGGCTCACATCCACGGTTTGCTTCATCGGCTGCAGTTGCCATATCGAGTCCTACTTCAACGCCACGTATCACGACGCGAACAATTGCGGACCCGCCGACTACACGACCTGTGAAACGGATGCCGTCGACTTCTGGGCGGCGCATTCCAGTGACTGTTGTTATCCGTCATCAGATCCGAGCAATCTCAGCCGCAGTGACTATTGCGGCGGCGATTCCTGCTAGTAAAAAAGGAGCCACGTCCATGAACCGAAAATCACAAACGAGTGTCTTCGCTGTCCTCGCCGTCGTCATCTCCGTGCCTCTGTTCGCCGCCACTTCCAGCAGGAAGGCCGTTCAACCTGAGGTCGTCGCGTTTGCAGCCGGTCAACCGGTGACCGCGGCGGAAGTCGATGACCTGGTGGCCACGAAAATGTTCCGGCTGCGCACCGACGAGTTCCGGATGCGCTCGTCGGCAATCCAGGAAATCATCGACAAACGGCTGGTCGCGGCAGAAGCGGCGCGCCGTGGCATTTCCGTCGACGAGCTTCTACATCAGGAAGTCGACGGCAAGATCGAGGTACCCACGGCCGATCAGGTGCGCATGGTCTACGACGCCACCAAGGATCGTTTCAGCAACGTTCCGGAGGAGGCAGCGCTGAATCAGATCGCGGCGAACCTTCGCAGTCAGCGTTCCGCCACGCGCCGCTCTGAATTTGTCAACAGCTTGCGCAGCAACGCAAACGTGCGTGTGCTGCTGGAGCCGCCGCGCCTCCCGGTCGAAGCCGGTAGCGGGCCGGTACGCGGACCGGCCACTGCACCCGTCACGATCGTCGAATACTCGGACTTCGAGTGCCCTTATTGCGGCCGAGCCTCGGCGACGGTGGCGGAGGTTCTGAAGAAATATCCCACGCAGGTTCGCCTCGTCTTTCACCACTTCCCACTGCCGATTCATCGATCGGCGCAGTTGGCGGCCAAAGCCGCGAGTTGCGCCGGCGAGCAGGGAAAGTTCTGGGAGATGCACGACATGCTGTTCCTGAATCAGTCGAAGCTCACGGCTCCCGATCTCGTCGTTCACGCCAATAGCATCGGTCTCGACGGTGCGCGTTTTACGCGTTGCATGGGAGATGACCACCTCGACGCGGCCCTGACCGCGGACCACGCGTCCGGTGAATCGTACGGCGTCACCGGAACGCCGGCGTTCTTCATCAATGGCCGTTTGGTTCAAGGGGCGGCACCGCTCGCCATGTTCACCACGGTCATCGACGATGAGATTGCGCGTACCGCGCGCGCGTCGACCGATCCGAAGAAAGAGAGCTCCGTAGCATTGTTGGCTGGCCAGCGGTAACCACCCGGCGGCGCGAGCACGGTGTGCCCGCGCCGCCACATTCTCACTCGGCCGGAATGACAGTGGCTACAATGCCGCGCACTTGTCCGTCCTCGATCTCGTCATCATCGTCGGTTACCTCGCCGCCGTCGTCGGGGCTGGCGCCTGGTTCGGGCGGAAGCAGCAGACCACCAGCCAGTATTTTCTGGCCGGTCAGAACGTTCCGTGGTGGGCGATCAGCGCGTCGATCGTGGCGACGGAAACGTCAACCATCACCTTCATCTCCGTTCCCGGCATCGCGTACGCGCGCGGTGGCGACTTCACCTTCCTGCAGCTCGTCTTCGGATATCTCGCCGGACGGATTGCGATTTCGATTCTCTTCATCCCGTCGTACTTCACCGGCGATCTGGTCACCGTCTATCAGCTATTGCAGCGTCGATTCGGATGGCGCGTGCGTGCGCTGGCGTCGTCGCTGTTCATCGCCATGCGCACGATCGCGGACGGCGTACGGCTGCTGCTGACCGCATTCGTGCTCGCGGCGGTTTATGGCAGCGTGGCGGGTGTTTCGGCGGAGTCGGTGATCACACTCTGCGTTGTCGGCATCGGCGTGGTGATGATCATCTTCACATTCTATGGAGGAATGGAGGCCGTGGTCTGGATCGAGGTCGTGCAGCTCGGCATCTACATCGCCGGTGCGCTGGCCGCTGCCATCGTGTTGACGCGGCACATCCCCGGAGGGTTTTCGGCGGCGATGGAGATCGGGCACGCCTACGGGAAGTTCCGCGTTTTCGATTTCGCGTTCGATGCAACGAAGACGTTCTCCTTCTGGGCCGGCCTGATCGGCGGCTGCTTCCTGACGATGTCGACGCACGGAACGGATCAATATCTGGTGCAACGATATTTGTGCACCGACCGTCCTCGCAGCGCGGCGCTGGCGCTGCTGTCATCGGGCGTCGTCGTGCTGGCGCAGTTCATCGGATTTCTCTTCATCGGCGTGCTGCTCTTCGCGTTCTACGCGCCGTACAAACTGGCCGGCTACGCGACTGCTGCCGCGTCGGCGCCGTTTCATGCGCCCGATCAGGTCTTCCCCGACTTCATCACGCGGCATCTGCCTTCGGGATTGTCAGGGCTGGTCGTCGCCGCGATTTTCGCCGCCGCAATGTCGTCGTCGCTCAACTCGATTGCAGCAGCATTCGTCGCCGATCTCTACAAACCCTTTCGCGAGAACAAAGCTGACCGCCACTATCTCCGCGTCTCGCACGTCGTCACGATCATCGCGGGCGTCGTGCAGATCCTCGTGGCGCTGGCCGTGCGTCACAAGAGCGAATCGGCACTGAGCACTGCACTCAGCGTGGCCTCGCTCATCAATGGCCCGATCCTCGGCGTGTTCCTCCTCGGCAGCGCCAAACGTGGCGGGCCGCGCGCGGCGCTGGCCGGCATGACGGTTGGAATCGCGGTCGTGCTCACCGTTCGTTTTGCCACGCATGTGGCGTGGCCGTGGTACACCGTCATCGGTTCGCTGACGACGTTCGCCGCCGGCGCGCTCATTCCGGAGCGGGAGCATGCGACGGTTTAGCGCCGCGGCGCTGGCCGCGATCCTCTCCGCCTGCACGACGATGCAAAACACCAGCACCTTCGACGCCGCGAAACTGCGCGAGATCGATCGCACGATCGAGACGGCCATCGCCGAGCACAAGCTCCCCGGCGGTGTCTTCCATCTCGAGCGCGGCAACTCCGTCTACGAAAAGGTCTACGGCAATCGCGCTCTAGTCCCCACGGTCGAGGCGATGACGGATGACACGATCTTCGACGCCGCGTCGCTGACGAAAGTCGTGGCCACGACGCCGTCGGTCTGGCTGCTGATCGAGCGCGGAAAGATCGAAATCGACGCACCGGTAAGCCGCTACATCCCGGAGTTCCGCGGCGGCTGGCGCGACGAGATCACGATCCGCCATCTCCTCACGCACACCTCGGGGCTGCGGCCCGACCTCGACCTCTCGACGCCGTGGAGCGGCTACGACACCGCCATCCGCCTAGCCATCGCCGAGGAGCCCAGGCAGAAGCCGGGATACACGTTCCGGTACAGCGATATCAATTTCGAATTGCTTGGCGAGATCGTGAAACGCGTTTCCGGCGACGACCTCGACGTGTTTGCGAAACGAGAGATTTTCGAGCCGCTGGGGATGACCGACAGCGGATTTCGGAAGTCGGGAGTCGGGGGTCGGGAGTCGGAGCAAAAACCGCCTGCCTCATCTCCGACACCCGACGCCCGACACCCGACTCCCATCGCTCGCATCGCCCCCACTGAACAAAGTCCCGAGGGCATGCTCCGCGGCGTCGTGCACGATCCTACCGCGCGGCGTATGGGCGGCGTCGCGGGACACGCCGGCCTCTTCACGACTGTTCACGACCTCACGCTCTACTGCCGCATGCTGCTGCGAGGCGGCGCTCCGATACTCAAAACCGAAACCGTCAACATGTTGACGAGCGTGCAGACCCCTCCGAATGTCGCCGTGCGGCGCGCGGGCGGATTCGATCTCGATTCCTCATTCAGCCGGCCGCGCGGCGAGATTTTTCCGCTCGGGTCGTACGGACACACCGGCTTCACCGGCGGGATGATGTGGATCGATCCATTTTCGAAGACGTTCTACATCTTCCTGTCGAATCGGGTGCATCCGAACGGCACCGGCGACGTGCTCCGGCTCCAGGTCGCCCTCGGAACGTTGGCCGCCGAGGCTGCACGTGTTCCGCGGGAAACGCCGGGCGGCGCGCTGCCGGTGCGGCCGGGCGGACAGGTGCATTTCACCTTCGGCGGGCCGGACACGAACAACGGAATCGATCATCTGGAGAGCGAGCGCTACGCGCCGTTGCGCGGCATGCGCGTTGGTCTGATCACGAATCACACCGGCATCGACCGCGCCTGGAATCCAACCATCGATTCGCTGCGCAGCGCGCCGGACGTCACGCTGGTCGCGCTCTTCTCGCCGGAGCACGGAATCCGAGGAACTGTCGATGCGAACGTCGCGAACGCGACGGACGCCGTCAGCGGGCTGCCCGTCTACAGCTTGTACGGCGACACGCGGAAGCCGAAACCGGAGCAGTTGGCGGGACTCGACGCGCTCGTCTTAGACATTCAGGATGTGGGAACGCGCTTCTACACGTACATCGCCACGATGGGATTGGCGATGGAGGCCGCGGCCGCGGCACATGTGAGGTTCGTGGTGCTCGATCGCGTCAATCCGATCGGCGGCGCCGAGGTGGAAGGACCGCTGCTGCATACCGAGGAGAGCTTCATCGCCTGGCATTCGCTGCCGATCCGGCATGGGATGACGGTCGGCGAACTGGCACGGATGTTCAACGACGAGCGGCACATCGGAGCGGACCTCGCCGTGATCCCGCTGACGCGCTGGCGGCGCGAGCTGTGGATGGACGACGCGGGA
>JAFAOU010000107.1 GCA_019247495.1 Acidobacteriota bacterium
ACCGCATTCAGCGACGGCATCCTCCGCGTAGGCCTGGCGCTCAACGATCTCATCGTCGCGCAGGTGAAGAAAGACCACCATTGATGTGAGCCATCAGTGTTGCCTCGGCGCGGAGGTGCGAACCCCGCGGGAACGGTCGCGAACCTCCTGCCGGTACAATCCGCGTCGTGGCTGATCCCATCAAGCCGAACCAGTCCGGTCTGCCGCCTCCGAAGTTGGCGCAGGCTGTGCGCGATACGGCGAAGGACATGGCGAAGGAGGCGATCTTCGAGAAGCGGCCGTATTTGAAGATGGCGTTTTCGAATCCATACAACCTTTCGCTCCTTGGCGGGGCGCTGGCGGCTTCCGTTCTAACGCTCAATCCGGTGCTGGCGCTCGGCGCGCTTGGGGCGGAGGCGATCTGGCTTCTGCATGGGCCGGACAATCCGACGCTGCGGCGGCTGCTGTGGGATCCGCGGTTCGAGAAGATTCGGCTGGCGCTGGAGGAGCAGGATCGCAACGAGCGGATGAAGGCGTTGCCCGAGGAGCAGCGGGCGCGCGTGGAGCGGCTGGTGGCGCGACAGCAGGACATCAACCGGCTGGCTTCGCAGAATCCTTCGTTCACCGGCGATCTGTTGCGCGGTGAGTTGATCAAAACGCGGAAGCTGGTCGACTCGTTTCTGGAGATGGCGCTGACGTGCAGCCGGTATGAGAACTACCTCGCGGACATCGATCTCGATTCGCTCGAACGCGACTGCGAGCGCTGGCGCACACGCGCGGCTGCGAAAAACGCAACACAGCAGGAGCGCGACATCGCCGGAAAAAATCTGGCGGTGATCCTGAAGCGCATCGAGAAGTTGAAGGACATCAAGAACTACCTCGGCGTGGCCAAAGGGCAGCTCGATCTGATCGAGAATTCGTTTCAGCTCATCGCGGACCAGATCGTCACCATGCAGTCGCCGGCGGAGTTGTCGGGACAGCTCGACGACCTGCTCGACGGCGTGGAGTCGATCCGGCAGACGGCTGTCGATACGGAGAAGATTCTTCACGCGATTGAGGCGTGAGGGGATTGACGGGGGACGGTTTCACGCGGAGACGCGGAGGAGCGGGGAGAAGCGGAGAAATGGCTGAAAAAACGTTGCCTGCCTGGGCTGAAGACCTTCGACGCCGCTATGTGCGCGGGGAAGCGTCTGTGTTCGTGTTGCACGGGAACGTTTATGACGCGGTGATCAGCGGCGGGGAGACGCTCACCATCACTGAGTTTCTCGGCAACACGCTTCTCAGCGATACGAAGGACACGGTGGTGGTCTACAACGTGGCCACGGGCGTCCGGTTCCTCAAACGCGCGAAGGGCGTCGATCATCTCGATGACCTGTTGCTCCCCGAGGACAAGACGCGCGCGCTGGCGGCGATCGAGCGGCTGTTGATCGCGTCGACGAAGACGGCGGTGATTCTCGAATACGCCGAGGCCCTTGCGCCGGCGGGCGATCCGAATTTTCAGAGTGAGTCGGATCGTGGCGCGGTCGTGACGCTGCACCGTTGGTCGTTTCTGCCGGAGATCGAGCACACGGACAACATCGTCATCCTCGTGTCAGAAAATCTCACCGATCTCTCCTCGAAACTGATCTCCAATCCGAAAGTGGCGGTCGTCGAAGTGCCGATGCCGGAGCGCGATACGCGGCGCGCCGCGGCGCTGATCGCGGATAACCAGCTCAGCGCGAAAGAAGCCGATCGGTACGCGGAGATCACTGCCGGGCTCAAGGCCATCCAGATCATCGCCATCCTCACGCCCGCGCCGCGCAGCGAGAGCGAGGCGGCCGAGCGCGAGGAGTTCATCGCCAGGCTTCTCGGCGGCAGCGATGCGAAAGAGCGCGCGAAGAAGCTGGCCGCGCTTACTTCCGGATTGAGCCAGGACGAGATCGTCAAGCTGCTCGCGCCGGGCGCGCAGCCGGTGGAGCAAGCGGTCGCGGATCGCGGCGACCGTGCCCGGCAGGAAGTCGATCGCCTTATCGCAAGCCGCAAACGCGAGATTCTCGAGCGCGAGTGTTTTGGATTGATCGAGTTCGTAGTCCCTGCCTTCGGCTTCGAAGTCGTCGGCGGCATGGACGAGGTGAAGAAGGATTTGCTGGTGATCGCCGGCAGCATTCGCGACGGCCAGATCGCGCGTGTGCCGATGGGCATCCTGTTCACGGGCCCTATGGGAACGGGCAAAACGTTCGTGGCCGAGGCCTTCGCGCGCGAGTGCGGACTGACTACGATCAAGCTGAAAAACTTTCGATCGAAGTGGGTGGGTGCGACCGAGGGCAATCTCGAGAAGATTCTCAACGTCATCCGCGCCATTGGACAGGTTGTGGTCATCGTCGACGAAGGCGACCGCGCGTTCGGCAACACGGACGGCGACGGCGACGGCGGCACGTCATCGCGCGTCATCGCGCGGATCAAGGAGTTCATGTCGGACACGTCCAACCGAGGGCGGATTCTTTTCCTGGTGATGACCAACCGTCCGGACAAGCTCGACGTCGACCTCAAGCGCGCCGGGCGTCTCGATCGCAAGATTCCGTTCCTCTACTCGCAGACGCCCGAGGAGGTTGAGAACATTGCCCGCGCGGTCGTGAGGAAGAATCGGATCAATACGGACGTCGATTTCACCTCCATTCGCGATGCGTTTTCGAAGAAGCTCGTCGGCTATTCGAATGCGGATGTCGAAGCGGTGATCCTGATGGCCAACGACGATGCGGCGCGCGATTCGTCGGCGTCGGTTTCCGCCGATCAGTTCGTGGCCGCTGCAGCCGATTACTTCCCCAGCCGCGACACGGAACTGCTCGAATACATGGAGCTGCTCGCGGTTTTCGAGTCGTCGAGCAGGCGGCTGCTGCCGGAAAAGTACGCGCACATCACACCCGAGGAGCTCGACCTGCGTCTGCGGCAATTGCGGGCCACGGTTGGCTCTCGCAGATGATGGCCCTTCGGCTATAATCGCGCCCCCTCAAATATCCGGGACCGAGGTCCCGCCCGACCATAAGGAGCATCCCGATGTCCGGCCACAGCAAATGGAGCACCATCAAGCACAAGAAAGGTGCGGCCGACGCGAAGCGCGGAAAGATCTTCACCCGCATCCTGAAAGAAATGACTGTTGCCGCGCGCATGGGCGGCGGCGATCCGGCCGGCAACCCGCGCCTGCGCGCTGCGGTGGCCGAGGCCAAGGCCAACAACATGCCCAAGGACAACATCGAGCGCGCCATCAAGCGCGGTAGCGGTGAGCTCGAAGGCGTGATCTACGAAGAGCTGACGTACGAGGGCTACGGCCCCGGCGGCGTCGCGGTCATGGTCGAGACGATGACCGACAACACCAACCGCACCACGCCTGAGATCCGCCACATCTTCGAAAAGTGCGGCGGCAATATGGGTACGCCCGGCTCGGTCCGTTTTCAGTTCGAGCGCAAGGGCTACTTCGCCGTCGAGAAGAGCGCGGCATCCGAGGACAAGCTGATGGAAGTGGCGCTCGAAGCGGGCGCTGATGATCTGCAAAGCGGCGATCCGGAGGTCTTCGAGATTTACACCTCGCCCGAGGCATTCGAGCAGGTGCGCGAGGCGCTGGAGAAAAACAAGATTCCGACGGTGGAAGCGAAGCTCGGTCAGATCGCGGCGAACTCGGTCAGCCTCGACGAGCAGAAGGCGAAGTCGATGCTCCGGCTCATGGAAATGCTCGACGACCACGACGACGTGCAAAACGTCTGGACGAACTTCGACGCGCCGGATGAGGTGGACGAAGAGTAGTGCTACGGAGCGCTGGCGTCCTCGCCGGCTTCCATGAGAAGGCCCACGTCTGTCAAGTGCGCCGCCGTGAGCGGCGCCACCACTTTCGAAGCTTCGTCGTGACCCTGCTTCCATTCGCACTCGGAGTGAGCGTCGATTGCGCTCGGTGCATGCTGAG
>JAFAOU010000179.1 GCA_019247495.1 Acidobacteriota bacterium
TTCGAGCTTGGCGCGCTTCGTCGCCATCGAAACGCCGTCGCGCTTCAGATAAATGTGGATGCACTGCGTGCAGAACGTGGCACTTTCCGAAGCCGACTTGCAGCGCGGACAGTACGTCCGTCCGCACTTGATGCAGGAGCCGGCGTATCCGGTCTTGCTGCGAATTTTGTTTACGAACGGCGCGAGGAGGATGGTCAGAATCGCGCCGAGCGTCAGCGGATTGCGCACGCTCTCGATCGGATCGAACCACGCATAGTTTCCGAAGAGCGACCGCGCCACTCCTCGGCGTGCAATGTTCGACGACACGCTCCATGCCTGCGAAATCGGCGGATCGTAGAAGACGATTTTCTGCGCAGGCGGAGCGGAGGTGAGGCGTTCGATGCGCGACCGGTCGAGACTGTTGGCCCGATCGAGCTTCTGCGCCTGCTCGTCGAACTTGGACAACGCGCCGAGCGTGATCGAGTCGTCATAAAACGCGATGGCCAGTTTCGGATCGAGCTCCTCGGCTTTGTTGTACTCGGTCACCGCGGTCGCGAAATCGTTGTTCGAAAAATGCAGGTTGCCGAGGTTTACGTGCGCCCCGGCGGAGTCGTGCAATTCCGCCGAGCGGCGGTAGTGCTGCGTGGCCTGCTGCTCGTTCCCATCCTGCACGTAGAGGTTGCCGATCAGAAGGTGCAGCGTGGCGTCGTCGGGAACGATGCTGATCAGCTCCTGCATGCGGCGAAGCGCGTCCGGCTGGTAGCTGCGTTCGCTGCTTGCGATCGCCGACATGACCACCGGGCTGTCGACGCCGGCAATCCAATGCGACGTGAGATCGAGCAGCACCGGCGCCGCAGCGATGAGCGTGGAAAACGACAGGATCAGAATCCGCTCGCCGCGGTTGGCGTAGCCGAAGAAGATGATGAACCAGTAGAAGACCAGCCAGACGGGACCGAGCCAGAGAAAAATCGGCAGGAAGAGGAGCGCGAAGGCGAGCACCGATACCGAGCCGCCGTGCATCCGCTCGCCGAGGATTTCGCGGAAGTCATGGGTCATGGCGTGGCCGTAGCGGATGAAGAGAGCGATCGCAAAGATGCCCGCCGTCAGCGCGATGGCCATCAGGAGCGTGATCAGGAAATCAGACCGGCTCAGAAGCCGCGAGCGATAGTTGCGAAGGATGTTTCCGAAGCCGCGAAAAATCTCGGACGCCGCGCCCGTCCAGTTTGACGAATCGACTGCATCGTCCGCGCGCATGAAGGCGACAGCGGGCGAAATTGGATCGAGCGCGTCGGCAGCTTTCGCGCCCCATTCGACCGCGGACTTGTTTCCCTGTTTCGCCGCCTGACGTGACAGCGCGCTGGCCGACATTGCATAGACCGGAAACGTTTGAATGCCGGATGATTTGCCGACCTCCGTGAGTTGCGCCGTCTTCTTCACGGCCGCTGCGACGTTGCCCGAATCGGCCGCGGAAGTCGCCTGAGGCCAGATGTCCCGCGGCGCGAGATCCTCCGCGCGTGCCGTCAGAGAGCCGAGGCACACGGACAGGGCGAGCAGCAGGAAAGGGCGGAGTTTCATGTGAGGCTTTTCGTTCGCTGAACGAATGCGAGCTTCAATTCTCCGAGGTGCGTCGAGAGGAAATCATCTTCGTCCGGCGTCAGATTACCGGCGGTCTTGTCCTTGAGCATGGTGACCATTTCAATCATCTGCCGCGCCGCGGCCACGTCGATCTTCGGCTTCTGGCCATACGGATCGCGCAACATTCCGAGCGACATATACGCCTGGGCGATGAGCGGCTCGACGAAATCGGCGAACGGCGTCCCGGGATTCTGCGCTTTGTCGGCGATCGATTTGGTGCGCCGTTCTCCGCTCGCAGGCGGCTCCGGATTCGGCGTCTGCCGCCGCTCGGCCGCTGCCTCTTTTGGCGGGGCCGGCGAAGATGCCGGCTTCGCAGCAAATGGATCTCCCGGCTTGATTTCCTGCTTGAATTCCTCGCGAATCTCCCCCTCGGCTGTGAAGATGCGCCTGTCGGTTACTTTGATCTCGGATTTCGGTTTGTCGGTCATTGTCGTCAGTAGTTTAGGGAGGTCCGGGGATCGGAAACGATATAGCAAGTGCACGCTTCCCGCTACCGCCGCTACAATCCGCGCCCTCGCCGATGCGCATCTTCCAGATCCTCGAGTTCAACCAGTTCAACACCGGCTCGGTGCACCAGATGTTTCAGGCCGCGGCCGGTCTGCGCGAGCGCGGACATGACGTGACGATCGTCAGCCGGCCCGACGCCGTGCTGGCGTCGAAGGCAGCCGAAGCGGATGTGAAGTTCGTCGGGCTGCCGATGAGCCATCAGTTCGACGTCGTCAGCGCGTGGAAGCTCGGCAAGCTGTTTCGCGAAGTCAAGCCGGACGCGGTTCACGTACACAAAGGCGTCGCGCACTCGCTCGCGCTCGCGGCGACGTTCCTGCAGCCGGTGCGCGCGTTCGTTGTCAATCGCGGCGTTTCGTTTCCGCTCGACGTCTGGAATCGGATCAAGTACCGCACCCGGCGCGTCAGCCGCGTGGTCACGGTGTGCGAACAGATCAAGGATGTGATCGTCGCCAGCGGCGGTCTTTCTCGCGAGAAAGTGGTCGTCGTCTACGCGGGGACGGACGTCTCGCTCTTCGATCCCGACAAATGGGATGCGCGCGCGTTCCGCCGCGAGAAAGGGATCGCAGGCGACCGTTTTCTCATCGCGCAGGTCGGCGTGCGGGAGTGGAAAGGGTGGAAGGAGTTGATCGATGCCGTTGCGTCGATTCTTCCAACGCATCCGCACGTGCATCTCGCGCTGATCGGTTGCCGCGATGCCGGCGAGCAGGCGTCAGTCAACGGCTATGCCCGCGAGCGCGGCGTGGCGTCGAACGTCACCGCGATCGAGTATCGCGACGACATGCCGAACGTTTTCGCGTCGTGCGATCTGGTCGTCGACGCCTCGTGGGCGGGCACCGGGATCACCGGCACGATCCGCGAGGCGATGGCGATGCGCAAGCCGGTCATCGCAACGGACTGCGGCGGAAATCGCGAGCTCGTCTCATCGCCCGAAGTCGGCTGGTTGATTCCGGCGAAAGAAGTGGCGCCGCTGGCGCGCGCGATCGCCGAGGTGATCGACGATGAGCCGCGTCGACTGGGCGTGGCCGCGAATGCGCGGGAGCGCGTCGTGCGCGGGTTTTCCAAGGACCTGCGGATTACGCGGCTGGAAAACCTTTACACCACAGAGACACAGAGGTCGCAGAGAAATCCCTCTGTGTTCTCTGTGTCTCTGTGGTGAAACGCCTCTAAAACCCGCCCGACATGTATTTCCACTGCACGATCTTCTCGTTGATCTCGCGGAGCCGGCGGCTGATCATCCGGCAGAGAAGATTCAGGAACTGCAGCGACGCGTGCGGGTCCATCGAGAGGATCTCGTTCAGCGTGGCGCGGTCGATCGAGAGCACTGTCGCATCGCCGTCGTGGGCTTTCGCGTCCGCGGAGCGCGCCTTGTCGTCGATCAACGCCATCTCGCCGAAGAAATCGCCGCGGTCGAGCACCGCCAGCGCTTCCTCGCCGACGCCGGGGATGAATTTCGAGATGCGCACGCGGCCGTCGAGGACGATGTAGAGCTTCTCGCCCTTCTCCCCTTCGCGAAAAACCATCGACCCTTCGCTGAAGCGCTCCTCGCTGGAAAAGGTCGCCAGCAGCTTCATTTCACCGGCGGAGAGCCCGCGCTCCTTGAAGAGATCGACCTTGTCTTCCGACTTGACGGTGACCTGCTGCATCTCCCGCGTCCCTTCGACGCGTTTGCGGCCCTGGCCTTTCTTGGCGTCCTCCTGGAAAAACAACTTGAGCTGCTCGTTCGCGTCGCGCACTTTCTCGGTGAGCGAGCGCCAGAAGGCCCAGTGCAGGCCGACGGCGAGCTGCTTGTCCTCGTCCATGAGCTGATCGAGCGCGCTGAAGGAGAAGGTGAAGCAACTCGACGGCACGACGGCCACCGCGTCGCTGGAGCGATGCGTGCGGTCGATGAAATTCATCTCGCCGAAGATCGTCCCTTCCGTGAGCGAGCCGAGAATCTGCGGACCGAACGGCGTGTCCTTCCGGATATCGACGCGGCCGTTCTTGACGATGTAGAAATCCATGGAGCGGTCGTCTTCGCGAAATACGCGGCCGCCCTCTTCGAGCGTTTCGACGCGCGCGAACTTGGAGAGACGAATGAGTTGCTCGTCTTTGATGTGCTGAAAGACGGCCAGCGCGCGCAGGCCGGCGGCCATGGCAATGAGGTTGTCGCGCGTCTCGGCGTCGCGCGTGATCTTCTGGATGATCTCGCGCAGCCCTTTCTTCGACTCGACCTTGAAGAGATTGTCCTTGCGCAGTTCGAGGCGTTCGGTGCAGAGCTGGAGCTGTTCGACGCGTTGTTTGATGCGCGCGTTCAGCTCCTTCGTCTCGATGTTCTCCATCCGTTTGAGCGTGTTGATCATGCGCCGCACCGGCTCGGTGCTCTCGCCCTTCTGATCGGTGGAGAGGAGAAACGCGTCGACGAAATCCTCCATGGCGCGCTCGAAATTGCGCAGCTCGAATTCGACGCGCCCGGAGATCTCGGCCAGTCCGCGATCAAACGGATTGAGCTTTCGCGCTTTGACGATCTCCTCGTGCGCGGCGTCCCACTCGCCCTGCGAGTAGTGGAGGCGCCCGAGGATTTCGTAAGGGCGGTAGTTGTTCGGCGTCTTCAGCTTGGCGATTTCGAGCAGCTCGATCGCTTTTGCGGTCTGGTCCTTGGCCATGTAGTACTGCGCGAGACCGACGTACTGCGAGGCATCGACTTCGTCGCGCGCCCGCTGCGCATCGACATCCTGCCTTACCGTCTCATACCTCGACGCCTCGGCCTGCGATTTGAGATCGCGGGCGCGCGCCAGGTTAATGCGAACTGCGACGGATCCCGGCTTCAGCTTCTCCGCCATCTCGTATAGATGGATGGCTTCGTCGTACATCCCCTGATCGACGTAGCGCCGCGCTAACGCGACGAGATCGTCGGCATCGATAGGAATGCTCCCTTCCGCGGCAACGGTGCGGAAGCGCGTTCGTGCTGGAGTCTCAGCCATTTTGCGGTCGCATATTATGGACTTTGGAATGTCGAATGTTGAATGTTCAATGTTGAATGTTGAATGGAAGCGCTGGCTGACGATCGGCCTGCTCCTTCATTCAACATTCAACATTCAACATTCAACATTCGCCGCGGAGCAGGCGCAGTTCCAGCCCGCGCTTCCCGGCTATGACTATACGTTCCCGCGCGATCACGGCACACACGACGATTACAAGACCGAGTGGTGGTACTACACCGGCCATCTCGATACGGACGGCGGCAAACGCTACGGATTCGAGCTGACGTTCTTTCGCGTCGGCGTCGTCCCGCCGGGAACTGAACCGAAGACGCGATGGGATCTTCGCAATCTCTCGCTGGCGCACTTTGCGATCACTGACGTGGCCGCGAACGAGTTCCGTTACTACGAGAAGCTCAATCGCTCGTCGCCCTTCACCGCCGGCGCCGCCGCGGGGACGCTTGATGTGTTCAACGAAGGATGGCGCGCCGTCACGCTCGCGGATGGCTCCTGGCGAATCATCGGCTACGGCGGCAAAGACGCTATCGATCTGGTGATGACGTCGCGCAAAGCGCCGGCCATTCACGGCCAGAACGGTGTCAGCGTGAAAGCGGAAGGTCCCGGCTACGCGTCGCACTACTACTCGATGTCGCGGCTCGAAGTGCGCGGACGCGTGAACGGCGCGAACTGCCGCGGAACGGCCTGGATGGATCACGAGTTCGGCAGCTCCGGCCTGCGCGAAAGTCAGCAGGGTTGGGATTGGTTCTCCGTCCAACTCGACAACGACGCGGAGCTGATGCTTTACCAGATCCGGCGCAAAGATGGCACGGCTGACGCGGTCTCCTCCGGCTCGCTCATCAGCAGCGAAGGGAACGTCATCCACCTCCGCCGCGAACAGATCTCGATCACGCCGACAGGTTCATGGCATTCGAAGAAATCGGGCGGAACGTATCCGATGGGCTGGCGCATCGCCGTCCCATCGTTCGGCATCGCGCTGACCTTGCAGCCGGTAATGAAGGAGCAGGAGCTGGTCACGAGCAGTTCGACGCACGTCACGTATTGGGAAGGCGCCGTCGACGCGGCCGGCTCGTTCGGGAACGTCGCCGTCAACGGCCGCGGATATGTGGAGATGACCGGCTACGAAAAGGCGTTTCGGTCGCCGTGAACGAACTACACGACCGGAAATCGGCAGACGTCCCGCAGCAGACAGACGTCGCAATTTTCTTTTTTTCGCTTGCGACTGCAAAGGTCGAGGATGCCTAAGCGGCAGATGGCGAAGTCGTAGCGGACGGGATCGGTGCGGTCGAATTTCGCGAGGCGATCGGTGAGTGCGCGTGCGGCTTTCCAGTCGGCCGACTTGCGATCGTTCAGGCCGAGGAACGTGGCGATGCGGTGGACGTGCGTGTCGACCGGCATCACCAGTTTGGCCGGATCGACGAAGCTCCAGATGCCGGCGTCGGGCGGGGTGCGGCGGACCATCCAGCGGAGGAAGAGGTTCATCCGTTTGCAGGCCGAGTGATTCGCGGGCGACGTCAGAAGGTAGTCGAGCGCTTTGGTGCGGCGGCCGCCGATCAGAGCGTCGACGAAGCGCGTCAGTGACGGACCGATGTCGCGATCGGAATCGTCGTAGCAGATGCGGAAAAGATCGCCGAGCGTGTTGTGTTCGCAGACCGCCGCGGCAATACAGGTCAGCAGAGAGACCAGCTCCGGCGTCTTGTGAAAGCGATGCGTGAACCCCGCAAATCTCCGTTTGCCCTCGGCGGGATCGAACGCGGACACGTACGCGTACGGCGACGGCGTCATTCGATCGAGCACGCGGCCAACATTCGCGACCACGATGTCCGCGCGGCCGTACGCGAACGCGGCGGCGAGAAGTCCGGCCACTTCCTGGTCGCCCGGATCGGAGTAGCGCAGGACGAGCTGCAGCGGATCGGGCTCGATGGTCGTCACGTCGAACGTGGCCACGAGCGCGTCGAGGCGCTGGCGCAGCTTCTCCCCGCGAACGGGCATTCTCGGCATGTCCGGCCCAAACGTCGAAACCCGGTTCAGCATTCTTCGTCTAAAGGTCGTACATTCGTTCGACTCGGGAGGACAAGTCATGCCCGCAATCCGCCGGTTGCTCTGCGTTTCGTTCGTGTTGTCGTTCGTCGTATCGCTGCACGCCGCTGTCACCGGGGTGGCCATCAATATCGACGGCAAACCGGTCGGCGGCGCGAAGGTGTCGCTCTTCGCACCGGAGTTGATCTCGGCGCAGGCGCTGAGGCTGATGTCGGCCGACCCGCAGCGAAAACCGCTGACGACGGTGACGACCGACTCCGGCGGCAAGTTCACGATCGATGTCCCGAAGGATCAGCCGGTCGTCGACGTGCGCATCGACGCGCCCGGCTACGCGCCGGCCGGTGTGCGGCTGCTCTCCGACGACGACGCCGGCGCGATGCTGCTGACGCAGGCGCCGATGGTGCGCGGCACGATCACCGCCAACGGCAAGCCTGTGGCCAACGCCACCGTCAATCTCTCCGGCGGCGGGGAGTTCATTGCGAAAACCGATGCCGAGGGGCATTACTCGGCGCCCGATCCATCGAAGTGGGCCTTTCGCGCGATCGTCATTCATCCGGACTATGCGCTCACCGAGGAGCAGCTCGGGCCGGCCGGAACGAAAAAGGGGCCGGACTTTTCGATGACGGCAGGCGTACCGATCGCCGGCCGCGTCGTGGCCGAGGATGGACAAACGGCCGTTGCGGACGCGGAGATCTTTCTCGATGGGTGGCCGGCGGGGAAGTCGGCAGCTGATGGAACGTTCGCAATCGCGCACGCGCGCAAAGAGTGGGAGTTGGTTGGGGCGCGCAGTGGCAACCGCGTCGCGCAACGCGCGCATACGCCTGCCTCAGCGACTCTGAAGCTGGCCAAAGGCGGCACCGTCAGCGGCAACGTGCGCGATATGAAGTCACAACTGCCGGTCGTTGGCGCGCGCGTCGCCGTCGCTCCCTCGGGGCGCTTCGGCAACCGCGATGAGGCCCTCGACGCGATCACCGACTCGAAGGGCAACTTCTCCGTCGGGCCGCTTGTGGCGGGAACATACGATCTGCGGCCGTCGCGTCCTGGTTTCAGCATCAACGGCGCGCAGTCCGTGACGGTGAAGAGCGCCGACTCCGTGCAGAAGGCGCTCTACGCGACGGCGCGCGCACGCATCAGCGGGTCGGTCGTCGACGAAGACAAGCGAGCGGTCGCCGCAGCGCGCGTGAACACGCGTGCGACAGCGCAACGCGACATGTTCAGCTTCGCGACCGGCCGAGGATTCTTCAGTGACGCCTACAGCGCGCCCGACGGCCACTTCATCCTGCGCGATGTGAACATCGACTCGGATCTCCAGGTCGATGCGGCAAAGCGCGGCTATCCAGCCGGCAAATCGCCGTCGATGAAACTGGCCGCGGGCGAGAAAAAGACCGGCGTGATCATCACCATTCCGCGCGGTGTGACAGTCGCCGGCCGTGTCACGGACAAGGATAAAAAGCCGCTTTCCGGCGTGGCCGTGGAGGCGATCGAGTCGGCCAACGACGCGATGGGCGGCATGCGGCGGATGGTGATGTCGAACATGCAGCAGCGTACCGACGACACCTACCGCACCGGCAGCGACGGCACGTTCTCGATCCGCGTGAAGGAAGGAACGTACGACCTCGCATTCAAGCGCGAAGGCTATGCAGCGAAGAATGTGCGTGGTACGAAAGTGGACTCGGCGACCAAACCGATCGACGTCGTTCTCGACCCGGGCGTCGAGGTCAGCGGCCGCATCACGCGCGGCGGTGCCGGCGTGGAAGGCGTCAATGTGCGGGCGATTTCGCAGGACGGATTTGCCGGCGCCGTAAGCGGGCCGGATGGAGCATTCCGCATCACCGATCTGACGCCCGGTCAGATGATGCTGAACATCACCAAACAGGACTCGTTCATCCAGGAGATGCGGTCGGTGTCAGCGCCCACGCGCGACCTCCTCATCGAAGTGCCGTCCGGCGGCCGCATCACGGGGCGGGTGCTCGACAAGAATTCGCACCAGCCGGTGACGTCGTTCCTGGCCGGCGTGACGACCTCGCGCAGCGGCGGCGGCATGACCATCATGATGCCGCCGATGCAGAAGCAGTTCACCAGCGATGATGGCTCGTTCGTCCTGGAAGGCATCAAGCCGGGCATGACGCAGGTGGTCGTGAACGCGCCCGGCTACACGACCGCGCGCGTTCCAAACATCGAGGTGGAGGACGGCAAGACCGCGCCCGACGTCGAGGTGGACGTCGAGACGGGTGCGAAGCTCACCGGCCGCGTCACCGGTCCCGATGGCAGTCCGCTGGCCGGCGTTTCCGTGCGCAACGATCCGATGGCAGGCGGCTCGCGCGTGATGCGCTTCGATCCGAGCGACGGAAGCGCCACAACCGATCCGAGCGGCGAGTACACCATGGATGCGCTGGAACCGGGCGAAAAGTCGTTGTCGTTCAGCCGCAGCGGCTACATCACGCAGCAGAAGACGGTGACGGTGACGAACGGTAAAGACGCGCGTCTCGACGTACAGATGTCGACCGGCATCCGCGCCACCGGTTTTGTCGTGACGGACTCCGGTACGCCGGTTGCGGACGCGACGGTGAACGCGTTCTCGGCGTCCGAACCGGATGGCGGCCGCAGCGGGCGAAGCGATGCCAACGGCGCATTCACGATCGAAGGTCTGGCCCCGGGCCATTACACGTTCAACGGCACGAAAGCCGGTTACACAGCGGGCACGGTGCGCGACGTCGACATCGCCTCGTCCGGACCGGTGCGCGTCATTCTCAAGAGCGGCGGCGTGATCACCGGCCACGTGAATGGCCTGACCGCCCCGGAGCTCGAAAAGACCACCGTCTATGCCAGCGCAGCCGACGGCGGACCGATGAGCAGTTCGACCGCGCCCGTCGACAGCGGCGGCAATTTCCGCATCGAAGGAGCGCCGTCCGGAACCGTTCGCATCACCGCACGCAGCGGTGCGATGTTCGGCGGATCGACCAAGTCCGCCGCACCGAAGACGGTGGAGTTGGAGCCCGGCGGCACGGCGCAGGTGGACATCGATTTCAAATCGAGCACCGTCATTCGCGGCCGCGTGACACGGAACGGCGCCCCGGTGCCGAATGCGCAGGTGATGTTCATGCCGCGTGGCGCCAAGAGCCAGACATCCGCCAGCACTTCCGCGGATGGCGACGGGCGCTACGAGCTGAGCGGCCTCGATGACGGGACGTACACGGTTCAGACAGTAGACATGGAGCGGCTCAATCCGTTCGCGACGCAGTACGAGGTCCACGGCTCCGGCACGTTCGACATCACCATCAAGACGGTCGCGTTGCGCGGTCGCGTCGTCGATTCCGCCGACGCGCGCGCCCTCGCCGATGCCAGCGTGGAGCTTCGCCCGTCGACCGGCTCGACAATTTTCGGAGGCCGGGGAGCGCAAACCGATGCCGCGGGTAATTTCGTGATCGAGAACATCGCCTCCGGCTCGTACCAGATCACCGCCGATAAATCGGGCTACGGCCACGACGCGCGGCAGATCACCATCGGCGATTCGGCGCCGGAAGACGTGCAGTTCCGCCTCTCGCCGAGCGACGGCATCACCATTCGCGCGGTGGACATGCGCGACAACTCTGCCTTGAGCGTTAACGTGACGCGGGTCGTCGATGCCCAGGGCAACGAACTCCCCTCAGGCAACTTCTTCGGCAGCAGCGAGGTCGTCAAGCTGGCGCTTTCGCCCGGCACGTACCGCGTGACGGTGTCGGCCAGCAACTACGCACCACAGACGATCTCGATGTCTTCGCCGTCGCAACAGACGGTCCGCTTCTCGCCGGGAGGCACGATCATCCTGCATTCGCGCGACACGGCAACGCGCCGCTTCCGTCTCGTCGATTCGTCGGGCACCACCTTCGGAATGAATCCTTTCTCGCAGGGAATCAGGTCGCTCCCGCCGGGCGCGACGCCGCTCAACAACGTGGCCGCCGGCCACTACCGCCTGGAAGTCCTCGACAACAACGACAAGGTCACAAAGACGGTGGAGATCGACGTGGTGGACGGGCAACAGAAGGATTACGACGTGTGATAGCATTTTGATATCATGAATCTCTGGATTCGGGATTTAGACGACGAAACGATCCGGGAGCTCGAGGAGCAGGCAGCGGAAAACAACCGATCGCTGGAGGAAGAGCTGAAGGCAATTCTCGACGAAACGGCGGAACGCAGCGCGCGCACCCGAGTCAACGGCGCAAGGAAGGCTCGATAGCATGAACGTGCTCATAAGAGATCTGGAAGACGAGACAGTCGAAGCGCTGAAGAGGCGAGCGAGCGAGCGAAATCGTTCGCTTCAGGCCGAGTTGAAGGCGATCGTCGAAGAGGCGGCGTCTCAGGAGTGGAGCAAGACCTGGGCGGCTGCCGATCGCATCTTCGAAGAGTTACGCCGCAGTGGTCAAAAGTTTTCAGACACCACTGAGTTGCTGCGGGAGGATCGTGAACGGTGACGCTGTGGGTTGTGGACGCCAGCGTCATTATCAAATGGTACGTGCCTGAAGCTAACTATGAAGCCGCTCGCGCAATGCGGACGGCGGAAACGGCTCTGGCTGCCCCTGATCTTCTGTTCGCGGAAACGGCGAACATCCTCTGGAAGCTCGTCCGCCGCGCGGAAATGACGGATTCGCGCGCTATCGAGATCATCGAGGAGGTCGCGTCGGCGCCATTCATCACCATCTCGAATCAGAGTCTCGCGAAGGATGCGCTGGATGTCGCTAACGCTACCGGCCTCAGTGCGTACGACGCTTCCTATGTGGCACTTGCGATAAGGCTCGATAAGATTCTCATTACGGCCGATGAGAAGCTCGTGCGAAAGCTAGCCGGCACACGAAACGCGAATCACGTCCGCCTCCTCGCCGACCACACCAACTGACTGTTACTCCACGTCGTGATCGTGCTCGTCGATCGGCGGCGGCTCGGGGATTTCCACTGCCGCTTCGAGCGGGATGCGGTCCGCGCGCGGCGCCATTGGACCGCCGAAGTTCTTGCGGTACTTCTCGAGGCGCTTGAAGAGGTGATGGAGGTCGTAGGTCAGCCGCAGGACCGTCCGGCGCAGCTTGTACTTGACGCGCTTGAACGCTTCGAGGTCGTCGCCGCGCAGCGTGGGCAGGAACGACTGGATCTCCGAGATGCGCTTGCGGACCTTCTCCAGATCCTTGTCGTGCACGTTGACGAAGTGCTCTTCGCCGTTGATGAGCATCGGTTCGGTGCCGGTCATCTGATCGTCGAACCAGTGCCAGAGCTGGATCAGGTCGATCTTGCGGCCCTTCGAGAGGAATCGCGTCTCCAGCAGGTCCTGGCGGAAGTAGCCGAGGAGTTTGCGGTCGTCGGCGTGGTTGAACTCCTCGTCGGTGAGGTTGCGGGTGTTCCAGACGCCGTAGCGGATGATGTCGTTGCGGGTGCTGCGCAGTTGCCGGAGCGTCTCGTCGAGGACTTTGAAGGGCACCTCGGAGAGCGTTTGCGGCTCGGATTGAGTCACGGACATGGTCTTGAGAATACCTTACTGGGCCGGAACGAAGATCGGATCGCCGGTGGCGTTGTCGACGACAGAGGCCCAAGCGAGCGCGTGACCGTTGGTGGTGACGACTTCGACTTCTACCCGGCCGCCGGCGACCGGCGCAGTCGTAATCTCCTCGACTGAAAACTGCACGACGCCCAGCGCCCCCACGGTTCGATCCGTGCTGCCCAGCGCGTGGCCGGCGGCGTCATATAGCGTGAAGCGGACCACTTCGTCGATGCCGCCGGTGTTGAGCGCGCCGAGGTTCGTGCGGAAGGCGGAGGAGCGCTCGATGTGAAGCAGTTCGCGTGGTCCGCCGATGTCGGCTAGGCGGAGCGGGATAAACTGGCCGTACGTACCGGCAGGCGACGACGTTGCCGTGCGCGACGTCGCGACGAGACCGCCGTCGAGCTCCGCTCTCACCGAACCGAATCCGGTCCGGCGGAAAAATGTGGCCACGACGTCATCGAGCGCGAGCACTTCATGCGCTCCGACGGTGCCGAACTTGACGACTCGCTCGGCGGTCACGGAATCGGTGTACGTCAGCAGATAAGTGCCGCCGCTGTCGCCGAGCGCGCTGAGAAAAATGTCGCTGCGCCAGTAGGTGTTTATCCCAGGTTGACTGATGACCGGCGCCGAGAACGTTCCGGGACGCGGCGCGGCAGCGGGGACGTAGATCGGATCGCCGGTGCGGTTGTCGATCACGGAGCTGTAGGCAACGATGCGGGCGTCGCCGCTGATGATGCGCAGCTCCGCGGTGATCAGCGCACCGCCGGCGGCCGGGAACTGCGTATGACCGAACGGCAGAACCGGCAGGTCCTGCTGCGAGATGACGCTACCGATCGCGCCGTCGAACAGCGTCACGCGAACGGTGCCGCTGCCACCGGCTGTTTCTGCGAAACCGATGTTCGTTCGAAAGTTGAGGGTTGACTGAATCCGCGGCAAGTACGCGATCGCCGCGGACTCGGTCGTCGACACGGCCGGAATGAACTGACCGTAAGTTCCTGCAGCGCCGCCGTTCGCGCGCGTGTAGGTGCGGCTGGTGATGGTGAGCGCGTCGGTGTCGCCGAGAAACTCCAGTTGCCCGATGCCGCTCGTGCGCATGGTCGCGGCGACGACGTCATCCAGCGCCATGACCTGCTGCGGAGCGATCGACAGTTTCACGGCGGCGAAGTGGTTCCATCCTTCGTCGCCCGAGTGAGTGAAGATCGCGGTGACGTTCGCGGTCGTCGCTCCGCGGTTGAAAAGACGAACGTCCGTTTGCCACACGGTTCCGAGCGCTCCGGGCGTTCGCGCCACGGCCGCAATGACTTTGCGCGGCGCGAAGGTTGACGGTCGGATCGAAGCGGGAGCATCTCCGGCGAATGTGATCGCCAGGGACCACGAAAGAAGTGTTCCCACGTTCTGCGGCTGAAGATCGCGGACGGTCAGCGTCCAGCGTCCGTTCGCCTGCCGTCCGTGAAAGACATCGAGCCGGTCGAACGAATCGGCATCGACGCCGTACGTGACCTGCGTGAACGCTGTGTGGTCGCTGGACTGGTTCTGCAGGATGACGGTGGTGCCGTCAGGAGCGGTGAGCAGGATCTGCAGATCGCCGCGCGACGGATGAGCGATGTTGACGTTGACGGCAAGCTTCTCGATGGCGCGGGTGTCCGTGATGTCGAGCGTCGATGTGATCCCGGCCGGCGCGTTGTCGGGGATGGCCACACCCTGCTGGGGAGACTGGAACAGCGTCACGTCGGCGCGCGGTGCCGGGTTGCAGTCCGCGGCGGCGAGGATCAGCCGCGCGGTGAACGCCGAACAGATCGTGGCGGCATGTGCGCCGCCATTGAGAGCGCGGTCGGCGTCGAGGAGTTTCTTCGCGATCGTTGCGTACGTCGGATTCGAAGGCGCGCCGAACATCGACTCCAGCACGAGCGTGTCTGCCGTGCGCCGTCCATCGCTGACGCCGTGGCGGCGCGCCAGCGCATCGAAAATCTCGCGCAGCGCCGACGACCAGATCTCGCCGTTCTTGTGTTCCGTCCCCGAAAGATCGGAGTTGCTGTAGTCATTCATCGTCTTCGCGCTGTCGACGCGGCGAAGGCAATCGGCGCCTGGCGGATAGCCGCAGTTCTGCCCGGAGTCATCGCCCGCGCAGCGCGCGTCCCAATCCGCGATGCAGTACGGGTCGCGTCCGCTGCCGAGGCCCGCTTCGTAGTTGGACGAGTACGCCCAGTAGTCGCTGAGGCCTTCACCCATGGCGCGCGACTGGCTCGACGACGTTCCGAAGAATGCGGACGGCGCGATCCAGTCCTGGACCGAATGGAAAAATTCGTGCAACACAATGTCCGGATCCTCGGCATCATCGACGCCGCCGTCGCCGAGGTAGAGCTTTCCCTGGCCGGGGACGGTGCTGCCGACGTAGAGCGAATTGTCGGCGCCGGAAAGCGAGTGCGGATCGACAGGAATCGAGTACGCGACGACCCGGCGCGCGCCACTGTAGCCGAGCGATTGCATGTAGCGCTGACTGCGGTCGATCTGAAAGTAGACGTTCACCTCTTCGAACTGCGGCTGGCTGCGGTCGAAGAGCAGCGGCTGCGAGGCGTCGGCGTGCGGTGTACTCGGTGCGTCGGTGTCGACGATCTGCACGTTCGGGCCAATGAGCATGCCGGTGGGATTGAGATC
Source organism: Acidobacteriota bacterium (assembly GCA_019247495.1). Lineage (GTDB taxonomy): Bacteria > Acidobacteriota > Thermoanaerobaculia > Gp7-AA8 > Gp7-AA8 > JADGNZ01. Next base: position 15,301 of record JAFAOU010000179.1, read on the forward strand.
GAGCAGATCGACGATCGAGTACGCCGCGTCCGGCACCGCGCTGGCGGAATCGTTTTGATCGCGCAGCGATGGATCGTTCAGCTTCGCCACCGGATTCGTATCGAAGACCCGCCCCTTCGCGGTGATCTGCGCGAAGAGCGGTTGCGACACGAGCAACACGCCGGTCGCGGCGTCGATGTAGTGCGCAACCGGTTCGTGCGGCTTTTCCTCGACCACGACACGCCAGGCCGGCCGCGCTTCGCCACCGTCGTTGACCGCAACGAGTTGCGCGTCGCGTACGTTGCCGAGCGGAGCGGATGCGATCGCGGTGTTCTTCGCGATCAGGCTGCGCTTTGGGGCTGGTGTTGCCAGCGCCCGATGCAGCTCGCGGACGGTTCCGTCATGCGCAACGCGCTCGATCACTTCGCCGCCGAGCACCGGCAGTCCGTTCACATACTGGGTGTAGTGGCGGTAAGTGCCGAGGAGCGACTCGCGCTCGTAGTCGAGCCGGAGGTCCTGGGCGTTGACGGCAGCCGCGCGGAAGAGAAGAACGAGTGAGACGACAAGCCGTCGCATCCGTCGCGCAAACCGGTTGCGCGCGATGAAAATTCAGGCGGAGACCGGCTGCGGTTCCGCGGTCGCCGGCGTGGGAGGTTGTTCGACGACTGCTGCGACCGGCAGCGAGAACGAAAATGTTGTCCCCTGACCTTCGCGGCTTTCGACCCAGATCGTGCCGCCGTGACGTTCGACGATCTGCTTGGTGATGTAGAGGCCGAGGCCGAGGCCGCCGTAATTCGTCGACGACACCTGGCGCCCGCGGTGGAAGCGCTCGAAGACTTGTCCCAGCTCGTCGGTCGGGATGCCGATGCCGCGGTCGGCCACCGAGGTCACGAGCTGATCGCCGCGATCTTCGACGGTGACGAGGATCTCGCTGCCGTCGGGCGAGTACTTCACTGCGTTCTCCATCAGATTGCCGAGCACCTGCTCGAGCCGATCGCGGTCGCCGATGACGCGCTTGTGGCCGACCGGGAGATTGAGCTGGAAACGGCGATCGCTGACGGCCGTGTGATGGCGATGCACGACGTCATTCACGAACGTCGTCCACGGAATCGGCTCGCGGCGGATCTCCAGCCGGCCGGTTTCGATGCGCGACACGTCGAGCAGTTCGAGGATCAGGCGTGACATGCGGTCGATCTGGTCAAGCGCGATGTCGAGATACTCTTCCGAGGTGGAGAGGTCGTTTTCGCGGATCAGCGTTTTGGCGAGTTGCGTGTAGCCCTTGATCGACGTCACCGGGGTACGCAGCTCGTGCGAGGCGATGGAGAGGAATTCGTCCTTGAGCCGCGAGAGGTCTTCCACTTTGCGGCGCGCGTCGACCTGCTCGGTGTAGAGCTTGGCGTTTTCGATGGCCAGCGCGGCGCGTTCCGCGAGGATCTCAGCCAGCGGCAATTTCTCGTCGTTCATGGCGCGGTCGGGATCGTTGGCGGCGATGACGAGCGCGCCGAGCATTTCGCGGCGCGTACGCAGCGGGAGAATCAGCAACGATGCGAGCTTCATCGGCGCGGCGTGATAGCCGCCTTCCAGTCCCGGCGCAGTCGTTTCGGACGTGCCGAGGTTTTGCGTGAGCGATGGGTACCCGGTGCTGACGACCTGGCCGATGATGCCTTCGCCCACCACCAGCGGCTGGCGGTAGATGTACGACCACGCCAGGCCGAGCGAAGCCATCTCGCGGTGGTAGATCGAGGCGACGCGCAACTCGGTCGAGTCGGACGATTTGAGAATGACCGCAGCCCAATCGCCGAGGACTTCGGCCACGCGCTCGGCAATGGCCTGCGTGACCCAGACCGGATCGATGTTGCTGGAAAAGAACGCGCCGGCGTCGGCGAGGATCTGTGCCCGCTCGGCCTGCTCCTGCATCTCTTCTTCGAGGCGGCGCCGCTCGGTGATGTCGCGGAAGGTGACGATGACGCCGGAGATCTTGCCGTCTTCGTGCAGCGGCGTGGCGCTCATCGAGATCGCGACCCGCCGCCCCTCGCGCTTGATGACGATGGTGTCATCGCGAACGGGCCGGCTCGTCGAAAGAGCCCGAGCGGCAGGCAGCTCCTTCGCGTCGATCAACTCTCCCGCATCATTCAGCAGCCCATACGCCTCGGCATGTTTGAAGATCGGCACGCCGACTTCGGAGCGCCCGAGCAAGCTCTTCGCGGCCGGATTCAGATACGCGGTCTTTCCTTCCGCATCGACGAGCATGACGCCGTCGGCCATGCCGCCGATCATTGTTTCGGTGCGCCGTACCTGGCGGCCGATCGAGGCCAGCAGCGATTGCTGAATGCGCCAGATCAGGTACGCGGCAAGGATGATGATGATGGCGCTGACGACGACCATGAGCAGCGTCAGCTCGGCACGCATGCCGGTGATGCGCTGCAGCTCGCGGCGCTCGTCGCGCTCATGGGCGTCGGCCATGGCTCCGGCCAGATCGGGCGTGGAACGGTAGACACGCGACGCTTCCGACATGTACTTGTTTGCGTTGACAACGCTGCCATCGCGGGCGGCGTCCATCTCGCTCTGCGTGAGCGCGTTGATCACACTGAAGTTCTTGCGCATCGCGCCGATGCTCTGAAGGTCGCGCAAGTCGGTGGCGATCTGGGCGGCGTCGGCAGACGACTTTTTGAAATCGCGGACGGCTTCGTCGTACTGCTGCTGAAATTGGGTCTGCTGCGTGAGCGAATAGCCGCGCGCGGCCGACATGATCGTCAGCGTGTCGTCGTTCATCGCATAGACCTTGTCGAGCAGCGGCAAGGAGCCTTCGACGATGCGGTCCTCCTGGCGATTGGCGAGGTGCATGACTCCCACCGTCAGCGCAAGGCCGGAGGCAATGAGGACCACCAGGACGGTGAAGGCGCCCCACAAAGTGCTGCGGATCGAGGAATCCATCGACGGCTCAGGCGCAGCCAGATGCAAAATCGACGCCGTGCTGCTGGGCCAGCCATGCATCAAGTGGCGTCCTGTCAGCAACTTCCGTGGCGCGCGGGGTGGAACGACGGATGCAACATGGCTACGCGGAGGAGCACATGGCACTCAGACCGTTGCGCAATGCGACGATTTCCTTCGGCCTCGTTTCGATCCCGGTCCGCTTCTACACGGCCACGAAATCAGAGGACGTTCACTTCCATCTTCTGCACGAGAGCTGCGGCAGCCGCGTGAATCGCAAGTGGTGGTGCCCGCATCACGAGAAGATCGTCGACTCCGATGAGCTGATCCGCGGCTACGAGATTTCGAAGAACAAATACGTGACCTTCACCGACGAGGAGATGGAGACGCTGGAGACCGACGACAACCGCGCCGTCGAGATCACGGAGTTCGTCGACCTCCACGAAATCGATCCCGTCTTTTTCGAGAAGGCCTACTACCTCGGCCCCTCGGCTGGCGGCGGAAAAACGTATCGCCTCCTGTCGCAGGCGATGAAGAAGCAGGACAAGGTGGCCGTGGCCCGCTGGATCGGCGGCGGCAAGGAACATCTGGTCGTGCTGCGGCCCTACGAGAAGGGGCTGATCCTTCACACGATGTTCTACGCCGACGAGGTCCGTGACTTCGACGCCATCGACATCGAGGAAGCGCCGGTGCGCGACAAGGAAGTGGCTTTGGCGGAGATGCTGATCAACGAACTGACGGAGAAGAAGTTCGATCCGCTGCAGTTCAAGGATGAATACCGCACTCGCCTGCTCGATCGCATCCGCGCGAAATCGAAAGGAAAAGTATTCGAGGCCGAGGAGAAGGAAGAAGAGAAAGGCGGCGAAGTCATCGACATCATGGAAGCGCTGCGCCGCAGCCTGGACAAGGGAAGCCGTGCGAAACCGGCCCGCGCTCGCCGCGCACCCGCCAAGCGACGGACGACCGCCCATAAAAAGCGCAAAGCGTCATAGGCTTTTCTCCGCTCCCCCGCGCCTCCGCGTGAAACCGTTCTCCTATGCCCGACCTACTCAAGAAATACAAATCGATGCGCGACTTCGGCGATACGCCGGAGCCGTCCGGCGGCAAACCGAAAAAGACAAAGCTGCCGATCTTCGTCATCCAGAAACACGCCGCCTCGCATCTCCACTACGACTTCCGCCTGGAGATGGAGGGGGTGCTCAAATCATGGGCAGTGCCGAAGGGGCCGTCGTACGACCCGACCGTGAAGCGCCTTGCGATGATGACCGAGGACCATCCGTATGACTACGCGTCGTTCGAGGGAGTGATCCCAGCCGGCAACTACGGAGGCGGCAACGTCATCATCTGGGACAACGGTACGTGGGAGTTCATCGAACCGGGCAATGATCCGGTCAAGGCGGTCCGCGCGGGCAAACTCACCTTCCGCATGTTCGGCAAGAAGATGTTCGGCGAGTGGGCGCTGGTGAAGATTCACGGGCGGCCAGGCAGCAAGGGAAACGAGTGGCTGCTGCTCAAGCATCGCGACGAATTCGCCAATCCGGACGTCGACGTGACTGTGCTCGCTCCTCGGTCTGTAGTCTCGAATAAATCAGTAGAAGAAATCGGATCGTCGAAACGGATCTGGCTGAGCAATCGCGGCGCGTCGCAGTCAGGCAAGAACGCGCCGACGGTGGCCACCAAACTCGAAGCGGAGAAAAAAGCGGCGAAGAAAAAGGCTACGAAGAAGCGCGCGCCCGCGTCATCACCGCGTCGATCTGCGCGAGCGCCGAAGAAAGCAGCTTCCTCTCCGAGTCGAAGCTCGCGCGCCGGATCGCCTCGGGCAGCGGCACCCACTCCACGTCGTCGACCTCGCTGAGCTGCGGTGTGAGCGTCCCGCCGACGTAGTGCATCAGGTAAAAGTCGACGCTCTTTTTGATCAGAGTGTCGCCGGCGCGAAAAAAGTACTCGATGGTGTCGAGCCGCGCCACGATCTCCGCATCGAGCCCGGTCTCTTCCTGCACCTCGCGCAACGCCGCCTGCTCCGACGTCTCCCCCTCGGAAACCGCGCCCTTCGGCAATCCCCACCGCGACCGTCCGCGCGTGGCGATCATGGCCACGAACGGCGCGCCATCGCGAAGGTCGATGACCGCGCCGCCCGACGAATGCTCGTTGCGGGTCTTGGGCATTCCGGGATTCTACGGTTTCATCATCGCCAGAGCCAACGCCGTGAGCGCGACGGCGAGAAGGAGCATGCTCATCCGCGAGAGCGCAGGCACGATGCCCACGACCACGAACGCCGTAGGATCCGACTGCGCCGCGGTGGATGGATCGTCCGACACACGGCTGGCGTCGTTCGTTCCGTTGCCATCCGAATCGTAGGAAACGGTTGCCTGGTTGGCGATCGTCGTTCCACTCGTTCCGTTGTTGACGAGGGCCTGAATCGTGATCGTCACGCTGCCACCTCCGGCGATGGCGCCGTTCCATGTGACCGTGTTCGTGCCGGTGTTCGCTACCGCCGCGCCGCTGCTCGCGATGGCGCTGACGAGCGTGAGCGACGCCGGAAGCACGTCGGTCAATTCGTTGCCGGGGTTGTCCGTCTGCGCGATGCTGCCGGAGTTCGCGAGGACGATCGTGTAGGTGATGACGGAACCTTCCGGATGCGTGGCGCCGCCGGCGATCGATTTCGTCGCGGTCACATTCGGTGGAGTGCTCACGCCGGCGGACGAAGTCGAACTGTTGTTCGCGCTATTTGGATCCGAGGTGGGCGTGGTGACGGTGGCTGTGTTGTTGATGACAGTCCCGGCGGAAGTAGCCGGATCGACGACGACATCGAGCGCGAACGTCGCTGTGGCTGCTGCGGCCATCGGCGTCGTCGAACAAACGATCGTCCCATTCGCGCCGGCCGGCGGCGTGGTGCACGACCACCCCGCCGGAGCGGAGATTGACGTGAACCGAAGCGGCGCGGGGAGCACATCGGTCATCGTGACGCCGGCCGTATCGCTCGGGCCGTTGTTCGTCACTGTGATGGTGTAGTGGAGTGGTCCGCCCGCGATGACAAGGGACGCCGTGCGCGTTTTTGTGACCGCGATGTCGGCGACAGCCGCGGTGGTCACGCTCGCCGTCGCGGAGTCGTTCGCCGGAAACGCGTCCGCGGGAGCAGAAACGGTCGCGGTAGCGCTGAGCGTCGTGCCGCCGGCGACGGATCCCGGCACGTTCGAAACGATCGTGAACGTTGCCTGCGTCGCAGGATTCATCGTCGCCGACAATGAGCAACTGATCGTTCCATTCGTTCCCGGGGCCGGCGTGCTGCAGGTCCATCCCGCCGGGGCCGCGAGCGATAAGAACGTCGCCGGAGCAGGAAGCGGCAGGGTGACTGACGCCGCGCTGGCGGTGCTCGGTCCGTTGTTCGCCACGACTACGGTCCACGTCAAGTCGGTTCCCGCATTCACCGGGTTTGGTGTACCGGCGACTGCCACGCTGAAGTCCGTTGACGGCGCGACCAGAACGTCGACGTCGAAGCTGTTGTCGTTCGCGTCTGGATCGGGCGTCGCGCTGGTGATGCTGGCCGTCGTGCTGAACGTTCCCGAGGCCGTAGGCGGAGTTGAGGCGGTGATCGTGAACGTTGCCGTTCCAGGAGCCAGCGTCGCTGCCGTGCAAGTGATCGTGCCGCCGCTGCCGGGCGCGGGAGTGGTACACGACCATCCTGCGGGAACGCTGTCCGACTGAAACGCAACTCCGGACGGCAGCGGAAATGTCAGCGTGACCGAGGCCGCATCGTCGGGCCCTTCGTTATTGACGTGGATGACGTAGTCGAAGGCCGCTCCGGCGGCGATAGGCTGCATCTGCGCGACGGAGACTTCGACCGAAGCGCTTGCCGATAGCAACTGAACTGCGATGGCGAATTGGGGAGCGAGACAGAAAAGCACCAGGCCGCAGATTGCGGCGGGAACGGCTTTGAACAATTCGAGGAATCTCCTTACGGCTGCGGAACGAACGGCGCATTATGCGCGAGAAAGTCGCGCAGCTCGCGCTCCCACACCGCCGCCCACGTGTGCGTGCTGTGGCCGTGCGTGGCGTCGCTGGTGGGAATGAGCACGTACCGTCCGCGCTTCACGCGCTTCATTGCCGCTTCGAGAATGCCGAGCTCCGGCGGGTTGATGAAATCATCGGCGGAGTTGATGGCCAGCAGCGGCGCAGTGATCCGCTCGAGCTGTGCTGACGGGTCGTAGTCACTCGACGATTCGATCGCATACAGCAGATCGTCGGCGTCGGTCGTGGCCAGCCGCGTCTTCACCTGCTCGCCGATCCACGATCCGCGTCATCGCGCGTCGGTCCCGATTTCTGCCACTGCAGCGGCGCGCTGCCGGCGAGGAGAAGGATCTGCACGGCGCCGGCGACGTCGTTGCGCTGCAGGTCGTCGATCATCATCTTCCGCCACATGCGATTCCGACCGGCGATCTGCGCCGGCGCGCTGGCCAGCGGCACGAGGGCGTCCGCCGCGTCCGGCCACCGCTCGCCCCACATCCACGTCTGCATCCCGCCCATCGACGTTCCCATGACGACGTGGAGATGCTCGATGCCCAATCCATCGACGAGCAGCCGGTGCTGCAGCTCGACCATGTCGCCGTAGCCGTAGTGCGGAAACTTCGATCGCAAGCCATCGCTAGGCTTGCTCGACTTCCCGTGCCCGATGTTGTCCGGAATGACGATGAAGTACCGGCTGGCATCGAGCACCCCGCCCGGCTTGAACAGCACGCCCGCGAACCGGTCGCTGAGAAACTGTTGCAGCGATCCGCCGGTGCCATGGAGAACCAGTACGGCATTCGTCCCATGCTCCGTCTTCCGCAACGTCCCGATCGTCGCGTAGTGAATCCGAACCTCGGGCAGAACCTCGCCTGACTGGAAGTGAAAGTCTTTGACGACGAAGTCGGCCTCTGATGCTGTGGGTATTTGTGCCTGA
>JAFAOU010000245.1 GCA_019247495.1 Acidobacteriota bacterium
AACTCGCGTGCCGCCAGTCCGGCTTGCGGGCGTAACGGATCAGCGCGAAGAGAAGGATCGGCAGCGTCCCCGCCCACACGTACTGCACGTGCGGCGCTTGCGTGAATCGATACGGCAGGAAGGCGTAGAAGATGCCGGCGGCGATGCTTCCCCAGAAACTCGCGGTGATTTCAAACGCGAGGAGGTACGCGCCGAAGCCGCACAGCGTGTAGCCGAGGAGCATGGCCGCGTTGTAGGCAGTCAGCGGAGTGGCGCCGAGCGCGCGCAACGGAAAGAGCACAACCGCGATGCCGTAAAGGTTTTCGCTGAACGCAAGCGCGTACTTTGCGGGATAAAAAATGTTGCCGTGGAACAGTTTTCCCGGCTGATGAAATGTGGCGTGCCAGTCCCAGTCAAGAATCCAGGTGTTGATGTAGGGATCTCCCGGAAATGAGACGGCCCGGTTGATGTTCGGCGCCAGAGGCCACGTCATGAAGACGGTGAGCGCCGCGAAGAGGATGAACGCAGCGATGTGCTTCTTCGACGTCACGAACGCGATGATAAGCGGCGGCGGACTACGACCCGGAGTAGAGAACGAACGGCGCCCAATACTTTGGGTAACGATAGACCTTGCCACTATGAATGAGCTTGAGCTTCGCAACTCTGAGCGCCGTCGCAGGATCATCTCCCCGCCGAATGCCGGTGTAGAGATCGTCCATCAGGGCAGGGGTGGCGTTGTCATCCACTTCCCATAGTGCGGCGATCACCCGGTGCGCTCCGGCGTGAAGAAACGCCCATGCCAGACCGACGAGTCCTTCGCCCGTGTATGCACGCGTACCAGCACCGTGACAACTTGAAATGGTGACGAGGCGGGCGCGCAATGGATGTTTGATGATGTCACGCGCATAGAGCTTGTAAGCCCCGCCCTCTCTCGCGAGGATGACGGCGGAGTCGAGTGGCTGCAAGCGAGGCGCGATGGCGTGCGCAACGAAATGGATGTAGCCATACCGGTCGGCGTGGGCGTCCTGATAGCTACGCGGCGTCGCTCCTGCTCCTGTAAGACTCGTGCAAGCCTTTGGAAAATGTCTGCTCACCAGAGCCATTTCTTTTTCAGCGTTGCGCAGATGGGGAAAAGCCGGATCAGACGAAGGGGGATCGCCGACCATGAGCAAGGTCCGGGGCCGCTTGGCTTTTGGCGCACCGGTTAGCAGTTCGAGTGAACCGGCCATTTCGATCCTGACGTCCTCGATCCAGTAGCGCCTGGTCGACGGAACGACGAGCGTTTCCATGTTGAACGCATGAAGGCGGCCGTCGGGGACCACGATCACAGACGCACCGGCCGGAATGCGGTCTGCGACAGGCTGAACGAGCATCGTGAACAGCGCCGCGCCTTCGGGGATGCTCGTGTTTCCCGTGCGCAGGCTGGGCATTTTTCGCGAATAGGAATCGAGCGCGCTCTCGATCGATGGCGCTGACGGCAGCGGTTTGAGGTCGATCGAAGTTGAAGTGATGATCCAGACGTACGACCGCGCGGCTGTGAGCCAGTACGAAAGGATGATGGCGTGCCGCTCGGCCGCGATGCGTTTTGGATCGATTCGTTGGGGGTCGGTTCCGCTCGCCAGCGCGTCGTCAAGCGTTTGCGCGCGGCTCCTTTCCACGATGTTGAGGGCGTCATCGCCGCGGCCTTCAGCGAGCAGGAAATCGACATACTGTTCGTTGATCTCACGCACCAATGCTCCGAAGGGAAGACGGAGATCGGGAGCCTTCACCTGCGCACGGCTCTTCGCCGCCGTGTCAATGGCGCGCTGGAACTGCTCTCCCGCTTCCGGACGCCGATGCGCGACTACAAGGAACTGTGCCAGCCGCGCTTCGGCCTCCCATCGCTCGGAGCCGGTTGCGCCAGCGATGACGCGGCGTACTTTGCCGATGGCGGCGTCGATCTTGCCGGACTTGGCGTCGATACGTGCGTCGATCAGCAGGGATCGAAGCTGGAGCGTTTCATTCTTTGCGTCGATGAGGGAACGCGCCTCATTGTTGGCCGTTCGCGCGCCGGCCGTGTCGCCGAGGTTGAGCAACGCTTCGGCAGAATCTCCGATGAACTCGCCCCGATCGAGGTGCTTGTCCCGGCGTGCAACCTCGATACAGCGCTTGAAAAAATCGAGAGCCGTCGCGTAGTCGCGCCGGTACATGGCGATCTTGCCAAGATTGTCCAGCCACGAGGCGAGATCGAAGTTCTCTCTAGTTTTCTCAGCGATCTGAATCGCCTTCGTGAGAAAGTCGGTCGCGGTGTCGAAGTCTCCGAGGAGGATATAGAACCAGCCAAGATTGCCGGAGACCTTTTGAATCTTCGATGGAGAGTTGATCAGGTTGGCGAGCACCAGCGCGCGGCGGTTTGAATCAATTGCTTCGTCATAGCGGCCCTGAAAGGTTTCTGTGCGAGCGAGCGCGCCAAGTGCATTGAGCTCGATTCTCGGTTCGTTACTCTTCCGGCTGCGATCGATGGCTTCGCGCGCATGGCGCTCTGCGGCTGCATCGTCGTGACTCCCGCTCTCGACGCCCGCACGATCCGCAAGCACTTCCGCCAACAAGTTCCTTTGATATTGCCGCGCGATCCGTTCCGCTTCGTCCATGAGCGACCGCGTGCTGGCGGGCTTTCCTGCCTTGTACGCAAGGATTGCTTGATCGATAAGCCGTCGAACTGCGATCGGACTGTGCGCAAGGCGGGGCGGCAGCTTCGGCGCGAGAACGGTCCCGGCCAGGTCGTACTTGCCGAGGCCCGTGAGCGCCTCCGAGTACAGGAGCCGCATCTGCCAGACGTCGTCAGTATCCGCTCCGCCGAAACGCTGCATCGCTTCGTGAAGAACCAACTCGGCGGCCGGCCAGTCGTTGCGTTGGCACAGAGCCGTAGCCTGGAGGAGGGTTGTATGTTGCGGCGACCCACTCGCGCCGGCCATAAGGAGCGCCAGCGCGAGTGCGAACCAGCGAAACTCAAGGAGGAAACATGTCCGTGCCATTGGTCGTCGGAGATCCGAACGTCATTTCTCCCTCATGGGGCGAACCGAGATTGAACCGCAGCATGTTAACCGTGCGCTGGTGCGGTTTCAGAACGACCTCGCCGACCGCGATGGTTCCGAAATCCGCGATGCGGATGATGTAGCCATTGCGCCGGACGGGCTTGATCCGATCGGCAACGCGCCGCGTCTCTTCATTGTTCAGATCTTCGTCGGGATCGGCTTCGGGAATGTCGCTGCTATCGACAAGGGAACAGCGGATGACATCGTTCCTGGATGGGGCGCCGTTGCCGGTGCTCTCGCGAGGCCAGCAGAACCGCTTGCCGTACCGCGTTGCCAGATTGTCGTCGCCATCCGCAGCTCGTGGGCTGATGCCAAGCGCTTGGTCATCAGCTGATGCCTTGTCGGCAAACGCCTTGACGAGTGCGGAATGCGTGGCGTAACGAGAGAAAAGACTGTGGTCCAGCTTCACGCCAACCGACCGCCCGCCGATCCTGACATTCTCCAGGAGCGAGCCCTCAAACGTGAACTGAGGTTCTTCGCAGGATGATTGGCGGCCGGTGTCGGTGGCGAGATGCTCCGAGGTAACGCGTGCGATCAGAAGTTCTACCTTCACCATGTTCAGGACGTTGAGGTTGCGGATGGATACCGTCGCGATCGTATTGCGGTATCTCCCGCGCTGGCTTCCCGCGACGTACACCGACGCCTCATCGAAGGTGATGATTCCCTTGTAGTTGTAGTTGCGAATGGTCTCCGAGCCTTCACCACCGCTCGGCGAAAGCACCACCCCGGTGCTGGGGATTACCTCGCAGCACGGGTTGCGAAGCACCCCGCCGAAAGCCAACGCGTTGGCGTGATAAACGAAAGACATGACTGCCTCCTCTTCTCTCTGCTTTACTGAACCTCCACCGTGAAGTGGTAACCGGGGATCTCTCGGTCCCCGCCTCGGATCACAAGGTTGTATTCGCCAGAGTGAAGCGCGTGGGGCGGCAAGTTGATGCGCACCGCCTCGTTAGCGTCGCGTTGGGACACCGTTCTAACCGCGACGCGAACGCCCGCCGTATCCCGTACCTCACAGGTAAAGCTGGTGGGCGGAACGTCCTGCGGCGGAATCGTGAAGTCGAGCGCGACAGATTGATCGCCGCGAATGGGGTGCCTCGACTGGGGGGCACGAGTGTCTTCAAGCTGGATCACCTGTTCGGGCGTGGAGACGCGGGCCGCGCGTCCGATCGGCGCCGAAGGATGCCGCCAGTTCGTTGCGACCTGCGGCATGTAGTTGTACGCCAGTCCGATCGCCACCGCGGCTGCTACTGCCGCGGCGGCCCACCGCGAGTAATGCCGGAACGGCACTACGTTCGTTCCCGTCCGGATGCCGTCCGCGATCCTGGCCGCATCGAGCACGTCGGCCGTGCAGTCGGTGCAATCGAAGAAGTGTTCCTCGAAGGCATTCCGTTCGGCCGCTTCGAGATCGTCGAGGATGTAGGCCTCGGCTGCCATCGATTTTTTTGCTTCGTCGTGGGTCATGTTTCCTGTCTCTTTACCGTCTCTCAGTTGAGTAGTGACGGGCGGGGCGAAACTGTTTCATCGGAGTGGCCCGGCCGGCGCCGTTGCTCCTTCGCCCACGCTTTGCGGAACTTCTCCTTCGCGCGATGCAGCAGCACCCGGAGATATCCCTGATCGACGCCGAATTCTTTGCAGATGGTTGCTTTTGGCGTCTCCTTGAAAAAGATCGCCTCGAGAATGTTTCTATCGCGCGCCTCCATCGTGCCTAGCACGCGGCGGACGCATTCCCTTTGCTGTTCTTTGATGAGCTCGTCCTCGCTGTTTTCGAGCGAGGCGAGGTGTTCGGTGACCTCTTCGTCGAGCGGCTCGTTGTGCTTGTCGCCGCGGTATTGCTCGAAGACGATGTTGTTGCAAACGGTCAGGACGAACTTTCCGAAGGCGTGACCGTTGCGAAGTTCGCCTCCGCCGGGCCCTCGAAGCTTCTTCAGAACGCGGGCATACGTTTCCTGCCGGGCGTCCTCGGCCGCCTCCTGAGAAGGCAACCGCCCGCGCAGCTTGAGCCGCAAAATGCGGTCGAAGTACGAGTAGAAATGGTCCTCGGTGCGCCGATCGCCATCCCGCAGACGGCGGACGTACTCGTCGTCAAACGGAAAGAAGTCCATGATCTGTAGAGTGACTGAAACGTTACTTTAGCAGCTACTGCGGAGTTCCGGCAGATTCGATCGTTCCGCCGCGCAGACCCGCCGCCGCTTTCCGAAGTGCCGCATGGCCGGCGGCAATCTCCACGCTCCGCTGCAGCATCGGGATGTACTGCGCGGCGAACGCCTCATCGGCCTTCGCGCCGAAGAGGCGATCGACGCGGCCTGCGATCGAGGCGGCGTCAGATGCCTCAAAATCGGTGCGGGCCATCTCGTCGATGTCGACGATGAGCGATGTCAACGGCTTCAGCCACGCGAAAAACGGATCGTCTTTCAGGAGTTGCAGCAATTGCGACGGGTTCACCGGCGCGATGCCGAAAGCGTAGTCGTCTTTCGCGGCGTCGATCAGCGCGCGATGCAATGGTAGGAGCGCTTTCGAGACATCGCGCAACGCGCTGCGCAGACCGGCCCGTTCCGGCGAGTCGGGCGTGTGCATCGTTCGCGCGTAGAAGGAGTTCTTGTCGAGTGGCATGGCCCCGAAACATCGCGCCTCCACGGTTGGCTGGGGAAGGGTGGGTAGGCAGTGGCCAACCGTGGAAGCGCGAAAACGGTGCTGAGAAACGAAAGTCTACCGCAAGTAGAGCAGGCCGCGTAAAGCAGTTTCTGCGGCTTGCCTCCCCGGTCGCGTGGACTTAGAATGCGCGCCCGCGCCGGATCGGAATGTGATTCCGGCAGGGGCGGTTAACGTCGCTTGCTCGCACCCATAGCTTAATTGGATAGAGCATCTGACTACGGATCAGAAGGTTGGAGGTTCGAGTCCTCCTGGGTGCACCAAATCAGGCAGCAATCCGACGGCGGGCAATGAGCCCGCCGTTGTAATCTTTGAACGAATGGACGAAGCGCACTGGATGGCCGAGGCGCTCGCGCTTGCAGAAGAGGCAGGCGCGGCGGGCGAGATTCCGGTCGGCGCGGTCATCGTCGACCGCCACGGAGTCATCATCGGCCGCGGACGCAATCGACGCGAGTCCGGCGATCCCCTCGGGCACGCGGAACTGATCGCCATCGCCGAAGCGGCGCAGTCGATCGGCGACTGGCGGCTCGAAGGAACGACGATGGTGGTGACCCTCGAGCCGTGCGCGATGTGCGCCGGCGCACTCGTCAACGCGCGCGTCGCGAAGCTGATCTTCGGAGCATCCGATCCGAAGGCAGGTTTCTGCGGCACGCTCGGAAATCTGGTCCAGGATGTTCGGCTCAATCACCGGCTGGAAGTGGTCAGCGGGGTTGCGGCCGAGGAGTCGAGAAGGCTTCTGCAGGAGTTCTTTCAAGGGTTGCGCAAGCGGTCGCAGGTCACGGAGAGGTGGCAGAGTGGTTGAACGCGGCGGTCTCGAAAACCGTTATACCTTCACGGGTATCGGGGGTTCGAATCCCCCCCTCTCCGCCAGCGGCGACGCGCCGCTGCGTTGGTTGGCCTAGCCTCAGTCGGCAGCGCGTACTAATCTTCACGAGCGTTGCGTCAACAGTTCGTTTGAACGGAGAGATGGCCGAGTGGCTTAAGGCGCACGCTTGGAAAGCGTGTGTACGTTAACGCGTACCGTGGGTTCGAATCCCACTCTCTCCGCCAGCGGCGACGCGCCGCGGCGTTGGTTGGCCTAGCCTCGACCGCCGGTGCTTCTCATCCGGAGCCATCCGCGTATGTCCTCGTCCTGACGCCTCGCGAAGGCTTGCGCGACAGGACCTCGTTACGACTTCAGTGGCGGAGCCTTGGGCAAGCAACGATGCCGGCCGTGCCGGTCAGGCTACGGCGACCGTTTGCCCGCGGAACATCGCTTCTGTTTCGGCGTTCAATAGAACCCACAGCGTGTAGACGCCGAGCGCGGTGCCGAGGGGAAAGCTGAGGATGTGCAGGACGCCGACGATGATCGCGACGATGCGCGCCCAGGGCTGCATCTTCAGCAGTCCGATGCCGGCCAGCATCCCCGGCAGTGACACGAGCATCAGAAAACAGGCGATGGCGGCGCCGACCGCGCCGGTGATGAACATCGCCTCGTGATCGCCGGAGATCGCACCGCCGAAGAGCACGATGCTCCCGATCCCCAGACCCACCAGAACGATGATTGCGCTGTAGACGATGAAGCACCAGCCCAGAATGCGTACGTGGTCTCTCATGATGGTGGATTGTACGGAGCGCGCGCCGCAGAGTTGCGGCGGGGAACATGCTACGCTTTCGGCAGGTTTTCCAGTCGAGTTCAAAAGGAGGCTTGCCACAGATGCGTCATGTCATTGCCGCAACAGCAGTGGTCGGCTTTCTCGCAAGTGGTCTGGCTCACGCCCAGATGAAATCGGCAGTTCCGCCGGGAAGTCCGTCGTCGCCGCAGGTCAAGACTGCGACGCCGATTCCGGTGGCTCAGGCGCCGAACGAAGAGGCGCGCCGGATCACCCGCGAGGAAGCGATCAAGATGATCAAAGCGAAGAAAGCCGTGTTCGTCGACGTACGCGGAAAGGATCAGTACGATCAGAGTCACATCAAGGGCGCGATCAGTATCCCGCTCGGCGACATCCTCACCCGCATCAAGGAGGTTCCGCCGAAGACCTTCATCATTACCTACTGTGCTTGAGCAAATGAGCACACAAGCGCCCGTGCGGTGCTGGACCTCAATGCTCATGGAATCAAGAACGCGGCCGCGCTTCTCGGCGGCTGGAGCGGCTGGAACGAGGCAAGACTCCCGGTCGAAACAACTCCAAGAAAGTGATCCCGAAAAGGCCCGGCGCTGCCGGGCCTTTTTCATAGAGCTGACCGGGACCGGAACCTGAGCAACGGTGCTGTCGAAGGAGCCTTGGGCATCCTGCGCCGCCGGCCGTGCCGGCTAGTTGATCCCCTTGAAGAATCGGTGCAGGCGCGGGCGGTACCAGTGATTGCGGTCAAGTGAGAACGCCACCGCGGTGGCCTTCCCGACGATGCGGCGCCGTTCGATCATCCCGATGTAGCGGCTGTCGTTGCTGTTGTCGCGGTTGTCGCCCATCACGAAGTAGCGGCCCGGCGGCACGACCAGCGGACCAAACGAACGCGTCGCCGGAATCTGCGGCGTGAACATCACGTCGTGCGTCTTGCCGTCGAGCGTCTCTTCGACGATGAATGACGCGCCCTGCTCATCGTCGTCGCGTTGCCCGACCGGCTTCCAGACCGCCGCCTGGCCGTTGATGAGGAGCTGGTTGTCGCGCAGTTCGTACTTGTCGCCCGGAATTGCCACGACGCGCTTCACGAGCCGCACGCCGTCCGCCGGCGAGAAGAGCACGACGATATCGCCGCGCTTCGGATCGCTCCACTTCATCAGCTCGACGAGCGTGAACGGGACCTTGAGGTCGTACGCCAGCTTGTTGACGACCACGCGGTCGCCCTCTTCGATGGTCGGTTTCATCGAACCGGTCGGCACGTCGTTCCAGTCGGCCAGCGCCGACCGGAGGGAGCTGATGACCAGCAACATCAGAAGAAAAACACGCACTTCGTAAAAGACTTTTTTCTTATCCATGGATGCGTACGCACTTTTTAATCGCGGCAGTCTGATGCATTCGAGAGGCAGCAGATCGTTAATTGTTCGAGGAAGAGCTTTCCGGCCGCTTTCAACGCCTCGAAAGCTCCATCGTAGTAGTGATTGAAGTCAACCCACGGAGGAATCAAACGTCATGAAAAAGTTTGTCATTGCATTGATGGTCACGGCTACCTCGGCGGTCGGTTTCGCCCAGACTGCCGCACCGGGAACCCACCAGCACAAAGGCCATCGCGCCGGCTTCGGCCGCATGGCCGCGAAACTCAATCTCACCGACGCCCAGAAGCAGCAGATGAAGGATATCCGCACCGCCGACCACGAGCGTAACCAGCAGCTCTACGCCGATTTCCGCGCGAAGTTGCAGGAGTTCCGCTCACTGAAACAGGCCAACGATCCGAAAGCGGATGACGTGAAGGCCGAGTTGAAGTCGATGCGTCCGCAGATGGAAGCGGCCCGCAAGGCCAGCCGCGACGCGATGCTGAACATCCTCACTCCCGAGCAGCGCAATCAGCTCAAAGCCGGCCGCAAGTCCCGCGGTTTCGCCCGCGGATTCGCCGCAGGCCGCCGGGCTGGTGCCGCCGCCGCTCACCTGAACCTCACCGACGCGCAGAAGTCGCAGCTCAAGCAGCTCCGCGAGACAACGCAGCAGGAGAACGCACAGCTCTTCGCCGACGCCGGCGCCACGCGTAAGGAGCTTCGCTCGCTTCGCGGCAGCGACGATGCGCGTGCGGCTGAACTGAAAGCGCATCTCGAAGCGCTCCGCCCGCAGCTCGAAGCGGCGCGCAAGCAGCAGCACGAAGCATTCGTCAACGTTCTCACGCCCGAGCAGCGCACCCAGCTCGAGCAGTGGAAGGCCGAGCGGCAGTCGCGCCGCCAAAGCCGGTAGTCGCTTCATCCCCCTCCCTCGCTGAAAGGCGCCGCGCCGGACTCGCGGCGCCTTTCTTTTTGGCCGGCACGGCCGGCGGCGTTGGTTGCCCAAGGCTCCGCCGCCATTTCTTTCTGCCGATGGGCGGCTGCGATGACCGGTTAGACTGCCGCGCCAATGTCGCATCGCAACTCCGTCCACGATCTGAAGAGCCTCGTGCTCTCGTTTCATTCGCTGATCGCGATTGAAACCGTCGAGGAGGATCGCGTCCGCTCGCTGCTCATGGAAGTGGCCACGGACCTCAAGCTCCCCTTCTTCGAATGGTCGCTGACCAGCGGCTTCAATCGCGTGCACGGTTCCACGATTACCGGCACGCAGGACGCCCTCGGCGCGCTGCAGCACATCGCCCAGATCGAGAACACCGACGCCATCTTCCTGCTCAAGGACATGGCCCGGCACCTCGACAATCCGAACATCAGCCGCGCCCTGCGCGAGCTGGCGCAGAAGCTCACGTCGACGCGCTCGGCACTCATCCTCACCGGCGAGCCGCTGGAGTTGCCGAAAGACGCCGAGGCGCTCGCGGTTCGGTTCGCGCTCGAAATGCCCGACACCACCGAGCTGCGCGACGTGGTTCGCCTCGCCGTCGAATCGATCAGCGCGCGGCAGCGGGTGCAGGTCGACCTCTCGCGCGACGATGCCGTCCGCCTCGTGCAGGCATTGCAGGGACTGACCATCAATCAGGCCCGCCAGGTCGTCGCGCAGGCGATCGTCGAAGACGGACGGCTTTCCGCCGCGGACATCCACACCATCGTCCGTTGCAAGGGCGAGATGATCGAGCGCGGCGGCATCCTCGAATTCTTTCCGGTCGAGGAGAACACCTTCGAGATCGGCGGCTTCGCGCGGCTGAAGTCGTGGTTGGAGAGCGCGCGGGTTGGATTCTCCGAGGAGGCAAGGGCGCTCAATCTCGACGCGCCGAAAGGGGTGTTGCTGGTCGGCGTTCAAGGCTGCGGCAAGTCGCTGGCGGCGAAGTTCATCGCACGCGAATGGGGGCTGCCGCTGCTCAAGCTCGACGCCGGCCGGCTCTACGAAAAGTACGTCGGCGAATCGGAGAAGAACTTCCGCAAAGCTGCCGCTCTGGCCGAGGCGATGGCGCCGGTGATCCTGTGGATCGACGAAATCGAGAAGGCGTTCGCGCAAGGCGGCAGCGGCGACGCCGACGGCGGCCTCTCGCAACGCCTCTTCGGATCGTTCCTAACCTGGCTGCAGGAAAAAAAAGACGAAGTCTTCGTCGTCGGTGCCGCGAACGATCTGATGAACGTCCCGCCCGAGCTGCTGCGCAAAGGCCGTTTCGACGAAATCTTCTTCGTCGACCTCCCCACGCGCGACGAGCGGATGTCGATCTTCGCCATCCACCTCCGCCTCCGCAAACAAAACCCCGACGCCTTCGACCTGGCCGCCCTCGCCGCCGCCACGGAAGGTTTCAGCGGTGCCGAAATCGAACAAGCCGTCATCTCCGCGCTGTACCGATCGCTGCAAAAGAAACAGCCACTGAACGTGAACGCCCTCATCGAAGCCGCAAGCAGCACCACGCCGCTGTCGGTATCACGCGCCGAGGATGTGCAGCGCGTCCAGGAAGTGGGAAAAAGATTTACGCCCGTCCACTGAGGTTTTCTCCGCTCCTCCGCGTCTCCGCGTGAACCCCGTCCCCCTTTACGACTCCCGCTGCCCTCTCCGGTTCACGATCGACATGAACTCATCCCGCGTCCGCGTATCGTCGCGGAACTCCCCTCGCAGAACGTTCGTCTCCATGAACGACGACTCCTGTTCCACGCCGCGCATCACCATGCACATGTGGACGCCGCCCATCCACACCGCGATGCCGCGCGGCTCCAGGATCTGCTCGATCGTGTCGGCGACGTCGTGCGCCAGGTGCTCCTGCGATTGCAACCGGCGCATGTGCACCTCCACGATGCGCGGGATCTTTGATGCGCCGATGATCATCCGTTCCGGGATGTAGCCGACGATGAAGTGTCCGAAGAACGGCAGGATGTGGTGCGCGCAGAGCGTCTTGTACGTCCCGCCGATCACCACGAGGTTCTGGCAATTATCGTCCGCCGCCGAACACGCTTTGCGGAACAGCGTCGTGAGCTTGTTGATGTCCGTGTAGTCGTAGCCGCTCGTCATTTGAACTAACGACTCCGCCCAGCGCCGCGGCGTGTCGGCGATGTTCTCGTCCTCCATGTTCACGTGCAGGAGCTTCAACGCCTCGCGCAGGTGATGCTGGAGCCGCTCGCGGTCGACGGACGGGCGCGGGGAGGTGAGGATGCTTCGGTCTTCGACGATCGCTTCCACCTCGGGCGCGACGGCGAGGTCGGTCTTTTTCATGGCGCGGAGTGTATGTGAATGCGCTCGATTGACAACTGAATGAGCGTTCATTCATACTTCGCGTCACCTGCCAGCCCGCGGCGGCCTCATTTTTGTAATCAGCCGCAATCAAAGGAGTTTCTTCATGGCCGAAGTTAAATCACAGGGCGCCGTCGATGCGATGGACGTTGCCGAAGGTGCACGCGAGACCGAGTGGGAAAAGCCTTCATTCGTCGGCGATCTTTTCCTCGGCAAACTCAATCTCGATCTGATTCATCCCTTCCCCGAGCAGCCGGCCGATGACAGAGCCGAGGCCGATGACTTTCTCGGCCGTCTCGAGAGGTTCCTCGCCGAGAACGTCGATGCGGACAAGATCGACGAGCAGGGCGAATACGACTACTCGCTGTTCGACGGGTTGAATCAGCTCGGCGCCTGGGGCATGAAGATTCCGAAGGAGTACGGCGGCCTCGGATTCAGCGCCACGAACTACAACCGCGCCATCGGCCTCGTGGCCACGTGGTGCGGCTCAACGGTCGCATGGCTGTCGGCGCATCAATCGATCGGCGTCCCGCAGCCACTCAAACTTTTCGGGACTCCCGAGCAGAAGAAAAAGTATTTGCCGCGGCTGGCGAAAGGCGCCATCTCCGCATTCGCGTTGACCGAGCCCGGCGTCGGTTCCGATCCCGCCAAGATGGAAACGACGGCGGTCAAGTCGCCAGACGGCAAGGGGTGGATCATCAATGGCGAGAAGCTGTGGTGCACGAACGGCACGAAGGCCGAACTGTTGGTAGTGATGGCGCGAACGGCGCCGAAGATCGTCAACGGCAAAGAGAAAAAGCAGATCACCGCATTCATCGTCGAGACAAACTCGCCCGGCTTCTCGATCGAGCATCGCTGCCAGTTCATGGGCCTCCGCGGCATCGGCAACGCCCTGATCAAGTTCGACAACGTTTTCGTACCCGACGAGAACCTCCTCTGGGGCGAAGGCCTCGGACTCAAGCTCGCGCTGATCACACTCAACACCGGACGTCTCACCATTCCCGCCGGCTGTGCCGCCGCGGGCCGGAAGATGGTTGACATCGCCAAAGATTGGGCGAACGAGCGCGTGCAGTGGGGCGCGCCGATCGGCAAGCACGAAGCGGTGGCGGCGAAGATCGCCTGGATGGCGTCGCACACGTTTGCCATGGAAGCGATCGTGTGGCTGACCTCCGGTCTCGCCGATCGCGGCAATGTCGATCTCCGTCTCGAAGCGGCGATGGCGAAGCTGTTCAACACCGAAGTGGCGTGGCAGATCAGCGATCACCTCGTGCAGATTCGCGGCGGACGCGGATACGAAACGGCCCGTTCGCTTCGTGAACGGGGCGAGAAGGACTATCCGGTCGAGCGGATCCTGCGCGATATGCGCATCAACCGCATCTTCGAAGGGACCAGCGAGATCCAGCATCTCTTCATCGCCCGCGAAGCCGTCGATCCGCACATGAAGCGCGGCTACAAGATCCTGCAGCCGGAAACGCCCACCGGCGAAAAGCTCAGCGCCGCTGCCAAAGCTGGCGTTCATTACGCCGGCTGGTATCCGTCGCGCTACATCGGCTGGTCACACTTCCCGAAGTTCGGCGGGTTCGGAAAACTCTCCGGCCACATGGGCTACATCGAGCGCAACTCACGCCATCTTTCGCGCTCGATCTTCCACGCCATGATGCGCTTCCAGGCCAAGCTGGAGCGGAAGCAGATGGTGCTCTTCCGCATCGTCGACATCGGCACCGACCTCTTCGCCATGGCCGCAGCCATCAGCTACGCCACGATGCTGGCCAAGAAGGGCGGCGCCGAAAAGAAAAACGCCATCGACCTCGCGGATGTCTTCTGCCGCGAAGCGCGCATGCGCATCGACGCGAACTTCCACAATCTCTTCACCGACCACGACGACGCTGCGTATCGCCTGGTCACCCACCTGCTCAAGGGCGAGTTCGACTGGTTCAAGGGTCAGGTCGTCGAACCGGTCATGCCGACGCCGGAGCAGGTCGAAGAAGCGATGGCGAAACTGGCGTAGCGCGCCAGAAATGCACGTCCCTGTGGGCGTAGCCGCGCGGATCATCGTGACGGCGCGCCCACAGCACATGCGCTCCCTCAGTCAGATCCGGCACGTCGAACGTCATCGTGAACCTGCGACCGTCGAAGACCGCTTTCTCGTTCACATTCGCGAGCGGCGTGTAGTCGATGACGACGTCGACATCGATCGGATCGACGCCCTCGGCCAGCCTGCCGGTGATGATGATTGGATCGACGATCGTGGCTCCGGACCTCGGCGTGTCGAAGATCACGGCGTCATTTGGTGACGCTGCCGGCACCGTTTCGAAGTAGGGAAAATAGTTGACCGGCTGCGTCGGACGAAAGAAGGTCGAGTTGCGGACGCGCCCATTACGAAAGCAGTTCGCGCATCCGTCTGCCGGCTCGTGGCGGGCGTGCTGCGAACGGAAGCGGCGGAAGATCTCGCCGTTCCAAACCTCGTCGATCGACTGTTCGAACAAATTGCCGAACGTTGTGTCGTTCAGACAGCACGTCCGCACTTCGCCTTCCGAGGTCACCCAGATCGCCGACCACGGCTCGCAGCAGGCCCACGTCATATCGGTATGCCGAACAGCGGCTGGATAGTCGAAGTTTTCCTGCTCGCCGGCGAAGCGGCTGCCGAAACGAACCCCGCGATCGCGGGCAATTTCCTGCGCTTCTTCGAACGCAGCAGCGACGCGGGCCGGCTCGGCGAGGCCGAGGTTTTCGCGCGCGTAGTGGTCGTCGAGCTCGGGGCTGCCGACCTGCGCGAGCAGCGGTTCGACGTGCACGGCTCCCGCTCCGAGTTCCGCACAGAGCGCGACGACTTTCGGGATCTCTTCGAAGTTGCATCGCATGGCGACGTACGATAGATCGACCGAGGGCCGGCCATACTTTGCGCCCGCCTCGGCCAGCGAGCGGATACCGCGCACGACTGCATCGAACCGCCCGCCGCGGCGGACTTCCTCGTAGGTGGCCGCCGTAGCGCCGTCGATCGAAACCATCACGCGCGTTGCTCCCGCCCGCGCGATCTCCTCCGCCTTCTTCTCATCGATCAGCGTTCCGTTCGTCGTAAAGACGACCTCGACGCCAGCGTCGGCCAGCTCCGCGATGTAGTCGATCATGTTGCGATTCAGCATCGGCTCGCCGAGGCCGAAGAGCGATGCGCGGTAGAGCGTCGGGAAAATCGGACGCAGTTTGCTGAAGAGGTCAGGCTCGAAAAACGCGCGCCGATGCGCCGACGGTTTGTAGCGCCCGTCGTAGTTGATCGCGCACATCTGGCAACGAAGATTGCAGCGCGCCGAGATCTCGAAGAACGCCTCGAGCGGACGTCCGTTCGCATACGTGTGGCCGCTGGTGTAGCTTTCGCGGGCGCGGACGACGTTGTTCCAGCGTGCTTGGTCCATGGCCGTGATACGGATGCAATTCCGCATCCGTCACGGCTCAACGTCTGATTTTTTCTTCGTCGTCCGCGGTCTCACTGCCTTTGTAGGTCGCCAGGCACGCTCCGCAAAGAAAGTCGACGCGTCCTTCGCCCGGCGACGGAACGAAGCCGTCGCGGTTGACGACTTCGAGGAAACAGGCCGTGTACTCCTCCGGCAACTCGCCGCGAACCGAGGCCGTCCGGCCGCAGTCGCGGCAGACGAGTTGGGTCTGCCCTTCCACGACTTACTTCTCGCCCGCCGCGGCGAAGACCGGCGTGATGTCGACCGGGATGTCTTTCAGCGTCGCGTTCACCGCCGCCATCTCCGGCGTCTCCTTGCCGTACTTGTCGAGCAGCGTCTTTGCGCGGGCGTAGTCGCCGGTCGCTTCGATCGTCAGCAGCTCCGTCGCGAGATCGCGAACGGCGTCGCGCGACTTCGCGAAATCGACCGTGTACTTGCCGCCGGCAATCGGCGTGACCGCGCCGCGCTCGCGCAGCCAGTTCCACTGGATCGCCGTGCCGCGGCCGTGAGCCTCGCCGACGCCGAAGCGCGTCGAACGGAACATCAGTCCGGCGTACGTCGCCAGGAGCTGGCGCTCGTCGAACGCGGTCACAAGTCCGTGCTGCTGTGCGTAGATGAGATTCCAGACGCCGAGAACGTCGGCTTTGCATTCCTCGATGGTGGAGTAAAGCTCCTTCAGCGGGATGCGCACCTCGACGCGTTTGCCGTCCGGCTGCGTCAGAAAGCCCGGCCCGAGTCCGTGCGAAAGCTCGTGGAAGAGGACGTGATTGAAGAATGCGTCGAACGACACGAGGCTCGTCAGCGACGGATCGAGAACGCGCATCGCGATCGGTTTGCCGCTCTGGCGGAACTTCGCATCCATCACGTTCTTGAGCAGGACCTTCTTCGATCCCTTTTTCTCGCGCACCACTTCGTCGTTCGGAAGATTGAACGCCGCCGTCTGCACGCCGCGGCGCGCATCGCCGGCGGTGTAGAGCTCCTGCACGACCTTGATCGGCGACTCGCTGCCGCGATTGGGATTCTTGTACTGCTCCGGCTCCGGAAGATTGCGCTCCATGTCGGGGAGCGCGTGCGCGTAGGCGGCGAGCTTTGCGGACTCTGGTTTGTCGACCACCGTGACGAACGATTCGAACGACGCTTTGTAGTTGAAAAGATTGTCCTCGTAGACCTCGTACGGTCCGATCACGACCTCGATGTTGTCGGCGAGATCCATCCAGGCCATGTCGCTCTCGCGGTAGTCGCCGG
Source organism: Acidobacteriota bacterium (assembly GCA_019247495.1). Classification (GTDB taxonomy): domain Bacteria; phylum Acidobacteriota; class Thermoanaerobaculia; order Gp7-AA8; family Gp7-AA8; genus JADGNZ01. The sequence goes on from JAFAOU010000245.1 coordinate 16,639, forward strand.
TCGCGAATGCGTCCGCGCGCAGCGTCAGGAAGCGCTTCAGCGTCGGATCGTTCGTGATCGCAGCGGCCTCGCGCAACTTTGCCGCGGCGGGATCGAGAAAGTCTTTGTAGAACGCGGAGTAGGGGATGGCGACGAGGTTCGTGCCGTCGCGGCGGACGACGGTGAAGAGTCCCTCCAGCTCGTCCTTCTGCGCCGGATGCGCGGCCACGTAACGCTCGAATTCTTCCTTGGTGATGTCGGCCGGATAGAACGCCGCGCCGGCCGGCTTCTTCATCGTGCCGACGAACGGTTCATCGTCCTTCAGCCGATCCCACGGACCTTTGTTGGCGATGAAATAGTCGTACGCGGCACCGCCCTGTTTCGCCAACGCCTCGCGCCAGGCCGGATTCTCCTCGGACACCTGACGCCAGTAGATCTCGTCGATCTGCTTCGAGGCCTCGATCAGTTTCGCGACGACCTGCCGCTCGTTGTCGTCGAGCAGCGAGCGGTCGTAGTCGATGACGGTGCGCGGCAGTTGCGCCATCCGCTGCGCCACGTCGGGCGCGACGGTGAGTGAGGTTGCGGCGGCCGGCGCGGAAGTCGTATTGGTGGTCATAGTCGATGTCTGGCAGGCCGCGGCGGCCCCTGCGAGGACGATGAGAAGTCGTTTCATGACGCTCTCCTTCGGGACGCGGGATTGTATGCGAGCCGAACGCTCTGCTATCGTCGCGCCACTTCCAATCCAGAGGCTTCCGTTGATCATCGAGTGCACGAGTTGTCACGCGCGGTACCAGTACGACGAGGAGCGCTTCGATGGGAAGCCGTCGAAGAAAATCAAGTGCGCGAAGTGCAGCAGCGTCTTCGAGATTCACAATCCCGCCTTCACGGCGAAGCCTGAAACATCCGCCGGCGATACGACCTCCACGCGCCGCCACGACGAGACGCAAACGCGCGCTCCCGAACCGCAGGAGACCACCGCGCAGTCGCCGTTGCCCGAGCACGACACCGGCCCTCTCCAAACTCCGCAACTTCCGCGCGGACGTCGTCTCTCGCTGGCCATCATTGCCGGCGCCGACGCGGGAACCGTCTATCGCGTCGAAAAGCCTCGCATCACCATCGGCCGCTCCGGCGCCGACCTCACCATCAACGACAGCGAAGCGTCGCGCCAGCACGCCGCGATCGAAGTCCGCGACCAGCTCGTGCTCCTCGAGGATCTGAAGTCGACGAACGGCACGATCGTCGACGCCGTGAAGATCACCGCTCCGGTCGAGATTCAGGACAAATCGGAGTTCCAGATCGGCGGTACGACGCTGATGCTGATCATGACCGAAGAAGCGTAGCCGGCACACGGCCGCCTTTCTCCGCGTCCCCGCGTGACTACGTCGCCGGCGGAGCGCTTTCCGGTCCACCGCCGCCACCGCCCCGGCGACGCCGAAAACGGCGGCGCCGTTTCGGTCCATCACCTTCCGGACGCGGCGGTGCCCCCTCGGCATTCGGACGCGCGGCCTGCGGCGGACGAGGAGGACGCGGTTCACGCGGTTCGCGTGGCGGACGCGGTTGCTGCTGTTGTTGCGGAGCCGCAGCGTTCGATTCTTCGCCGCGATTTCCACCGCGGCGCCGACGGCGGCGCCTTCCCGTCCGCTCCCCCTCGGCTTGCGGAGCCGCCTGCTGCTGCTGCGGAGGACGCTGCTGTTGTTGCGGCCGTTGCGGCTGTGGACCACCACCGCCGCCTCGCTGCGAACGCGGGCGGCCATCGCGTCCCCGCTCGCGCGGCTGCTGTTGCTGCGGACGCGCATCGGGACGCGGTGGTTTCGCTCCGCCACGGCGCTCATCCTTCTTCGCGCTCGTCTTGCCCGTGCGCTGGTCGAACTCCTGCAGCTTCCGCTGCATGTACTTGCGAATGGGTCCGTCCTGCCGCGCCCGCATCTCATCGAAACCGCAGTAAGGACAGCGCTTCCAGCCTTCGGGAAAGGTCTTCTTGCAGGCTGTGCAAAGGATGCTTTTCGGCAGGGGCATCGTCGGGCGGGCGCATTGTACACTTCGGCTCGTGGAGCCCACGGACGACACGGCGCGCCGCAAGACATTGCAGACGCTGATCGAACTGGCCGAGGGATCGAGTCCCGCCGACTGCTGGGACGATCGCCGCGCCGAGGATTTGCTGCGGTCGCAATCGACACCGGATGAAGTGCGGGAGTTGGGGATGAGCGAGGAGATGATCAGTCGGGTGTGGGGTGTCGGGGGTCGGGAGTCGGAGAAAGACACGGCCAGCACCTCCGACACCCGACACGCGACACCCGACACCCCACGCTTCACCGTCCGCGTTTCCGCCCGCTTCGAAGCCGCGCATTTTCTGCGCGAGTACCGCGGCATCTCCGAGCCGCTGCACGGGCACTCGTACAGAGTCGAGGCAGACCTTGCGTCCCGCGCCGGCGGCGTCGACGCCGACGCCATTGCCGTTGATTTCGTCAGCGCGCGGCACAAACTCGAAGCGCTCGCGAAAACGCTCGACTACGGATGCATCAATGACGTGCCGCCGTTCGATCACATCAATCCATCCGCCGAGAACATCGCCGAATGGTTCGCGCGCGAGCTCGGCGCCGCCGTCGCTGGCGAGGATGCGGTCGTTCAGGCGGTGACGATCTGGGAAGGGCCGGTCAACTCCGTGACGTTCCGACCTTGATGATGAGAAAGATCCCGAATCACACCGCGCTAAAAGAGTGGGCCTCCGTCATCGATGCCCTCGGCCGCGGTGCGCAGATCGTGCTCATTCGCAAAGGTGGGCTCGCCGACCAATCGTTCGGCGTCGAAGCGCAACGCTTCTACCTCTTTCCGACGAACTACCACGATGCCGGCGGCACGGAGCCGTCGCACGTTCGGATCACGCATTGGGCCGAGGTGCTGAAGACGTGGCGGATCAAGGATGCCGCGATGCTGCCGAGTCTCGAATCGCTCACCATCCTCGATTCCGAAGCCATTGAAACGCGCTACCGCTTCCGGCCCGATCAAGCCATCAACGTCATCGCAGTCCGCGCGCATCGCCTCGCAAATCCGGTCGACGTCGTCATGAAGCCCGAGTACTCCGGTTGCCGGAGCTGGGTCAGCATCGATGAGGAGATCGATATCGACGGCTCGATTGCCGCACTCAGCGATGACACGCTCGATGCGCAGATCAACGCAATCGACATGTTGCTCACCGAACCCGTGGCAGCGTGGAACTGACGGTCGTCATCATCATGCTCGCCGCGGGCGTTGGGCTGGCGGCGTCGGTCATCATCACCTTCGCCGCGGCGCAGCGCGAGGCCGACATGAGCGGCGCCACGCGCGCGAAGGCCGCGCCGGACCGCAACCACATCGCCGCGTCGCTGCTCGTCAACCTGCTCGTCTGCGGAGGGACGCCGGCAGATGAAGCGATGCGCACGATCCGCAAAAGTGCGGGTCTGGCCGCGCCGGTGACATCGTCGATCGACATCACCAGCTGGACTGAGCGCTACGCGAAACTGGCCACGCCCGAACAGCGCACCTGGCTGCTCGACACCGCCGTCCGCCTGATCGCTGACCGCACGACGCCCGTTCCGCTCCGCCAGTACTCGGCTCTCCTCGACCTCAGCTTTGCCCTCGGCTTCCAGACTGACGCGCTCGCGAAGTTGCGCGACATCTATGGCTTCGATTACGTCGATCACGCCAAGAACGCGCGGCCGCGTAGCGCCGACCGCGGCGGCGTCACGACGCCTCTCTACTCGCGCGACGACCGTGAGCCCGCCGAGCTGCTGCGCATCCTCGGCGTCGACGCTCCGGCCTCGCGCGCGATCGTGATCGCCGCGTACCGCAAGCTCGCCGCGCAGCACCATCCCGACAAAGTCTTCGGCGAGTCCGCCGAGGTGCAGAACGCGGCAGCGGCGCGATTCATCGAGATCACCAGGGCGTACGAAACGCTTTTGGTCCTCTACGACGAGTAGGGCTTGCCCTTCGGCCGCGGACGTGTATAATGCCCGTTCGGGAATTAGGGTAGTTCACAGGTTGTTCACCGGCACTCCCTTCCGTAGACCGTAGTAAATCTCGACGAAACCACATGAGGACGGACGTGTCCGGTCGCGGTGACGCGGACGCCGGCCCGACTTCGCACCGAAGAGACCATTCAGCAATCGGCGCTCCGAATCGTAAAGCTCACCATCGCAACGACTTCGGCAGCGCGTCTCAGGAAACTCAGAAGCCCCCGGTAACCATTTTATTTGCCGCTGCATCTAATAGCGATAACGGCACGACTTACGCATTTTTGCAGCAGACGTACGGGAGACACGATGAAGACGGCTGTAGCAACTGATCACGAGCAGGGATGGGACTTCGAAAAGGCAGCGATGCCCTACGTCGACTCCCTCTACAACACTGCCTATCGCATGACGAGGAACTCCGAAGACGCGGAAGACCTCGTGCAGGAGACGTACCTCAAGGCCTACAAGTACTACGACAAGTTCGAAGAAGGCACGAACTTCAAGGCGTGGCTCTTCAAGATCATGAAGAACACGTTCATCAACAACTACCGGAAGAAGAAGCTCACGCCGCACAAGATCGACTTCTCCGAGATTGAAGAGTCGTACGAGCGGGTCATCCAGAAGAACGCGCCGGACCTCATCAAAGATCCGGAGAGCGAGATCTTCCAGGACATGATGGACGCCGACGTCAAGCGCGCCCTCGACTCACTGCCGCATGATTACAAGATGGTGGTCCTGCTGGCCGACATCGAAGGCTTCTCCTACAAAGAGATCGCCGAGATCCTCGACTGCCCCGTCGGCACCGTGATGTCGCGTCTCTACCGCGGCCGCAAGATGCTGGAGCGGACGCTGCTCGAGTACGCGCGCAAGTACGGTTACATCCGCGGCGGCGCCGAGCCGGCCAAGATGCGCTCGCGCAAAGACGAGACGAAGGGCCGCAAGAAGAAGGATCCCGAAACCGGAGAAGAGACCGATGTCGAGCCCGAAGCGGATGAGGAAGCGATCCTCTTCGCCGACGACGAAGACGTCGAGCTCGAGATCGAAGAGGAAGAAGAGCCGGAGCAGTTCGAGATCGAGTAACTTCCGAATTTTCGCATTCAAAGTTTCGGGCGGCCGGTTGTTCTCGGCCGCCCGAAGTGTTTTTGGTGAGGCAGTGGATTAGTAGATGAGTGGATTAGTAGATCAGGAAAGCAGCGCCGTGCGGGAGATCAGTCGCTCGCCGGGGACCTCGGCGCCCCGCCAACCTGATCCCTGCTCCTCTAATCTACTAATCCACTGATCTACTAATCCACTGCTCCACCGGAATTCGTCCTCACCCTCGCCAGTTCCGTTTCGTTGCAGAGTCGTCACCCCCCGATTGGCCAAGGAGAACCGCCGTAATGATCTGTGACGATGTGAAACGGGTTGCATACTTCTTCCTCGACGGAAAGCTCGGCGAGAACAAACAGAACGACTTCAAGACTCACGTCAGCATCTGCCCCGACTGCGAACAGCGCGTGAGCATCCATCGCCGCCTGCGCCTGTTCATCTGCAAACGTCTCAGCCGCGATTCCGCACCGCAGAGATTGCGTCAGCGCCTCGCAAGAAGCTTCCGCGGACTCACAAGCGAGACATAGAATCGGCCGCGTGCCCGACCGCGATCAACTGATTCTCGTTTCGTCGAATCCCAACAAAGGCATCGAAGCCGAACGGATCCTCGGTATCCCTCTGCTCCGCGTCTCGCTCGTCCTGCCTGAAATTCAGGCCGCGACGGTCGAAGAGATCACCCGCTACAAACTCGAAATCGCCCGCACCAAGGGCTACAACCGCCTCATCGTCGAAGACGTCTCCCTCGGCTTTGACGAGCTCGGCAACTTCCCCGGACCATACGTCCGCTGGCTGCTCGAAGCCGCCGGCGGCAAAGGCCTCGCCGCGATTGCGTACGCGCTCAACAACCGCGCTGCGAAAGCCGAATGCTGCGTCGCGTATTGGGACGGCGCGAAAGGCCACATTTTCTGCGGCGTTTCCGCCGGCGAGATTCTGGTCGAGCCGCGAGGCGAACGTCACTTCGGATGGGACGCCTGGTTCCAGCCGCGCGGATCGAAAAAAACGTTCGCCGAGATGAGCGACGACGGGAAGGACAACGTCTCGCATCGCGGCGATGCTTACCGGAAGCTGGCCGCGCATCTCAAAGCCTCCAACGGCTGACCCGCGAACCGGACGTACTGAGTCCAGCCGGTGACAACGGCCGTAAACCGTCTGCCGGAACCATCCGTAGAACCTATTGAAATTACGTCGTTTGGCCAAACACCGCGCTGGCAGGCCAATTGAAATATGTACAGCAACCTCGGAGACTCCGAGCGAGCAGTGGAAAGGACGCCCCAATGTGGATTTACGACGGTGAGCAGTGGATCGAAGAGGGCGTGAGCGAAACCGACAAACAACAGCCGGAGACGATCATGCCGCGTCACGGTGAGGAGCTGTACCCGGAACTGCAAGTGGTGGAAGTGGAGATCGTTCCGGTTCCGCGAACCAACTACGTTCCGCATTACCCGCATCCGTAATCTCATTCCGATCGCGTGAACGAAAAGCCGCGCCGCGAGGCGCGGCTTTGTTTTGTGGCTATCATCCGCCGCGTGATCCTTCGCAGCCGCAATGTCCTAACGCCGCAAGGTATCCGCGCCGCATCGATCCACATCCGCGATGGCGCAATCGATCGCGTCGCCGAATTCGACGGCGCGTCCGATGACGTGTACGACTTCGGCGAACTGACGCTGATGCCGGGCGTGGTCGACTCGCACGTCCACGTGAACGAGCCGGGGCGGACGGAGTGGGAGGGATTCGAAACCGCGACGCACGCAGCGGCGGCGGGCGGCGTGACGACGATCGTCGACATGCCGCTGAACTCGATCCCCGCGACGACCTCGGTCTCCGCACTCGAAGCGAAGGTGCACGCGCTTCATGGCAAGTGCCGCGTCGATGTGGCGCTGTGGGGCGGCGCCGTTCCCGGCAACGTCGATCAGCTTCGGCCGATGCTCGACGCGGGCGCTCGCGGATTCAAATGTTTTCTCGTCGACTCGGGCGTGCCGGAGTTTGGCTGCCTCGATGCAGCGGAAGTCGAAGCCGCGCTGAACGCGCTTCGTGGAACCGGCGCGCCGCTGCTCGTTCACGCCGAGCTGCCGGAACACATCCACGCGCCGGCCGGCGACGCGCGTTCGTATGCGAGCTACCTCGCCAGCCGTCCGGCGCAGGCCGAGGACGACGCGATCGCGCTCGTCTTCGCGCTTGCCCGAAAGACCGGCACGCACGCGCACATCGTTCATCTGTCGTCGGCGAATGGGTTGGAAGCGATTCGGCTCGCGCGCAAAACGGGCGTTCCGTTCACCGCGGAAACCACGCCGCATTACCTCTACTTCGACGCCGAGGGCGTTCCTGATGCCGCCACGGAATTCAAGTGCGCGCCGCCGATCCGCGAGCATGCCAATCGCGAGGAGTTGTGGCGCGGCGTGGAAGAAGGACTGTTCAACGCCATCGTCAGCGATCACTCGCCGTGTACGCCCGAATTGAAGCGAATGCAGGAAGGCGACATTGCGCGCGCGTGGGGAGGTATCGCGTCGCTCCAACTGAGCCTGTCGATCGTGTGGACCGAGGCCAAGCGCAGGAAGATCGCGTTCGAGAAGATCGCTGCGCTGATGACCACCGGTCCGGCCACGCTGGCAGGACTAGGTCACCGCAAAGGGAAGCTAGCACCCGGCTGCGACGCGGACATCATCGCCTTCGATCCCAACGCGCGTTTTGTGGTTAAAACCGAGCACGTCCAGCATCGGCACAAGGTCACCCCGTATGCCGGCGAGACGCTGGCCGGCGTCGTCAAGGCAACCTACGTCCGGGGACAAAAGGTGTGGGAGGATGGACGGCACCTCGGCAACGCGATCGGCGAGTGGATTCAGAGATGAAGAAGTTTTTCTCCGCGCCCCCGCGTCTTCGCGTGAAATGCTTTCCTGAGTCATGAGCGACTTTCGCGAACTCCTCGACCTCGCCTCCGAACGCCTCGGCGGCTCCGTGCTCTACGCCACCGACGATTACTTCGCCGAAAAAGAAAACCTTCTCCGGCCGCAGAAGCCGGTGTGGAAGGAGCACGAGTACACCGACCGCGGCAAGTGGATGGATGGCTGGGAGAGCCGCCGCAAGCGCACGCCCGGCCACGACTTCGCCGTCATCCGCCTCGGCCTTCGCGGGGTCGTGCGCGGCGTGGTCGTCGATACGGCGTTCTTCCGCGGCAACTATCCGTCTCACTGTTCGATCGAAGGTTGCCACGCGCGTCCGGAGAGCGACGTCGAGTCGTTGCTCGCGGCCAACTGGATCGAGATCCTGCCGAAGTCTGAGTTGAGCGGCGACAGTGAGAATTTGTTCGCGATCGAGTCGCCCTACGCCTTCACACATCTGCGGCTGCACATCTATCCCGACGGCGGCGTGGCGCGGCTGCGCGTGCATGGCGAAGTCGCGCCCGACTGGCGGCGCGAGGGCGGACTATCGATCGAGACCGATCTCGCCGCGGCGGAGCACGGCGGCGATGTTCTGGCGTGCAGCGACATGTTCTTCGGGCCGAAGCACAACCTGATCATGCCCGGCCGCGCGGCGAACATGAGCGACGGCTGGGAGACGAAGCGCCGGCGCGGACCGGGCAATGATTGGGTGATCGTGCAGCTCGCCGCCGAAGGGTCGCTGCGCCGCATCGAGATCGATACGAATCATTTCAAAGGGAACTATCCCGACACCTGCTCCATCGACGGCACGCGTGCATTTGCTGATGATGAATGGTTTGAAGTGCTGGCGCGGACGAAGCTGCAGGCGCACACGCGCCACCTCTTCATCGACGAGTTGTCGAACCTCGGGCCGGTGACGCATGTGCGGCTGAACGTTTTCCCGGACGGTGGCGTGAGCCGGCTGCGCGTGTTCGGCGTGGCCACCGAGGAAGGCCGTGGCGATGCGGCGGCGCGATATGTCAATTCGCTGGTCGATGACGTCGCGGCCGCGCAACTGCACCGCTGCTGCGGTTCGAACGAATGGGTTCGGAGGATGATCGCCGCGCGTCCGTTCGCGTCATGGATCGATCTCGTACGCGACGCGGAAGCGATCTGGCATTCGCTGACGCCGGACGATTGGCGCGAAGCGTTCGCCGCACATCCGCGCATCGGCGAGCGATCGTCGTCGAAGTGGGCGCGGCAGGAGCAGTCGGGCGCGGCATCGGCACCGGCGGACATCCAGGAAGCGTTGGCCGAGGCGAACCGCGAGTATGAGGCGCGCTTCGGGCACATCTACATCATCTGCGCGACGGGGCGCAGCGCCGACGAGATGCTGGCCATTGCGTGGCAGCGGCTGGAGAACACGCCGCATCACGAGTTGCACGTGGCAGCCGAGGAGCAGATGAAAATCACGAAGTTGCGGTTGATGAAACTGGTGGGCTGATGGGGATTTCAACGCACGTTCTCGACACCGCCAAAGGCTCTCCGGCCGCGGGCATTGCCATCACCCTCGAAGATGATCGCGGCGTCATCGCGCGCGGGGTAACGAACGCCGATGGCCGTCTGAAGCTGATCGACGATCCGCCGGAAGCGGGTACGTATCGCATCACCTTCGACACCGCCGGCTACGATCCGAACGGATTCTTTCCACGGGTGGTCATCGAGTTCACGGTGCGAGGCGGCGCGCAGCATTACCACGTGCCGCTGCTGCTTTCGCCGTTCGGGTATTCAACCTACAGAGGCAGTTGAACCACAGAGACGCAGAGGACACAGAGAAAGCCTCTGTGTCTCTGTGGTTCAATTTTCTCGTCGTCCCTTCATGATTTTCACGAAGCTGCGGCTGCGCAATTCATCGAGAGTCAGGCCCGTCGCCACCGCTTCTTCTTCCGTGATCGCTCCGCAATTCAACGCGCGCAGGAAATAGTTGAGTAGGCCCTGGCCGGTGGCGGCATCGTCGAAGACGTCGCCGACGAGCGTGGCCTGACCGGATTTGGCGATGAAGGCGTGGAGTCGTTCGGTCGCTGCGTGTAGTCCTTCGAGGAAGAACGAATAGACGGCGGCGTAGCGCGTCGGAAGCTGAGCGGGA
>JAFAOU010000052.1 GCA_019247495.1 Acidobacteriota bacterium
GTTCGCGTACGGAACACCGTTGCGGCGGGCGTTGCGAAAAGGGCGAATGATCGAGGCGATCGGCGATGATTTCGCGTCGACAATTCCGCTCCATCGCGTCGGCGCCTTCCGGCGAAACGTCGGCGCGCGTGCGGCCGCGCGGCTACCGGCATTTCTCGACGCCCTGGCGATGCAGGCCGCGATGCGCAGACGCATTCTGCAAACCATTCCCGGCATTACAGTGATCGGCGATGCGGACTACACGCGCGGAACGTGGCCGTTTTTCATGGTCGTCATGCCCACATCGGCCGCGCGGGACTGCGCCCTCGATCAATTGTGGACGGCAGGTGTCGGCGTGACACGGCTCTTCATGCACGCTCTGCCTGACTATCCGTATCTGCAGGCGCACTTTGGCGCGAATGACGTCCCCAACGCGCGCGACTTTGCCTCGCGAATGCTGACCATTTCCAACAGCCCGTGGTTGCTGGAGAAGGATTTTCACAGGATTTGTTCTGTGATCGCCGATGCCGCCGCTCCGAGTTTGAGGAACAGCCGCTGATTGACGGCCTGGTGCTGTTTCTGCCAGACGTTCAAGAGGCTGGCGGGAATCTCCGGCTGCCGGTCGAGCCAGGTCAAAACGCGTTTCCAATTGCTGGAGTAGCGGTACGCCGACACGTCGCCGGTCACATCGCTCGCGACGACGAGACTGCCGATGGTGTCGATTCCCTGCTCGAGATCCTCCAGCGTCATGACGCCCTGATCCCAATTCGTCTGCACAACAGCGGGCTGGAGGACATCCTTGTCGATCGACAGGTAAACAGGCTCCTTCCACGTGCTGGATTCCGCGGCGAAGCGGTTGAGCAGATCGCCGGCGGAATCAAACGACTGGCTGCCGCTAGCACCCAACCGGCGCAGCGCGCGCAGATCGCGTCCGATACACCAGTAACGCACGCGCCCGGAACGAAGGGCCCGGAGATGGTTTTCCCATACGCGCCATCCCTCAACATCGCTCGACGTAATACCGAGGATGTGGACGCACTTCACAAAGGGCAGACGGCTGACGTGCCACACCCACGAACCGCAATGGATTCCGAATGGGTAACGCATGTTGTCGGGATGATTGTCGAAGACGACTACCTGGATCGACCGTTGGAGAACCCGCAGCCGTTCAATGAGCAGGTAGCTGACGTGGTGATAGTCGCCGCTCCCAAGAAATACGATGGGAGGAACGGCGGGGATTTCCTGGCCGAGCGCGCGCAGAGCGGCCATGTTGCAGCCAAATCGGATCGATTCCTGCCGATGCTGGAGCGGAAACCTGTCGGTGTCCGAAAGCTCCTGCACGGAGCCGTCGAAATCGAGAACGAGCGGACGCATCATTGTGGACTCTCGAAAAGCCGCTTTGTGCGGGCCAGGAGCGCGCGGAGAAGCGGATTGCGGACGTAGACCAGGTGCTGCGTAAACGTGAATTGCGCACCGAGCTCGCGCTTTACGTCCGGATCGGTCCAGCCGGCGACGTAATACCGAAGGCCGTGCGCGAGCGCGTACTCCAGATTGCGGAACCAGCTCACCGTGTAGAGATTGTGAAGGTGCGCCTGCGGATAGGCAAATCCGATGTATTTGTCAATGAGCATGGTGTCCGTGTGAAAACAAAGATTGAACCCGATCAGCGCGTCGTCAGCGTAATAGAGAAAGAGGATTCCACCGCTTTCGCCGTCGAGGAACAAGCCGCGGAAGAAGTCGCGCGTCAGCAGATCGAAATGGATTTTGCTCTGGCGATAGACGTTCAGGTAGAGCTCGTAGAGCCGGGCCATTAATTTCTCGGTGAGCATAGGATTTCCGGCACGAACCTCCTCGCTGCGTAAACGGACCGCGGACCGCAGCTTGCGGCGCAGATTCCTGCGTCGCGCGTGTGAGCGCCGCGCGAGAAACTCGTCGATCGAGGTGAAGTCGATCGGGACAAAGGCAAGAGCTTGCCCTTCTAAACGCAGGAAACCGGCTGCCCGGAAGGCGTCTGAAAGCTGCTGCGACCACGCATACGCCTCCTCTCCGACCAGCACGGCATCGCCGGGAAGATCCTTGATGATGACGAACGGATAGTTCGCACCGACGCTGTCGAGTATGCATCTGGCGATGTCCTCGGGCGCGGCCTCCACCGGAAAGAGCGCGTACTCGGACACCGTCGTTCCGACGAAGCAAGTGCGTGCGTGAAGCAGCCGGCGCCGTGCCGCTGCGAATGGCAACGCGTCGATGTGCCGGCGAATCCGCGGATCCACCGTCGTCAGCAGATTGAATGACGTCGAGAATGCCGGGATGCCCGAGCAGAGATCCAGCGCGCGAAACCCTTCCGGAGGGTGCTTCTGAAAGATGCGTACGAGTTCCGTCGGCTCGATGAGATTGCGAAACATCAGAATGCCTGCGCCGTGGAAATGGACCACACCACCCCGCGGCGGCTGTGCGGACTTCTGTTGAACGCGTAGGCCCAGTCGACCCGGATCAAGGCTGCGTTCAGCCGGGCGATGCCGACTCGCAGTCCAACGCCGGCGTCGCTCTTCATTCCGCGAAGCGGTCCGTTGCCGGCTTGTCCGCTATCGACGAAGACAGCGACTCCGGGGCCGAGGAGTTGGAAGAGTTCATGACCGAGAAACATTCGATGCTCGGCGTTGAGAATGATGCGGCGGCGCCCTTCGAATGCGAAGTCGGGATACGCGCGCAGACCACTCTGTCCGTCCGCAAGAAACTGCACGTCGCGGTCGAGTTGCCATCCCGCATCGACGCGCGCACGGGTCACAAACGCTTGAGGAAACCGGGTATCGAAACGGACTACGGAGCGGCCATCGAAGGAGATAATCGTGTTCCGATCGCGCGGCGCGCGCGTCGACGCACTGATCTGACCGGTCACGAATGAGCGCTCGCTGAACGCGTGTCCGGCGCCCGCGGCAGCACGGAGGCGGAACGTCAGCGCGCGCCCTCGCAGCGCAGGCGACACCGCGGCCCGCAGAGTGGTGAAGCGCCCGAGGTTGAAATCCTGGTCGCGAAGATCGCGGTCGATGTAGTTGAATTTCATGTACTGCACGCCGGTCCACTCGTAGCCGCCCTCGAGAAAGCGGAAGTGGCGCGAAGCCGGGATCACGTCGTGTGGGCGGTCCGGCAACGGCGCGAATGTGTCATCACTCAGATCGATCCCCCCGATGAGGCTCGACGAGCCGTTCGGCGCGGACCGCAGCACGAGCGATCGGAACGCGGACAGCTCCCGATGGTCGTTGCCGAAGCGGGAGGCAACCGAGCCGCCCGCAAAGATCCGTTCGGTTCGCAATAAATGTTCGGCGAGGAAGCCGGCGCTCCACGGCGCCGTGTACGAATCCATCGGCCGGTCGAGCGCGATGCGCTCTTCGTCTCCATCGGAATTCTTCGACCAGAGCGTATCGAGCCGCCAGTGCGGGCCGAAGACGGCGGGATGGATCACTTCAACGGCGGCAACGTTTCGTTTCACACCGTGCTCGCTGAGAACGTTGATCGATGCGCCGGAGCCGAACAGATCGAGCTGCGTCACGTCGGCCGAATACGTGGCAATGCCGCCCTCATTCGAAAAGCTGGCATTGGGAACGGTCGTAAGCGCATCGTGAGTCACGACCGAGACATCGACGACGCCGTCGTGCGGCGCGGATGCGGTCACGGAGACGCTTTCCAGAAAATCGAAGAGCCGCAGATTGCGCTCCGTCTCCGCCAGCAGCGCCGGATCGAACGGCTCGCCTTCGTGGAACAGCAGAAACCTCCGCAACAGCGCGGCGCGCGTCTGGATATGCAACAGGTTGAGGAGGGTGTACAAGCGTCCCTGCCGCGCTTCGGCAGCACTGTAGACCGGCACCGCGTCGATGACGATGCGGCCGACCCGGAGCGGCTGCGCGGCGGCAACTCTGTTCGAGACGAGAACAGCCAGCAGCAGAAGCAACGGAAACGATCGGCGCAGCACTGGCCGCTCCTAACACACCCAACATGACGCGATCGTGAAGACGAATCCTGCGCCGTTCGGCGGTGAATCCACTAACCTACGGCAATGCGAATCCTCGTGGTCGAAGACGATCCCGACATGTCGCGCTTCATCGCCCGCGGGCTTGGGGAGCAGTCGTATGCGGTCGACGTCGCGGCGACGGGCGAGGCGGCCCTGGAAGCCGCGACCGCCGCGCCGTACGACGCGATCGTCCTCGATGCGATGATCCCACCGCCGGACGGCTTCGAAGTCTGCAGACAGCTGCGGGCACAGTCGATCGACTCCACGATTCTCATGCTCACGGCGCGTGACTCATTGGCCGACCGGATCGAGGGCCTCGACTCCGGCGCGGACGACTACCTCGTGAAGCCGTTCGAGTTTGCCGAGTTGCTGGCACGGCTGCGGGCGCTGCTCCGCCGGCGCGGCACGCGGCAGTATCCGGTCGTGGAAGTCGGCGACCTTCGCCTCGATACACGCTCGCATCGCGTCACGCGCGGCGGCGACGAGCTGCAGTTGACGACCAAGGAGTACGCGCTCCTCGAATATCTCTCCATCAACTCCGGACGGGTCATGGGGCGCGAGGAGATCGCCGAGCACGTATGGAATGAGCAATTCGATCCATTCTCGAATCTGATCGAGGTTTACATAGGCCGCCTGCGCCGCATCGTCGACCGTGAGCGCGCCGTCAAGCTCATCCACACCATCCGCGGGTCAGGCTACATCCTCGAACCGCGCGATCCTGCGCATTCATCGATGGTTTAACGCTCTCGGCTCACCATCCCGCGGTGCGCCGATCCCTCCCCTTTCTCTTTTTCCTTGTGGCCGCGTCTTGTATTGCTGCATCACCGGTCATTGAGCTTCCACATCATCAGACGCTGCGCTTCATCGTCACCGGCGATGCCGGCTCGACGCATTCGCAGCTTCGCGAGGGGATGCTCGCGGTGATGAAGCAGACGCCAATCGACGCCATCCTTCTCGTCGGCGACAACTTCTATCCGTGCGGCGTGACCGGCGTCGGCGATCCGCAGTGGACAAAGATCACGCAGCATTTCGGCCCGACGAAGTTGCCGATCTACGCGGTCCTCGGCAATCACGATTACGGCGATCAGCAGGAGCACGGCGGGCCTGACTACGTGACGTGCGGCCATCCGGATCCGCAGGCCGAGGTGAATGCGACCGGGAAGATGGGCAAGTGGAAAATGCCGGCGCGCAACTACACGCTGCATTCGCGGCTTGTCGATTTCGTAATGGTCGACACGCAGCCGGTCGCTCTCAGTTTCCCCAAAGGCTACGACGGCAGCCTCGGCGCGGACGGAGAAAAGGCGTGGATCGGCAACGCGCTCGATGGCACGCATGCGCACTGGCGCGTCGTCGTCGGCCATCACACGATTTTTTCGTCAGGAGTTCACGGCCGCACCAACAACGCAACGCAGACGCGCGTGCGCGACCTGCTGCCGTTGTTCCGCAAGGACCATGTCGATCTCTACATCTGCGGACACGATCACGATCTGGAGTTGCTGGGCGAGCTGCACCGCGGACCGAAATCCGATCCGCTCTTTCTGGTCAGCGGCGCAGGTTCGGGTACCGACGACATCCGTCCAAGACGCGCCACCGTGAAGGAGCCGCCGACGATCTATCCCGCGTTCCCGATCAAGCAAGTCCTCGGCTTCGCGGTACTGGAGATCGATGCGATGCATCTGACCGTCACATTCTTCGATCACACCGGAAAACAGATCGGCGGACCGTATACGACGAAGAAAGAGTGAAGAGTGAAGAGTGAAGAGTGAAAGAAAGACGAAGAAGTGAAGGGTGAAGTTTCCGAGTTTTCACTCTTCACTCTTCACCCTTCACTCTTCAAAATCAGTGCTTCGCTTTTTCCTTCTCTTCGAGCTTCTTCTCCGCCGCTTCTTTGGCGGCGTTTTCGTGCTGGACGTCCACGATCTTGCCGTTCATGGCGTCGACGTTGACCTCGGTCACACCGGTCTTCGACGTGGCGATGTCGAACGAATAGATCCACTTCCCTTTCTCGTTCTCGAGCTCTTCGCTCTTGACGGTGCCCGGCGCCTTTTTCAGAGCCGTAGCGCGAGCCTGCGCCATGGTGATCTTTGTATGTGGCGGCTTGGCGGTCGTAGCGGCGAACGCGCCGCAGGTGACGATGGTGGCGAAAGCAAATACGGTCGTGATTTTTCTATGCATGTGGTCCCCTTTTGGTTTGTACATCTGCCGCGGAAAACGCCATCCAAAGCGATGTCATTGCGTAAATTTCGGATGAACGAACACGGCAGAGCACCGTTCATCAACCGTTCATCCGCGCCGCATACGCTGCATCTCATGAAGCGCATCACACTGCTGATTCTCCTCGCCGCACTACCCGCGTACGGCGCGGACGATTGCCACATCGTCTGCGTCGCGAAACGCGAAGCCGTCCGTTACGTGCGCGACGCGAAGACCCTGGCCGCGGCGCCGCTGCATTGGGACCGCAAGGAGTGGACGCGGTTCGGCGAAGGAAGCGCGGCGGTGGTGGTGCTGTATGAGACCGACCGGCAGACTTCCGATTACGTTCAGCGGCATCGCTCGTCGTCGACGGATCAATTCGCAAAGACGCTCACGCCGTTCGGCGGACATCGCGCCTTGCAGGCTTCCGTGTTGATGATCGCTGCCGGCGCCGGGATTCACGATCCGGCGCTTCGCGACGCCGGCAGCGACTCGTTCGAGTCGGAGCTGCTGGCCGCCGGTATCGTCACGCCGCTGTTGAAGCTCGCCTTCGGCCGCGCGCGGCCGATTCAGAATGAAGGGAGCCATTCCTTTCATCCGCTGAACAAGAATTTCGAAAGCTTCCCCTCCGGGCACGCAACGAACGCGTTCGCGTTTGCCACTGCCGTCGCCGGACATTACGACGGCTGGGTCGTGCCGACGGTCGTCTACACGATCGCAAGCGGGGTTGCCGTCTCCCGCGTCAACGACCATGTCCACTTCCCGTCGGACGTCCTGGCCGGCGCGCTGATCGGTCGCGCGGTCGGAAAGGGAATCCTGGCGCGGCATACCGGGACGAACGTTTCGTGGCAGGCCGTTCCACTCATCGATCGGAAGAGCGTCGGCGTGATGGTGGCAATCGGTCCCGCGCGGCGCTGACTATCCGCCGTTGAACGTCGATCGCCACCAAACGGGGGACGGTTCACGCGGGGAACGCGGAGGACGGAGAAAGGCAGAGAAAGCTCTCCGCGTGCTCCGCTCCTCTGCGAACTCCGCGTAAAAAAAAGCCCGGGCACGCGGCCCGGGCTTTCGCTCATCGATGTTCTGTGATGAGGCTATTGCACGCAGGCGCGTGCAGAGTTCGAATACTCCGGCTGGTAACCGTAGCCGTTCGAGATGAAGAGGCCCTGCCACGCGCACTTGTCGTCGGCTTCGTAGCCGGCGGCATCCCACCATGCCGTACCAAACGGATCGGTGAGCGCTTCGCGGGTCTCGTGGACCATGAAGTGATTCGCGTTCTGGTTCGTCGTCCAGCCGGACGCCGAGCAGCCGCTGCAACCCGGCCAGGGTTCGATCGAATACTTCGCGTTTGCGTTCAGGTGCGAGCCGTCGCCGCTGCTGTGATACGCGCAGTACTGAAGGTTCGGACCGCCGCAGGAGGTGGCGCCGGAGCCATCATCAGAGTAGTAGCCGCTGGGGATGAACACTTCGTAAATCGTGTTCAGGTCGGCGGGAGTGAAGCCGACTACGCGCGCCACTTCCTGCTGAACCATGACGTCGGTGACACGGGCGGATGACGGCGGGGTCGGGTCGAAGACGTCGGCGTGCGAGCCAACCAGCGTCGATTCCGTGACGCCGTACTGGGTCAGCATGCCCATGTGCGAGACCATGCCGGTCGAATTCGAGCGGAAGGCCTGCATGTTCGACGTGTACGAGGACGGGATGCTTCCCCAGAAAATGCAAACGACCTTGCCACCGTTCATGACGGGGCCGCCGTGGTTGCGGAGCTGACCGCTGCCAGCAGCCGCAGCAGCTTTGCCGGAGTCGTTGAAAACGTCGCCGTCATTGTGGCCGTTATGGTCACTGGCGACCGGGTTCAGTTCGTTTCCGTCATCACTGCGGTTTCCGTGATGGTCACCCGCAAGCGCGGAACCTACGACAAGGGACAGAGACGCGAGCACGATCAAGACTTTCTTCATAGAATCCGATTCTCCTTGAGCAGCTCCTATGAGCACGGGCTGTGCCGTAACGGAAAACGTCGTAACTCATTGAAAACACTCAAAGGAAGGATCGGATAGGGGTCAATATAAAAGCCAATGGGCCATGTTCCCCCGGTGGAAACATGACCCACTGTCAAGAAAATGACCCGCCGCGGATGCGGCTGACCATCAATTAGTGACGGCCGTGACCGCGGAATCCCCCACCGAAGTGGCCGCCGCGGAATCCGAATCCGCCGAAGCCGAAGCTGAGCGAGAAGCTCGGGCGGTACCAGAACGGATCGTAGTAGTAGTACGGGTCGTAGTAATACGGCGAGGCCACGACGACGCGCGGCGCGACGTAGCCGCGGTCGCGGTAGTCGCCGTTGTTGCGGCTGTTGCGGCGCGAATCGGCGGCATCGACAACGGCTTTGATCACCGCTTTCGACACATGCGCGTCGGTCATGGCGATGACGTCGTCGCCGGTGACGACGATGCGCGCATCCGTCTTTTCCAGGTAGTCGAGGATGGTGTCCTCGGCTACCCCGGCCCGCGTCATGCGGATCACTTCGTCGACCGCGTTGCGCTGCACGGCGAACAGCGGCGCGGCGACGAGCACGAGAAACAGCGCTGCGACAGCGTGGGTAATGCGACGTTTCATTGGAGTCTCCCTCATGGATTCAGGTTGCAACACGCCCTCGCGCATGCGACGGCTGAGCCAGTTCGCGACGAGGATTCCGCGAGAGGCAACGCCGCGACGCGCGAGGCCGCCGCTCCTCGATCGAGGACAGGGCGTCCGCGAAAACGGGCAATGGCGCGGTCTGGAAATCGCATAGGCTTGCGCCGATGCTCAATCGCTTATTTGCGCTCACGATCGCCCTCTGCGCGGTTGCCGCGAACGCGCAGTGGTCGCAGTTCGCGGGCAATCCGCGGCACACCGGCGACTCAGCCGTCCTCGCGCAGCCTCTGCGGAATGTCCTGGCGGACGTCGTCTACGATCCGCTTGTTCCTTCCGAGCTCGAAAGCAACTCCGGCGAGTTGCTGATCCACTACGCCGTCCCGCTCCTCGACGGGGACGACGTGTTCATGGCCTTCAAAGACCTGGTGTTCATCGGTCCCTTTCAAGGCATTCCCACCTGGGGTGTGACGCGCTTCCGATGGGAGAACGGGAAGCTCGTCCAGAAGTGGGTGGCCGGAACCGACTGGGGACCAGTTCCAAATATCGATTGGGAACCGTCCATGCAGCCGGTGCTTGCCAACGGGAACGTCTACCTTCCCGGCGGCGGGGGAACGCTCCTCAAGATCGACCGAAACAGCGGCGCCACACTCGCCCGCATCAATCCTTTCGCGAGCCTCGACTACGCCATCTTCATGTCCGGCCCTCCGACAGTCGATACCGCGGGCAACATTGTTTATGGCGCGTTTCGCTTGAACCCTGACGCCTGGAGCAGCGACGTTACCGGCGCCTGGCTGGTGCGCGTCACGCCCGACGGCAAGGCGACGGCGGTTCCGCTTCAGCAGCTGGTTACGAACGCGCCGAATCCGGCCGCGCAGTGCCGCTCGCACTTTGCGTTCGGCACGATCCATCTGCCGCCGTCGCCCGACGCCGTTGCGCCGACGACTGTCTGCGGCTCGCAGCGGCCCGGCCTCAACGTCGCACCGGCCATCGCCGCCGACGGCACGATCTACATCGTCACCCGCGCGCATTTGAACGAACGATGGGGATACCTCGTCGCCGTCAATCCCGATCTCACGCCGAAGTGGAACGCGTCGCTGCGCGAACGCTTTCACGATGGATGCGACGTCCTTCTCCCGGCCGGCACCTGCTCAGAAGGCGCGCACACCGGCGTCGATCCCACGGATAACCTCGACGGCTCCGGCATCGTCACCGACTTCTCCAGTGCATCGCCGGTGGTGCTGCCGGATGCAACGATCCTCTACGGCGCCTACAGCGGCTACAACGACAACAACGGCCACCTCATGCACTTCACCGCCGCCGGCGCCTACCTCGGCGCATACCCATTCGGATGGGATACGACACCCGCGGTCTGGAAGCACAACGGAACGTTCTCGATCGTGACGAAACATAACTTCTACGGCTTCGCGCTCCGTCCCGATCCCGGCGAGTTCATCGTCCAACTCAATCCCAATCTCACGAAGGAATGGGAGTACCGCAATCCGACGACGACGGTCGACCAGGAGTTCGGATTCGAATGGTGCGTCAACGCCGCCGTCATCGACGCGAACGGCACCGTCTACGCGAATGCCGAGGATGGCATCCTGTACGCGATCGGTCAGGGCGGCGTCCTGCTCGACAAAATCGAGCTGGCCGGACCCCTCGGCGCGGCATACACGCCCTTGGCCATCGACGGAAACGGACGCGTCTACGCCCAGACCGGCGGACACCTCTTTGCAGTCGGAGGCTCGCGCCCGAGGCGACGGGCCGTCCGGTAACGTCGAGGATCGTTTCACGCGGAGCCGCGGAGACGCGGAGCAACGTCTTCCCTCCGCGTCCCCGCGCCTCCGCGTGACCAACTCCCCCCGCTGCAACAATTCTGTCGAAAATCCGTTTGAATCGTCAGTCCCAAAACGCCCGGGCTTCATCAACGCCCGTCTGGAGTGAAACGCCTCATGACTGCTGGCCCTCTTTCATCAATCGCCAAGCCGAAGAAATCGCGCAAGAAGTTGTACTGGATCATCGGCATCGTCCTGGTCATCGCCGTCGCTGCGGTTGCCGCGGGCATGGCCAAAAAGCGCGAGAAGCCGATTCCGGTGACGACCGAAAAGGCCTTCCGGAAATCGATCACGCAGCTCGTCACCGCGACCGGCAAGATCCAGCCGGAGATCGAAGTCAAGATTTCCCCCGAGGTGTCTGGCGAGATCATCGACTTGCCGGTGAAGGAAGGGCAGATCGTGCACAAGGGCGATCTGCTGCTGCGGATCAAGCCGGACACGTATCGCGCACAGGTTGAAGAGCAGCAGGCCGCGCTGAGCGGCGCGCAGGCGTCGATTGCGCAGCATAAATCGCAGCTCGCGAAAGCGGATGCGGACTATCAGCGCGCCAAGTCGCTCTTCGCATCAAAGCTGATCCCCGAGGCTGACCGGAAGACGGCGCAGACGAATTACGAAATCGCGCTGTCGGCGCTCAACGCATCGCAGTTCGACGTGCAGCGCGCCGAGGGAGCGTTGCGCCAGATCAATCAGGCGCTGTCGAAGACCACTATCGTCGCGCCGACCGACGGATCGATCAGCTCACTCACCAGCCGCCTCGGCGAGCGCGTGGTCGGCACGAGCCAGTTCGCCGGCACGGAAGTCATGCGCATCGCGAACCTCAGCAACATGGAGGCGCGCGTCAACGTCAATGAAAACGACATCGTCAACGTGAAGGTGGGCGACGTCGCGCGCATCAGCGTCGACGCCTATCCCGACCGCAAGATCCCCGGCGTCGTGCGCGAAATCGCCAGCACGGCCACCACGAACAACGGCGGGACGCAGGAACAGGTCACGAATTTCGAAGTAAAGATCAGCGTCGTCGACAAATCGGTACGTCTGCGTCCGGGCATGAGCACGACCGCCGACATCGAAACAGCCACCGTGCAGAACGTCGTGGCGGTGCCGATTCAGAGCGTCACGGTGCGCAGCACGGACAGCAAACTTTCGCCCGAGGAGCGCGAGAAACAGACCGCGCAGAGCGTGACCAAGGACGACGACAACAAAGCCGAGGTCTCGAATCAGACGCTCGAGAAACAGAAAGAGCGCGAGCTGCGCGACAAACTGCAGCGCGTCGTCTTCATCAAGAATGGCGACGTCGTGCGCATGCAGCAGGTCGAGACCGGCATCGCCGACACGACCTTCATCGAGATCAAGAACGGGATCAAGCCGGGCGATGAAGTCGTCTCCGGCAGCTACACCGTCATCAGCCGCAAGTTGAAGGATGGAGCGAAGGTGGCGATCGAGAAGGCGAAGACGTAAGACGTGGGTGTCGGGTGTAGGGGGTAGGGGGTCGTAGAAAATCCCGGCCTTTTTTCCGACACCCGACACCCGACACCCGACACCCGACACCCGAGGTTGCCATGAAAGACATCACCATCGAGCTCACCGAAAGTTTCCGGATCGCGTTCAGCCAGATCCGCGCGCACAAGATGCGCTCGATCCTGACGGCGCTCGGTGTGATCATCGGCATCATCGCCGTGACGCTGATGGGATCGGCGATCAGCGGCATCGAGATCGGTTTCGAGCGCAGCCTCTCCGTCATCGGCGACGACATCCTCTACGTCGAGAAGTGGCCGTGGCACAACGTCGATGACTGGTGGAACTATCGCAACCGCCGCCGCATCGAGCCGCAGTACGCCGACGCGCTGAACCGTTTGATCGCGGCCACTCCGAATTCGCAATTGATCATCGCCGTGCCGACGCTGAATACGAATCAGAGCGTGAAGTACGGCGACAACGAAGTGAGCGGCGTTTTCACGCAAGGGACCACCGACGAGTTTCCGGTGACGTCGACGGCGACGTTCAAGGAAGGGCGTTTTCTCACGGCCATCGAATCGCGCGGCGCGCGCAATGTCTGCATCCTCGGCTACGACGTCGCCGACGCGCTGTTCCCGAAACAGTCAGCGCTGGACAAGACGGTCATGATCGGCGGCAATCCGTTCCGCGTCATCGGCGTCTACGGCAAGATGGGCACGTTCCTCGGCCTGTTCAGTTTCGACACGCAGGTAGTCGTGCCGATGTCAGCGTTCATGAAGACGTTCAGCGCGCGTCTCGATACGTCGATCCGCGTGAAGGTAAAGGACAAGGATCGCCTCGCCGCCGCGCGCGACGAGCTGACCGGCGACATGCGCCGCGTGCGCGGACTCCGTCCCGAACAGAAGGACGACTTCGAAATCAACGCCCAGGAAGGGCTGCGCAGCACGATCGAGCCGGTAAAAGCCGGCATCGCCATCGCCGGATTGTTCGTAACCGGTCTGGCGCTCTTCGTCGGCGCCATCGGCATCATGAACATCACCTACGTGAGCGTGAAGGAACGGACGCGCGAGATCGGCACGCGCAAAGCGGTGGGCGCGCGCCGCCGCACCATCCTGCTGCAGTTCCTCGTCGAAGCGGTCTGCATCTGCCTCATCGGCGGAGGGGCTGGTCTGGCTCTCTCGTTCCTGATGACGACCGGCGTCGCCGCCGCCTTCCCGTCGTTCCCGATGCAGTTCTCAGCCAGCCTGGTGATCACCGGAATGATCGTCTCTACCCTGACCGGCATCTTCTCCGGCTTCGCCCCGGCGTTGTCCGCGTCGCGGCTCGATCCGATCGAAGCACTGAGGTACGAATGATCCGCAGATTTATCTGCGAAATCTGCGGATAAGGTTCTAACGAAATGTTCTTCACTGAAATCTTCCGCATGGCTCTCGGTTCGTTGCGAACGAACAGGCTTCGCTCCGCGTTGACGATGCTCGGCGTGGCCATCGGCGTCTTCTCCGTGATCGGCGTGATGACGGCGCTCAGCGTCATTCAAGGTTCCATCGAGTCGGGCCTCAGCTTCCTCGGCAGCAACATCTTTCAGTTCGCCAAGTACCCGGTCATGAACACGCGCGATCCGGAGGAGAAGTTCGCCAACCGCCGCAACATCTCCCTGGAGCAAGCGACGGAGTTCAAGCGGTTGATGGAAGGACAAGCCTCGGCCATCGCGCTGAAATGCTTCGACGGCGGCAAGCCGGTGAGCTACGGCAACGTGACGCTGCAAGGACGCACTCTGGTGGGGACGAACGAATTCTTCCTCGCTGCGAACAGCTACACGATCGCCTACGGCCGCAACATCTCGCCCGACGACGTCGACCTCGGGCGGCCCGTGACCGTCGTCGGCGCATCGATCCAGAAAAAGCTCTTCCCCAGCCAGACCGCGCTCGGCAAAACGATCAAGGTCAACTCGAAGCCGTACACGATCATCGGCGTGCTCGATGAAAAAGGCTCCTCGTTCGGGAACTCGCAGGACGAGCTCGTGCTCGTTCCGATCACGAAGTTCTTCTCCGACTTCGGCCACGAGCACCGCACGATCAACCTGGCCATCCAGTCGACGTCGCAAGCGACCTACAACGACACGTTGGATAAGGCCATCGGCGCGATGCGCAGCGCCCGCGGACTAAAGCTGGGGCAGGACAACGATTTCGAGATCTATTCGAACGACACGCTGGTCACGGCATTCGCGCAGGTGGCGGACACCGTCCGCGCGGGCGCGTTCGTGGTGAGCGTCATCGCCTTGCTGGCCGCCGGCATCGGAATCATGAACATCATGCTGGTCAGCGTCACCGAGCGAACGCGCGAGATCGGTGTGCGCAAAGCGATCGGCGCGCGCAAGTACGACATCATCAAACAGTTTCTGATCGAGGCCGTGCTCCTCTCCGAGCTCGGCGGACTGGCCGGAATCGTGACCGGCGTTCTGGGCGGCAACGGCATCGCGCTGGCCTTCAGCATGAACATGGTCTTTCCCTGGTTCTGGGCGATCACAGGCCTCGTCGTCTGCTCCGCGATCGGCATCGGCTTCGGTTCGTATCCGGCCTGGAAAGCGGCCTCCCTCCATCCGATCGAAGCGCTCCGTTACGAATAACTTTCATTTCAACCGTTGCTGTACATCGGTGCCGGAGGGAGCGCATAATTCCCCGTCCGAAAAAATGGAGGTCCGTCATGAAACGTGCAGCGTTCGGCTTGCTGTGTCTTTTCGTCCTCGTTCCCACCGCATTCGCGCAAATCAGCTCGTTTGGACCAACGTCTTATTACTCGTTCGAGTTCGAGCAGAATGCGACGATCTACGGAGTCGATCTGTTCGGGGATTTCTACGGCGACCCCGATTCCTCCAACATTTTTTTGAGTACGCAGCTCGTCTTTGATGGTCCCGCCGGAACGTTCACGCGCGACATCAGCGGCGGCTTCCGTACGCCGGCCACGATGAACGACACGATCTACGTCGCTATCCCCGATGAAACGTTGTTCGTCGAGGGCCACTACTCCGTGACGGTCATTGCGCACGATGACACGGGCGATCGCTCCATCGGTCCTGTGTACTACGACGTCATCGCCCGGCCAATCCAACAGAATCCGTTGCTCTCGATCCCGGAGAGCGTCTTCGCCGAGGCCACCAGCGCGTCGGGTGCAAACGTCACCTTCTTCGTGGGCGGCATCAGTTTCGTCGACCCGGCGCCGGTCATCAACTGCGATCACAATTCGGGCGATCTCTATCCGATTGGCGAAACGATCGTTCACTGCACGGCGACCGACAGCTTCGGAAGCGCCTCGGGCAGCTTCTCGGTCTTCGTCTTCGATGGCGGAAGTCCTGTGGTGACGGTGCCGGCGGACATCATCACGGGCAATCCGGTCGTTACATTCACCGCCTCGGCGAACGACGTCATCGACGGACCCGTGACGGTGACATGTTCTCCGCACTCCGGCGCAACATTCGACCTCGGCACGACTACCGTGAATTGCGTTGCCTACGATTCACAGGGGAACGCCGGCTTCGGCTCGTTCAACGTCACGGTGTCGAACGGTCCGGTGCTCACGTTGCCGTCGCCGATCACCGCCGAAGCGACCAGCAGCGCCGGCGCGGCTGTTTCGTACACGGTGACCGCGACCGACAACGCCACGGTCGCGTGCACGCCTGCATCCGGCTCGACATTCGCGCTCGGCACCACGACCGTCAACTGCACGGCGACCGCGTCGACCGGTACGACCAGCGGCAGTTTCACCGTGACCGTCGTCGACACGACGCCGCCTGCGCTTTCGCTGCCGGCCAACATCACCGCCGAAGCGACTGGACCGAGCGGCGCCGCCGTGAGCTACAGCGCGACCGCGAACGATCTCGTCGATGGTTCGCGTCCCGTGAGCTGCGATCACGCCTCGGGTTCGACGTTCCCGCTCGGAACGACGACCGTGCAGTGCACCGCGACGGACACGCACAACAACACCGCGCATGGCTCGTTCACGGTTACCGTGCGCGACACGACGCCGCCGACCATCGTCTCGATCACGGCCAATCCGAGCAGCCTGTGGCCGCCGAATCACAAGATGGTCGCGGTGACGGTCACCGTGATCGCATCGGATCTCGTCGATCCGCATCCGACCTCACACATCATTTCGATCACCTCCAATGAAGCGATCAACGGAAACGGCGACGGCAACACCTCGCCGGATTGGCAGATCACCGGACCGCTCACCGCAAATATCCGCGCCGAACGTGCCGGAGGAACCGATCGGATCTACACGATCACGATCGAGACCACTGATTTCAGCGGCAACGCCGCCCACGGAACCGTCACCGTGACGGTTGGCCAGTCTCGCGGGCACGCCGTAGCCCACTAGCAGTTACTCGCAGCATTCTCCGCAAGCCGCGGCCGGATTTCCGGCCGCGGCTTTTTTTTGCTTTCGAAAAGGCTGTACGTTCGGACGCTAGAGGTTGACTACCGCGGGACCGTCGCCGGATGGCGACACGGAGGGTAGCCGGTGGTCGCGCGCGAAGCGGGAGACCACCGGTCAACGTCCGCGGTAGAGGGACCGACCCCGGAGGGCGTCGCGGATCAAATACCAAGCGGCGTGAATTCCCTCCGCGACCGCTACCGCGGTCGGAAAACGGGGCGTGTTCGTGATTCCGGTGGTCTCGCGCTTCGCGCGCGACCACCGGCTACCGTGCGAGACGCCATCCGGCGTCGAAAAACGAGTCGTAAGACTCACGCTTCCGAATGGCCTTGCGAGGTCGCGGATATCGAACTGCTACTTCCGAAACTGCGGGCCCAGCCCCGCGCTAGGTTCCTTCGCGTCGGCGATTTCCTCCGACCTTTCAGAACGCGCGTTTGTACGTGAAGACGAACGCCCTCGGTGCGCAGTTGCGGATCGGCGGCGCAAACCTGGCGTTGCGCACTTCGCGCTCGGCGGTCGCTGCGAGAGAATCGTCTTTCGTGTCGTTGGAGACGACGCGCGTCGACGTCACGATTCCTCGCGGGTCGACGCTCGCTTCGATGACGACCATTCCGTGCGGCCCCTTCTCGGAGAATGACGGCTTCGGCGCGCTGATGAACGAATAGTTGCTGTCCGGCTGACAGCCGCCACGCCGCGGCCGTGCCGCCGCGCCTTCGCGAACGACGAGTTGCGACGCTACCCATCCGGTCGTGCCGTCGTTCAGCTTCACGCGCAGCCAGGAACCGGAGTCACCAACGACGGTCAGCCGCTCGCCCCGCCGCGCGTGTCCGACGACTTCAGACGAGGTCGAGGCGTCGCCGCGGATGTTGAGCGTGCTGACGTTGACGAGCACCGTTCCCGTCGCGTGCTCCTCGGCCGAGGCCGGAGCAGGCGCGGGCGCGGCCGGCCGCGGCGGCTCAGGAGCCGGTGCCGGCGCGGGGGCATTGCCGCCGCATGCAGCGAGAATCAGGCACGCCGCGAATACAAGGCGCTGCTTCACGACGCCAGCCGCTTCACGAGCACGTAGAGGAATTGCACACTGTCGTAAAACGAATCGATGCGCACGCGTTCGTCCTTGCCGTGCGCGCGGCTGTCGGTCAATTCGCCGAAGAGCCCGGAGACGCCGTACGTCGGAATGCCGGCGTTGCGCAGGTACAGCCCGTCGCTGGCGCCGGCGGCCATGAGCGGCATCACCGGCGTACCGGGCCAGAACTCGTTCGTGACGTCCGCGATCGGCTTCATCACCGCGGGCGTCAGCGGCGAGGGCGCGCTCGGCTTCGGCTTGTCGATCCAGCTGATCTCGATCCCCGGATCGTTGAGAACTTTCGCGATCGTGTCGCGGACCGCGTCCGCGGATTCGCCCGGCAGCACGCGGCAGTTGACGGTTGCCTTGGCCATCTGCGGCAGCGCGTTGTCGGCGTGTCCGCCTTCGAGGCGCGTGGCCACACACGTCGTGCGCAACTGGTTGTTGTACGCCGGCGTTTCCGAGAGCCGCGCCGCCGCGGCGGCATCACCGGTCGTGATGGCTTTCATGTCCGCCGCCGTCTGCCCCTCTTCGATCTTCGACATCCGCTCAAAGTAGGTGCGCGTCACTTCGTTGAGCACGACCGGAAACTCGTACTTCTCGAGACGCACAAGTCCATTCGCGAGTTGATAGATCGCGTTGTCCTTGCGCGGCGCGGAACTGTGACCGCCTTTGTTGTGCGTCGTGAGGCCGAACGTGACGTAGACCTTCTCGCTGGCGCCGACGCCGTTGTACAGACGCCGGCCATCCTTCAACCGTCCCGAGCCGCCTTCGTTCAGCGCGAATGCGGCGTCGATCTGCGGACGATGTTCCTGTAGAAGCCAGCTAACGCCGTTGAACTCGCCGCCGGTCTCCTCGTCCGAGGTGAGGGCGACGATGATGTCGCGATTGGGAACGAAGCCCTCCTGCTTGAAACGAATGAGCGTGGCGATCCAGATCGAGGCCATCGCCTTGTCATCGCTCGTCCCGCGGCCGTAGTAGTAGCCATCCTGCTCGGTGAGGACGAACGGATCCATCGACCAGTCCTCGTGCTTCGCTTCGACGACGTCGAGGTGCGCGAGCAGGAGCAGCGGCTTCTCTTTCCCCGTCCCGTGAAGGCGCGCCACGAGGTTGCCTTTCTTCGAATTCGCCGGCACGAGGACCTGAACATCCGCCGCCGGAAATCCCGCCGCCTTCAACCGCACCGCCATCGCCTCGGCGGCAGTGGTGTTGTTGCCGATGGAGCTCGTGGTGTTGATCTCGATGAGCTGCTTGTAAATATCGAAGGCGAGTTGCTTCGTCTTCGCATCCAGCGGCGGAGGCGCAGCGGACGCAGACGTCGCGGCGAA
Organism: Acidobacteriota bacterium; assembly: GCA_019247495.1. Taxonomy (GTDB): domain Bacteria; phylum Acidobacteriota; class Thermoanaerobaculia; order Gp7-AA8; family Gp7-AA8; genus JADGNZ01. Next base: position 18,925 of record JAFAOU010000052.1, read on the forward strand.
AAGTGCGAGGATGACGATCCGTTTCATGGCGGCGGATTGTAGCCGCGCTCGTAGCCCTCGTAGCGCCAGCGGCTCGCTGGCTGGACCGCCGCCGGCTCGGCGGCAAGTCCCCTCTCGCGCCACCGCCGCGAGGACTGCGCTTACGCGCCGCCGTTGAGTTCCATCTTTGGAGGTGTGGAAACGGTGGAATGGTGGATCTCCTTTCTAACGGAGGCGCGAATCCACGCGGTTCCGACGAGAGAGGAGAAGAAAGTATGGTCACCCTGCCAAATAATCTGACGTTCGTCGGCCTTAACGGCAATGTCGTCGGATTAAATCCAAGCAACAGCGTCAACGGAGATACGATTTGGACTTGGACGGCGAGCTCGGGGACTGGCACGCCGGCGATGGTGTACGACCCCGTAGCGCAAGTACTGTACGTTTGCGTCGACGGCTACGCGTACTCGATCGATAAGACCGGCAAGCTGCTCAAGGCCAACACCCTGACCGGCAAGGGTAGCGGCGTCGCTTCGATCGCACTTGGACCGCCGGCCACCGATAGTCAGGCGCAATACCTCTACGTCGCCTTCAACTCGCAAGTCATTCCGCTGATCCCCAGTACGCTCGCAATCGCCCCAAATCCGGCGCAGCCGTGGTCGTCACCGTCCGGCACCGGTCAGGTGACGCTGCTCATGCTCCCGGGGTTCGAGAATGGCATGTTGATCGCGTCGGTCCAAGGCACCACCTACGGGTTGTCGCTCAACCTCGATCAGCTTTGGCAAAATACATTGCCCGGTCTCGGTAACGGAACGGCAAGTCTCGCGACCACCTTGTAATAGTGATCCGGCTGAGTGACCCCGCACGGCCGTGTCGGGGTCGCTCAATTGGTGAGTTGCTCGAGCGAACAGCCGCCGCCGTGCTATTCCCCTACCATCACAACGTCCTGCCCACCGCGGGAACGATGATCCGGAGCTCGTCCATCAGCCGCGCGAATTGATCCGGATACAGCGACTGCGGGCCGTCGCACACGGCCTTCTCCGGCTCGTGATGCACCTCGATCAGCACGCCGTCCGCGCCGGCGGCGACGATCGCACGCGCCAGCGGCATGACCTTGTCGCGGCGCCCGACGGCGTGCGATGGGTCGGCGATGATCGGCAGGTGCGAGAGTTTGTTGATGACCGGGATGGCGGAGATGTCGAGCGTGTTGCGCGTGTACGTTTCGAACGTGCGGATGCCGCGCTCGCAGAGGATCACGTCGTAGTTACCGCCGGAGAGGATGTACTCCGAGGCCAGCAGCCACTCCTGGATCGTGGCGGACATCCCGCGCTTCAGCAGAATCGGTTTGCGGATCTGGCCGAGCGCGGACAGCAGGTTGTAGTTCTGCATGTTGCGCGCGCCGACCTGCAGGATGTCCACATACTCCAGCATCGATTCGATCTGCCCGATCTCCATGACTTCAGAAATCGTGGCCATGTTGTTTTCGTCGCCCGCGGCGCGAAGCAGTTTCAGGCCTTCGATACCCATCCCCTGGAACGCGTACGGCGACGTGCGCGGCTTGTACGCGCCGCCGCGCAGAATGCGCGCGCCAGCTCGCGCGACGCGCTTCGCCGTCTCGAAGAGTTGCCGCTCGTTTTCGATCGTGCACGGGCCGGCCATGATCACGACGTCGCTGCCGCCGATCTCGATCCCGCGCGCTTTCACGATCGTCTTCGAGCGCCGGAACGAGCGGCTGGAGAGTTTGTACGGCTCGCTGACGCGCACCGCCTCCTGCACGCCGCTGAGCACTTCGAACTCGCGCGGATCGACGCTGGCCACGTCGCCTACCACGCCGAGCACCGTCTGATCGGAACCGGTGGAGCGATGCACGTCGAAACCGCGCTCGCTCAGTACGGCCACCACGTGTTCGATGTCTGTGTCCGAGGCGTTCTTCTGCATGACGATGACCATAGGTTCTCCTTGGGTGTCGGTGTCGGGTGTCGGAGATGAGACGCTACTCGCTGGTTAGCCGCTCCGACTCCCGACACCCGACTCCCGTTCTACGCGCCTCGACTCATCGATGATTCGTTCGAACAGACGGCGCATGGTGGCGGGATCGAGCGGGCCGTTCGACGTTCGCTCGACGTGCTGCAGCACCTGTTTTTCTCGCTCGGGCGCGTAGACCGGCAGACCGAGGATCGGTTTCACCTCGCCGATCTCGATCGCGTACTTTGCACGTTGATTGAGCAATCGCACGATGACTTCATCGACGCGGTCGATGGCATCGCGTAAGCGGGACAGCTCGATTTCTGCGTCGTTTCGATCCATAACAAAAAACCTCTTCCCGCGCGGGAAGAGGTTCGGATCGACTAACGGTCGGCGCCCCTTCTCGCGGGGCGCAATGTGCCCACGCTTACGTGAAGTAGCCGTAGTAATACGCGTAGCGCGGGGCCGTGTGATTCATGTGAGGCGCGAGGATAGGCGCGCAGCCGGTGCGTGTCAACGATGCTGCGAAATCCTGCCGCTCCCGAATCCTTTCGCCGACCGTTGGGATCGAGCGGAAGCTCTGCGGATTAACTCTTCGCGATTCGCTCACGATTTGCCGCCAGCCAGTCGCTGAAACTCATCAGCTGCGGATTCAGCGCGCGCGTTTCCTCTACCGGCCGCGCGGCGCGGAAGTCCTGCTCGAAGTCGCGCTTGAACTGGAACATGTTCCCGAGGTCGTCGGCGCCGGGGAATCCGAATCCGCGATACACGCTCGGCTCGACCGCGTTGTAGCGCACCTCTTCGCCGAGGAGGTTGGAAAACGCCGCGGCCATCTCGGATCCTGATAGGTGTTCGCCGGCGATGCCGACGCGCTTGCCGATCAGCTCCGTCCCCTTCTTGAAAATCCCGTACGCGCTGCGGCCGATGTCCTCCGCCGCGATGCCCGGCAGCTTCGCGTCGCCGATCGGCAGCGTGATGGCGAGCTTACCGTCCGCGCCGCGCGTCGGCCCCATGCCGAAACCGATGAAGTTGTCCCAGTAGAACGACGTCGCCAGGAACGTCGTCGGCACGCCGAGGTCGGTGAAGATCTGATCCGCCTCCCCCTTCGCATCGAAGTGCGGGACCTTGTATTTCCCCATCAGCGTCGGCATGCGATCGTCGCTGAGCGGCACCCACCTCCGCGTGTCCTCGAGCGTCGACCAGACTACGTGCTTCACCCCCGCATCCCGCGCCGCCTCGGCCATCGCCCTCGCCTGCGCCAGCTCTTTCTCCGGCGAGAAATGATCCCAGAAGAAGGTGACGCAATACGCGCCGTACGCGCCGTCGAACGCCCTCCGCAAACTGGCCGCGTCATCGACATCCCCCGCCACGACCTCGGCGCCCAGCGCCGCAAGCGCGCGCGCTTTGTCCGAGTTGACGTCGCGTGTAATCGCCCTCGCGATGAACGGCCCGTCAGGATCGGACGTGATCGCCCGCACCAGCCCGCCGCCCTGCGCTCCCGTCGCCCCAACCACCGCGATGATCTTCTTGTCAGCCATTGATCTTCCTCCTCGAAATGGGACGGGAGTCTGCCACACATCCACGTGCCTCCGCGACATCTGCGAATGACTCCCGGAGTATTCGAAAAAGGCTTTTGACCTTTTCGAAATGGTCCCGGCATAGATCGAAGAGGACAAATCCCTTTTTCGAAAACTCCCCGGACATTTGCCAAAGGTCAAAACACCTATCGCAAATGGTCCAGACCTTTTCGCAAAAGTCCCCGGACCTATTCGAAAAGGCTTTCTGACATCTTTAAATGACACCGACACTTTTCGCAAAAGTAAAAAGACCTATTGCAAATGGTTTCGGACGTCTTCGACGCCACGAACGCGCGATCAAACCCCCGCAAACTGCAGCGCGATCCCCACTAGAAGTGGGAAGAGGATGAGCGCTGCTTCTACGATCGCGCATGGCGGCGTCCTCAGCTACGGCATGCTGTCCGCGGGACCGGGACCAACACCATCGATCTTCGAGCCCGCCGCCAGGTTGTGGGTGTTCGGCGGAGCGGCTGTCTGCGGCGTCTTGTCCGCTTGTCGCCGACCGCCTTCTGTAGGCAAAACCTCTTTCGCTGGAGACATGAAGACGATGAGTGATGGCCCTGCTTTCAGGACACCTTGTAGGGAATCGACGACACTTATTTGCAGTTAATCATCGCAACGCTCAGCAAGCGATCGTCGCCATCCGCGACGTCAACCGCAGTCCCCAGCATCCCCACGACGTACCTCATGCGTGAGTCTTGTCTCACCGGCCGCGTGCACCGTTGAATGATGACGATTGACTGCATAGACGAAACGTTTCGCCCATCCATCCTGGTCGTCGAGGACGACCTCAATGCTCTGTCGCTTCTGCGCACCTGCCTCGTGCGAAACGGTTACGAGATGTCCAGCGCAGGAACGCTTGCCGAGGCGAAGCGGCGGCTGCAGGCGGGCGATTGGGGGTTGGTCATTCTCGATCGGCGGCTGCCGGACGGCGATGGCGCCAGCCTCTGCGCGACGATCCGCGCCACGCAGCCGCACAGCTACATCCTCATGCTCACCGGGGAGGCGACCGCCGAGGCCAAGATCGAAGGATTCGAATCGGGCGTCGACGATTACGTTACCAAGCCCTTCCAGATCGACGAGCTGCTGGCGCGCATCCGTGCCGGAATGCGCATCGTGGAACTGCAGAAAGCGTTGCTTGCCAGCAGCCGGCGTTATGAAGCGTTGTCGCTGACCGACTCGCTGACTTCGCTGCGCAATCGCCGGTCGTTCGATCAGGAGTTCGCGTCGCGCTTCGAGCAGGCGCGCCGTTACGAGCGGCCGCTGTCGATGGCCATCATCGATCTCGACTACTTCAAATCGATCAACGATCAGTTCGGCCACGCGGCGGGCGACGGCGTCCTGCGCGGCATCGCGCAGATCCTCGATCACGGAACGCGCCGCAGCGATTTCGTCGCGCGCATCGGCGGCGAGGAGTTCGCCGTGCTGCTTCCGGAAACGTCGCTCTTCGAAGCGCTGCACTTCGCGGAGAAGATCCGCTCCACGATCCAGAGCGCGACCATCCGCACCGAGGCCGCCACGCACCACGTGACGGTGAGCATCGGCGTCGCGAATGTGCCGCATTCGCTCGTGACCACCCCGCAGGAGTTCTTCAACGCCGCCGACCAGGCCCTCTACCGCGCAAAAGCGAGGGGACGGAACCGGATCGAGTCAGAGCGAAGGAAGGTGCCGGTGCGGGCGGTGCTCGGCGATGCGCAGACGCGATCGCAAGCGACGATGTAAGGTTTCGATTTCCGGCTGGAGTTCGGCTACCAGCGCCGGCGGAAGCCGGCAGGAGAACCGTAGCCCACCGGTTCATCGGCGTTCGCGGTCGGAGCGCTGGCGTCCTCGCCGGCTGGCCCGGCGGCGTCCCCGCCGCCGAATGGGAGGCTCGCAAGCGTCGTGTTACCAGCGAGATCTGAGGGTTTGCCGGTTCGGAAGCGAGGACGCAGCCGGGCCAGCCAGCGAGGACGCCAGCGCTCCATCGCGCGCTTAAGTAAAGGACATTGCCGGTTCACCGTTGGGTCGGATCGTGAGCCCGCCTTGGGGCGAGAGAAGCTTTCTTTCGCCCGTCAAAACGGGCTCACGAAACCGCGCAATCAGAAAACCCCCAGCTCAAAGCTGGGGGCTACGGTTCTTCCGGCGGCTACGCTGCCGGCGGCCGATGAGATATGTCCTACTCCCCTTCGTTCGCGTCGACGACCGCGGCTGCAGTCAGCTCCGCTGACGCGGCGGCGTACTCGGGCAAATCTGTCGACGTCGCCTTGACGTAGCGGGCCACGATGTCCTTCGTGTTGTGCACGCCGAGCTTTTCCATCAGGAAGGCGAACTTGGCTTCCAACTCGTCGATGATCGGGCCTTTGTTGGCGTCGTCCATTTCCCACATGCGGCGCTTGAATGGGCCGAGCGCTTTTTTGCGGGTCGTGTAGACGAACTGTTCGTCAGTCTGTTCCGGCTTGCGTTCGTCGAGGCAGTGCTCGAAACAGTAATCGCGGATGCCGTCTTTGATGTCCTGCGGCAGCGTCGGGGCGTCGAGGATCATGTTCTGGAATCCGGTGGCCAGATGGATCTCGACCGCCTCGGCTTCGGGGAACTTGTTGAAGACTGACTCGGGCAGCGTAGATGCGCCGTGCTGAACGGCGCCCGCCATGCCGTACTCCTCGCGGCAGATGTGCGTGGTTTCGCGCAGCACTTCGAAATCGATCTTCGCCTGAGCGATGCTGCCGTCGGCAAGCGGGACGCCGCCGTGCGAGGTGCCGGTCTGCACGGAGATTTTGCTGATGCCGGTGATGCCGCCGAGAAGTCGTTTGAGGCCGTCGGCGTACGCGCGGACTTCCTCGGGATGCGTGTTGTACTTGCCGACTTCGCCGATCTCGCCGCCGACGGAGACCGTGATCCCGTTCGGCTCGCGCTCGCGGATGTACTTCGTCAGGTGCGCGGTGCCTTCATAGTTCGCGCGCTGCTGTTCGTCGCGCGTGGGGAAGTCGAGGTCGACGAGCGTGGAGGTGTCGATGTCGATGTTGTAGAACTCGGCGGCCAGCGCTTCGTCGATGAGCGACTCGAGCGCTTTCATCTCCGCTTTTTGCCCTTCCTCAGTCGCCCACTTTTTCGCGCTGGCCTGGAAGTGATCGCCCTGGATGAAGACAGGACCTTTGAATCCCTCGCGAATCGCGGCGGCGAGAACACATGCGGCGTATTCGCCCGGACGCTGCTCCGTGTAGCCGATCTCTGAGCGCGCGATCTCGAAGATGAAGGCGCCGACGTCGTGCTTCATCGCCACGCGGAACAGCGCGCGGGCGGCGTCGTAGGTCAGGGCGCGGATGTTGAACGCGGGAACAGTGAAGGCGCGCTCGATCTCGTTCCGTCCGAAGGCCATATAGAGCGGATAGATCGACGACGAGACCGCGCCGCGTTGCCGCGCAGCCAAGTGAATCGTCCTGCGCGCTTCGGCTTTCGCATCGCCATCTCCGAAGACGGCAGTGTGCACGAGCTGGTCGATATTGATGTCGGTCATAGGTCGCGCACTTTAGCAAATACTGTCATCCTGAGCCGCCGAAGCGACGTAGCGCGAAGCGCGCAGTCGCGCAGGACGGTCGAAGGACCCCCCGCCTGTTAACCCGGGTCGCGTGGCGGTTCCTCACATGCGGCGTACTTTGGAAAGCCACCGCCCGATCCGGGTTAGCAGTGGGGGGGTCCTTCGACCGTCCTCCGCGACGCCGGCTTCGCCTCTGTCGCTTCGGCGGCTCAGGATGACAGCCGCGTCCGACTACGCCGTCTGTTCCGCGGGGGCGAACGAGCGCAACTGCGCGATCAGCTCGCGGATATCGAACGGCTTGAGGACCGCACCGTCGGCACCGAGGGCCTGCAGGTCGGATCTCGGGACCGGTTCGCCGCTGAGGATCAGGATCGGCAGTCCGTCGAGGCCCGGCTCGGCACGCAGGGCGCGGATGACGTCTTCGCCGCTCATGCCGGGCATGTTCTTATCGATGAGCACGACGGACGGCTTGCGCTGGCGCACTTCGCGCAACGCCTCGGCGCCACTCTCGGCAGTCACGGCTTCGAAGCCGAATTCGCGGAGGAGATTGCGCATCAACAAAAGAATCGGAAGGTCGTCATCAACGACGAGGATGATAGGCTTGGACGTCATCGCGAGCGTTTCAGTGTAACGGATGTCGTTGCGCCCAACAACGGAACGCCGGGAAATTTTGCGCCGTACGTAAACCATGCCGATCCGACATGACCGCACAGTCTCGATTCTTGATGTGATGGGGCCGGTGATGGTCGGACCGTCCAGCTCGCACACCGCCGGCACGGCACGGCTCGGGCGTGTGGCGCGCGAAATCCTCGACGAAGATCCGGTCGCCGTTCACTTTTTTCTTCATCCGCCGCTGGCGGCGACGTATCGCGGTCACGGCTCCGACTTCGCGCTCGTCGGCGGCTCGATCGGACTCAATGTCGACGACCCGCGTATCCCCGAGGCCATCCGTATCGCCGAGCAGATGGGCGTCGACGTCATCTTCTCCGAGGAGGACCTCGGCGATGTGCATCCGAACACGGTGCGCATCGAGATCCGCGGGAAGTCGCGCCAGGCGGAGATCAGCGGCTCGTCGATCGGCGGCGGGGTGATCGAAGTCTTCAAAATCAACGGCTTCCAGACGCGTTTCAAAGGTGACTCGCCGACGCTGCTGCTCTTCTACCGCGACCGCGCCGGCATGATCTCCGAGGTGACGGGAATCATCGCCGAGGAGGGGATCAACATCGCGTCGCTGTCGTGCTCGCGAAAGCAGCGCGGCAAAGATGCATTCATGCAGATCGACGTCGACTCGCCGATGTCGGAGGCCGCGCTGAAGCGCATCCGCGATACCGCGGATGTGGAAGAGGCAAGGTATCTGGATCGGATTCCCTAGGCGATGGTCTTCGCAGACGGAACGCTGGCGTCCTCGCCGGCTGGCCCGGCGCGCGTCCTCGCCGCCGAATGGGAGGCTTGCGCGGGTGTCTCGTTATCAGCGAAATTTGAGGGTTTGGCGGCTCGGCAGCGAGACGCAGCCGGGCCAGATGAGATGAGAAGGCCAACCTCCCGCGCAGTCGCACAATGTGCGCTGCAAAGGTGAACGTGCTCGAGGCACAGAAAGGAGATTGGCCGTGAAGAAGTCTACCAAAGCAGCTCGTCGGGAGATGAAGATCGATTGGGA
>JAFAOU010000024.1 GCA_019247495.1 Acidobacteriota bacterium
TCCCAATCGATCTTCATCTCCCGACGAGCTGCTTTGGTAGACTTCTTCACGGCCAATCTCCTTTCTGTGCCTCGAGCACGTTCACCTTTGCAGCGCACATTGTGCGACTGCGCGGGAGGTTGGCCTTCTCATCTCATCTGGCCCGGCGGCGTCCCCGCCGCCGAATGGGAGGCTTGAAGCGTCGTGTTACCAGCGAGATCTGAGGGTTTGCCGGTTCGGCAGCGAGGACGCAGCCGGGCCAGCCGGCGAGGACGCCAGCGCTCCATTGCGCGCTTAAGTTAAGACCATTTGACTGAAGGCGTGGGCCACGGTTCTTGCGACGGCTACGCCGCCGGTATTCGGCGGCTAGAATGCGGCGATGGCGAAACCGGCACGGAGCAAAAAGTATCTGGTGTGGATGGACTGCGAGATGACGGGCCTCGATCCGGAGAAGCATGTCTTGCTCGAGATCGCCACGATCATCACCAACTACGACCTGGAGATCATCGCCCGCGGGCCGGTGCTGGCCATCCGTCATCCGAAGTCGAAGCTGGACATGATGGATGCCTGGTGCCGGCGGACGCATGGCGGCAGCGGACTGCTCGATCGCGTGCACGAGGAAGGTGTCACGACCGCCGAGGCGGAGAAGCAGACGCTGAATTTCGTTCGACGGTATTGCTACGTGCGCACGGCGCCGCTGTGCGGCAACTCGATCGGGCAGGACAAACGGTTCCTCGCGAAGTACATGCCGTCGCTCGACGCCTTCCTGCACTATCGCATCGTCGACGTCAGCTCGATCAAGACGCTCGTGTCGCAGTGGTACGGCGGGAAATACGAGTCGCCGAAGAAGAAGGATGAGCACCGCGCGCTGACGGACATCGAAGAGTCGATCGCGGAGTTGGATTACTACCGCAAGACGGTCTTCGTTCGCCGCTGATTACTCGTCGTCGCTCTTCGGCTCTTTGTTGATCTCGGCCAGGACGTCCTCGATGCGGCCGGCGCGCATCGCGGTCTCGTCGAATTTGAAGTCGAGCTCGGGCGTGGAACGAAGGCGGACGCGTTTGCCGAGTTGGGAGCGGATAAAACCTTTGCGCTGCTGCAGCTCGCGCACGGTGTCTTTGGTCTGCTTCTCATCGAGACCGCTGACGAAGACGCGCGCGAAGTGCATGTCGGGACTTACCTCGACGCCGGTGATCGACAGGAGCGCGAGGTCGAGGTCCTTGATCTCGTGGCGGAAGACGTCGACGAGGGCGTCGCGCACCGATTCGCCAACGCGGGAAGTTCTGCGGGTTTTGCGCATGCAGCCATTCAACCACAGAGACACAGAGAGCACAGAGGCTCATAAGCCTTGGAGCGCGCCCTTCTTTTTCTTCAGCGCGTTGATGCCGCTGGCGCGCAGCACTGGCGTCCACCAGAGTTCTGTTGATGACGGCGCCCAGTACCGAACGCTTTCACGCGTGATCGACGCCGGCGCGGGGACGAGTTGATTCAAACGGTCGTAGAGCAGCATCCGTTCGTCGGGCGTGGCGAGACAGAAGAGATTGAGCAGCGTGAACGCGTCGCGCATGCGCGCATGCGCGACGATCGTGGACACATCGTGATCGCGCACCGCCGCGTGGAATGCCGGCGTCGCGTCATCGAAGACCGGCACGCTCAATGCGCCATCGGACGTGATCATCGCCGACGCACCTTGCGGCACGAGCGACTGCTCATACCCATGCGTGAGATCGACCCATCCCGCGATCACGTGCAGTTCTCCCCCGCCTCCGGGCGTGATCGTCAACGTGTATTCGCAGCCGAGGTCGATCGCCCGCGCTTTTGGCGTATCGATTACGAATACGCCGGGCGGCGACGTCGTCTTCGCGTGGATCGTTCCCGCCGCGAGTGCGAGGCGATGACGTTTGCTGCGGTTTTCGATGAGGCGCACCGTCGTATTCGCACCGAGGTCGATCGTGCCGACGGCAGGAGACTGCAGGCGCACCGATCCGCGTTCGGTTCGCACGACGTCGCCGGCGCGCAGAATTGCGTGCGGCACATCAGCGACGCCGGATTCGTCGGTCGCGCGCCAGCGGTTCGCCGGTGTGTAGAAACGAATTGCGCCGAGGATCGCGCAGACGATCGACGCGGCAGCGACGGCGAACGGCCAGCGCGGTCGGCGACGAATCACCGCGACGCGTTTGAAATCGGGCATCGGCGCGGCGGAGCGATAGCGTCCAAGCAGCCCCTCGAGCTTTTGCACCTCGGCGTCCGGCTCGCCGCTTCCGTCCCAGAGATAGTCGTCGTTCATGGAGTGCTCCCGCCGAGGGCGCCGCGCAGCATCTGCATGCCGCGGTGAAGGTTCACGCGCACCGAGCCGGGCGTAAGGCCGGTGCGCGCGGAGATTTCGGGGCCGGTCATTCCTTCCACGAGGCGCAGTATCAGCGTCTCGCGATACGCCGCCGGAAGTGCGCGGATTGCATCGAGAGCCCGTGCCGCTTCGGCATCGTCGCGTTGCGTTTCGTGCGTGACATACGCGTCCTCCAACTCCACCGTGTCGCTCATCTTTCTCCGATGATCCTCGGCGGCATTGCGCGCGCTGCGAGCGATCCACCCCGCAAACGCGGCCGGCTCGCGCAGCGATTGAAGCTTCGTGTACGCCGTGATGAAGACGTTCTGCGCGACATCGTCCGCGTCGGCTGGCGGGAGGCGTCCGAGGAGGATTGCGTGCACGACGGGGACATATTTGGCGTAGAGCAGTTCGAACGACGCGACGTCGCCAGACTGTGCGGCGCGAACGAGATCGGCGTCGGTGCGAACAGACATCAGCGTTGGGAAGACGTACGCGGCGATCGAAGTGTTAACGCGTTAACGCTGGTCATCGAGATGCCGTCCTCCAGTTGAAGAAGGAGAACACATCATGATCCGAACCATCATTCGAATGCAGTTCCTGGCACTTCTCTCGGTCCCGCTGTTGGCGTCGCCCGGACTTACCTCCCACATCGTCATCGCGGGACCGAACGAACCCGGACAGCGGCTGGTCGTGACGGGACGCGTCTACGGCGCGGACGGGAAGCCGCGCGGCGGCGTAGTCATCGAGGCGCATCACACGGACGCCAGCGGCATCTACCTCGCCGAGGGAGCGCATGCCCCGAATCCGAAAGTTGCCGCACGGCTGTTCGGCCGCCTCGCGACCGCGCCTGATGGGACGTATCGCATCGACACGATCCGGCCCGGCTCGTATCCCGGAGGGGGCGCGCCGGCACACATTCACATCCACATTCAGGACGGCCGCCACGAACAATTCGAAATCCTCGAGTTTGCCGATGACCGCAATCTCACGCCGGCGATGCGCGCGAAAGACGGCGCCGGCGGTACGTTCGCGACGATTCAGCCGGTGAGCCGCGACGCGGCCGGCGCATGGCATTGCACGCGCGATTTCCGCACCGCAGGTGGCAAATGAAGCGCGCAATGCTCCTGCTCTCGCTTCTCGCGCTGCCCGTCTGCGCGTCGCCGACGCGCTACTACGTCAAGCCGGTCTACACGAGCATCCGCTTTTCGATCGTGAAGTGGGGCGTGTTGAAGGAGGAAGGGATCTTCCGCGATTTCGACGGCACGCTGATTTACGATCCAGCGCATCCGGAAGGCTCGCAGATCGACGTCGTAGCGAAAACGGCCAGCCTCGATACGAAGAACAGCGCACGCGATCAGACGGTGATCGGCGAAGACTTCCTCGATGCCGCCCGCTATCCGACACTCGAGTTTCACAGCACCGCCGTCGACCACAACTTCGTCACCGGCAACCTGACCATTCACGGCACGACGCGCAGTGTGCGCTTCCCGGTGACGTCGCTCGGCGTGCACGAAATCGCGAGCATCGGCAAGATGGCCGGATTCGAGACGACCTTCACGATCAACCGCCGCGACTTCGGCGTACTAGGCTCGCGCTGGGGCGCGGTGCCGGGCGTGCTGAGCGACAACGTGGAGTTGCACATCACGATCGGCGCGATCACGCGGCCGTGATGACGCAGAGTAGCGCCGTCGGCTCGACGGCTGGACCGCCGCCGGCTCGGCGGCAATGCTCGGGACGCGCCAGCGGCCGCTGGCGGTCCAGCCGGCGGGCCGCCGGCGCTACGTCCGCAGGCTACGAAAAGTGCGGGACACCGAGCGCCACTGTCTCGTCGAAGTCGAGTTTCTCCGTCGTCCACCCTGTGAGCGTCCCCTCGCTGTTCGTTTCGACGAACGTGAGGATTCGTTCGAGCATCGCGTCGGCGGCGGGATCGTCGATTGATACGAATGACACCGCCATTCGCGCGCGCTGATGGAGATCGTGCAGGCCGACTTCTCCCGCAGAGATCTCGAAGCGGTGACGCAACTTCTCGCGGAGCGACCGCACCACCATGCGCTTGTCTTTCAATGACTGCGCGTGCGGGATGAAGATCTCGAAGAGTGCGACGGAAACGATCATGGTGAATCAGGGACGAGGGAGATGAGGTAGGGACGAGACCGATTCCCTCGTCCCTAACCCCTTATCCCTGTAGCACGGCAGCCAACTGCTCCACCTTGAACGCTTCGATGATGTCGCCCTGCTTGATGTCCTGGAACTTCTCGATGCCGATGCCGCACTCGAAACCCTGGCGGACTTCGGCGACGTCGTTCTTGAAGTGGCGGAGCGAGGCGATTTTGCCTTCGAGGATGACGCGATTGTCGCGCAGCAGCCGCACGCTTGCCGAGCGCGGAATCAAGCCCTCGGTGACCATGCAGCCGGCGATGACGCCCGCCTTCGGCACCTTGAACGTGTTCCGCACTTCGGCGCGGCCCTGGAAGACTTCCTGGAACTTCGGATCGAGCAGACCGGTCATGGCCAGCTTCATTTCGTCGACCAGGTTGTAGATGACGGTGTAGAGGCGAACGTCGATGCCTTCCTTCTCCGCCAGCTCGCCGGCCGAACGCTCGGGACGGACGTTGAAGCCAACCACGATCGCGTCGGATGCCGATGCGAGGAGGATGTCGTTCGTCGAAATCGCGCCGACCGAGGAGTGGATGACGTTGACCTTGACCTCGGAGGTGGAAAGCTTGCGCATCGTGTCGGCGAGGACTTCGACGGAGCCCTGCACATCGGCCTTGAGGATGAGATTGAGCTCCTTGGCCGTACCCGATTGCATGCGCTGGAAGAGCTGATCGAGCGACATGCGCGAGGTCTTGCCCTGCGATGCTTCGCGCGCTTTTTCCTGGCGCATCTGGCCGATCATGCGGGCCTGGGTCTGTTCGTCGACGACCTGCAGCGAGTCGCCGGCATTCGGAACGTCGTCGAATCCGGTGAGCTGGACGGGGGTGGCCGGACCAGCTTCGGTGATCCGGCTTCCGCGCTCGTCGGTCATCGCACGCACGCGGCCGGACGTGGCGCCGGAGAAGAAGGCATCGCTGATCTTCAGCGTGCCGTCCTGCACGAGCACCGTGGCGACAATGCCGCGACCGGTTTCCTTCTTGGCTTCGAGCACGACGCCCTTCGCGCCGATCTCTGGAGATGCTTTGAGATCGAGGAGATCGGCGGTGAGCAGAATCATGTCGAGAAGGTCGTCGATGCCGGTCTTCTTGGTGGCCGACACTTCGACGGAAACGACTTCGCCGCCCCACTGCTCGACCTGCACACCGTTCTCGGCCAGCTCGCGGCGCACGCGCTCGACGTTGGCGTTCGGCTTGTCGATCTTGTTGATGGCCACGATCATCGGCACCTTGGCGGCGCGCGCGTGATCGATGGCTTCCTTCGTCTGCGGCATGACGCCGTCGTCGGCGGCGACGACGAGGATGACGATGTCGGTCACCTTCGCGCCGCGGGCACGCATCATCGTGAAGGCTTCATGGCCGGGCGTGTCGAGGAAGACGATCTTCCGTCCGCGCTTCTCGACGTGATAGGCGCCGATGTGTTGCGTGATGCCGCCGGCCTCACCGCCAGCGACGTTCGTTTCGCGGATTGCGTCGAGGAGCGAGGTCTTGCCGTGATCGACGTGGCCCATGACGGTGATGACCGGTCCGCGCGGAGTGGAGCCGGTCGCGCCGGTCTTCTCCATCGCCTCGAGCTCGACTGCTTCTTCGAACGACACGATCTCGGCGTCGATGCCGAGGTCTTTGGCGATTTCGAGGGCCAGATCACCGCCCAGCGGCTGGTTGATCGAGAGCATCAAGCCCTTCTTCATGAGCAAGTGCTTCATGAGGTCATTGGCTTTGATGCCCAGTTTGTCGGCGAGCTCTTTGACGGTCGCGCCTTCGCTGAGAGGAATCTTGTTCGTGGGACGGGTGAAGTTCAGCACCTTGCCCGAAACCGGCGCGGCCTGCTTGCGCACGTCGCGGCGGTTGGACGGCATCTTCGGCGCGCCGTCCTCGTCCGTCTCCGGCATCGGGATGTCGGGGCCGAGGTCGTCGTTGATGATCTGCGTTCCGGAGAACGGACCTTTCGTGAACAACTCGCTGTCGACTTCGGACGGGCGTTCGCTCTTGCCGCGTTTGCCCGTGGTTTTCTTTTTCGGAGAAGCATCCTCACTGCCGTCCGGACGCCGCGACTTGCTGCGTCCCATCGCGCCGCCCGGCAGCGTGCCGGGAGGTGGCGGCGGAGCGCCTGGAACAGGGCCGCCGGGACGTCCGATGCCGGGCCGGAAATTGCCCGGGCCAGCGGGACGTGTACCCATCGGACCGCCGGGGCGAGCTCCCGGTCCCGAGGGGCGCGTGCCCATGGGTGGACGAGCGCCAGCCGGGCCGGCGGGACGTGTGCCGCCCATCGGCGGACGCGACGTACCCGGACCCGCGGGACGCGCGGTCTGTCCGCCGACATAGGTCGGACGTGAAGGAACCGGCTGCTGGCCGGCGTAGTTGGGACGTGCACTTTGCGGCGCGCGGGCGCGCGGACCGGTCGGTCCGGTCGGACGGCGCATGTCGGCGGCGCCGGCGGCCATTGGAGCGGGAGCCTGAGGCGCGGCCGGGGGCGGCGGCATCGGAACGGGCGCATCGGGCACGGGCTCCGGAGCTGTTTCGACGACGGCGGGACGCGGCTTGGGCACAACCGGCGGCGGCGCTTCTTTGGCGGCGCGTTCTTCGGCTTCGACGGCTTCGACGAACTCCGGAATGATGACCGTTGGCGGCGGCGCGGCGACCTGCGGTTCTTCGTTGACAGGCACTTCGCGTTTGGGACGCGGCGTCGGCTTGACGATCGCGCGCGGCGGGCGGACGGCTTCCTTCTTGGCGGCGACCTGCGGCTTGTCTTCGCGCATGATGACGCTGCGCGTGCGCATGGTCAGTTTCTTGCCGGTGATGAGCGCCTGAATGACCTCTGGCTCCAGAGCCTGATTCGGGTCTGTGATCTCGGCGCCGAGCGACTGCAACTGGAAGATGACGTCCTTCTCGGACTTCCCCATCTTCTTCGCGATGTCGCTCACTTTGAACTTTGCTGCCGCCATTGACTCTCCTTGGTTCGGGTGTCAGGTTGCGAATTGCGTCAGCCGGGAACCTGGCAACCCGGCAACTGAGAAACGACTACTTCACTTGCGCCTCTTTGGGTGCTTCGGCGTCTTCGGCCGCGGGCTGAGAATCTTCTTCGGGCTCGTCGCCGGCTTCGGATTCTTCTTCCTGCTCGCCGTCGACCGAGGCCTGATACTCCTGCTCTTCTTCGTCGCCTTCAGGCGGCGTCTCGTCGATCTGCTCGTGCTTGCGCGCGATCTCGATCATCTGCTCGGCCATCTCTTCGTCGACACCTTCGATGGCGATGAGATCGTCGACGGAGGCGTTGATGACGGAGTCGAGATCGTCGTAGCCGGCGGCTTCGAGCGTATTCGCCCAGTCCTCGGGCATCTCTTCGATGTCGTGGACATTGGTCTCCGCCCGCGCCTCGGCCATCGCTTCCTGCAACATGGCGCTGAGGGCGTCGGCGACTTCGCCTTTGACCTCTTCCTCGGACTTGATATCGATCTTCGCGCCGATCAACTCCGCCGCGAGGCGCACGTTGAGTCCGCGCTTGCCGATGGCGAGCGAGAGCTGGTCGTTGTCGACGATGACGTCGAGGTGCGGACGATGCGCCTGCTCGTCGCTGGTAACGGAAACGCGCGTGATCTTGGCCGGAGCCAGCGAGTTCTGCGCGTAGACGACGATGTCTTCATTGAACGGGATGATGTCGATCTTTTCGCCGCGCAGCTCGCGGATGATGGACTGCACGCGCGAACCCTTCATGCCGACGCAGGCGCCGACCGGATCGACGTCGCGCTCGCGCGACATGACCGCGATCTTGGCGCGCTCGCCCGGCTCGCGGACGGCGCCGCGGATGACGACGGTGCCGTCGTAAATCTCCGGCACTTCCATCTCGAAGAGCTTGATGAGCAGGCGCGGATCGGTACGCGAGAGGACGACCTGCGGTCCTTTCGGCTGCGTATGAACGTCGACGATGACGGCTTTGATGCGGTCACCCTGCGAGTAGCGCTCCGCGCGCGACTGCTGGCTGCGCGGGATGATCCCCTCGGTCTTGCCATTGAGGTCGATGATCATGTCGCCGCGCTCGAAGCGCTTGACGTAGCCGTTTTCGAGCTCGCCGAGCTTGCCGATAAATTCGTTGTAGACCTTCTCGCGCTCGGCCTCTCGGACCTTCTGATACAGGACCTGCTTGGCCGACTGCGCGGCGATGCGGCCGAAGTCTTCGGCAGCTTTCGTCAGCGGGATGTGTACTTCGTCGCCCTGCTCGACCTCGGAGTCGATCTTCTGGGCTTCGTAGGTGCGGATCTGCGTGTTCGAGTCCTTGACGACGTCGACCACTTCTTTAGTGATGTAGTTGAGGCGGATGCGGCCGCCGACTTCGACGTCGGGCTCGATCTTCTTCGCCTGATCGAGCGTCCACTGCGCCTGCGGATCTTCGATCTCGTTCTCGTCAATGACGACGTCTTTGATGACGTACATCGTCATGCCGCCGCTGACGCGGTCAATGACGGTTTCCATCGGCTCGCGGGTTTTGTAGTACTTGCGCGCAGCGGTGGCGAGGGCATCCTCGAGCGCTTTGAACACACGCTCGACGTCGATCGACTTCTCGTACGCCAGCGCCTTGATATTTTTGCTGAGATTCTCGTCAAACATAGTGTGTGCTCAGATCTCCACTTCCAACCGCGTTTCCTTCACATCTGCCAGCGGAACGACGTAGTCGGGATCCTTTTTCATCACCGGATCCGTGACGACGATCGTTTCGCCGTTGAATTCTTTGAGTCTTCCGACGATTACATGAAGTCCTCGTATTGCCTTCGTCGTCCTGACGCGGACGAGGCGGCCGAGGAACTTTTGGTAATCCGACAGCTTGTAAAACTTGCGATCCAGCCCGGGAGAAGAAACCTGGAGCTCGTACTCCGCAGGAACGACATCGTCGACGTCGAGAAAGGCACTGACCTGGTGCGAAACCAGCTCGCAGTCCTCGACCGTCACACCACCCTCTTTGTCGATGTCGATGCGGAGCAGGAACCCATGACCCTGCTTCCGGTACTCAATGTGAACGAGCTCAAGACCTTCCGAAGAAGCGATGGTCTCGATTTCCTTCTCAACCCGTTCGGGCAAAACGCTCATATGTCCTGACAACAAAAAAAGCGGCCGAATCGGCCGCTTTCGATAGGTTGTTGCTCGAAAGCTGACGGATGATACCACGTTGCAGCGAACCGTCACAACGCCGTGAACGTG
>JAFAOU010000206.1 GCA_019247495.1 Acidobacteriota bacterium
GTCGTTCATCCAAAGCCAGAGCCTCGAAGCCGTTCCAATCGCGGCGCACAACCTCACGCAGGCGGAGGCGGTTCTCCCGTGGTTGCCCAGCACGAAATTCTGGTACGCAGGTCTCGGCGAGTACGGCACCTACATGAAGTGGGACACCGCGTTCGAACGGGCCTTGAACGTGACGTATCCGGAGGCGGAGAGACGGTCCATCGAGCAGTTTCGCGGACGCGAATGGCTGCTGCTCTTCAACGTCGAGATGCCCGACCCCGCCGCGCACGGCTTCCGGCTGCTGCACGTCACCCCCGAGCCGTTCGAAAAGACGGACGAACGCTATTGGTTGTACGCTCCGCTTCAATGAGCAAAATGCTGATTCTGAACGAGCACGAAGTCGAACAACTCCTGACGATGCGCGAATGCATCGAGGTGATGGAACAGGCGCTGGCGTCGCTGGCGCGGGGTGAGGTCCACAACCCGTTGCGGAGTATCGTCCGCGCGTCCGAGGCGAGCGGCTTCCTCGGACTGATGCCCGCCTTCCGAGGGGGTGAGGTGCCGCGCTACGGGCTGAAGGAGGTCTGTATTTTCCCCGACAACCCGGCCCGCGGGCTCGACACGCACCTCGGCGCAGTCCTTCTGCACGACGGCGAGAACGGACAGCTGATGGCGGTCATGAACGCGTCCGCGATCACCGCCATCCGGACCGCGGCGGTCTCAGCGGTCGCGACAAAGCTGCTTGCACGCGAGAACGCGCACACTCTGGCCATCATCGGGGCCGGCGTGCAGGGGAAAAGTCACCTCGAAGCGATCCCGCTCGTTCGCGACATCGATGACATCCGCATCGTCAGCCGGACGCGCGAGAAGGCCGACGCGCTGGTCCGTAAAGGCGTTCGGGTGGTCGAGTCGGTGGAAGAAGCGGTGAAGGGCGCCGACATCATCGTGACCGCCACCAGCTCGCGCGAGCCGATCCTCCGCCGCAACTGGCTCGACGACGGCGTTCACATCAACGCTGTCGGCTCCAGCATCGCCGCCGCCCGCGAGCTCGACAGCGACACCGTCGCCGCGTCGAGTCTGTTCGTCGATCGGCGCGAGTCGACCATGAACGAGTCGGGCGACTACCTTTCCGCGCTGCGCGAAGGCGCCATCACCGACGGTCACATTCGCGCCGAGCTTGGCGAGATCCTCCTCGGCCGTGCAGAAGGACGAACGTCTCCGACCGAAATCACTCTCTTCAAATCACTTGGACTGGCGGTCGAAGACCTTGCAGCCGCCCAGTTTCTCTACGAAAAAGCGAGCCGGGAAGGGGCGGGAACGTGGGTCGACTTCTAGGTCGGAATACACGCTCCGAGGGTACCGTTAGGTCGCCGGCGGGGGCTTGACAAAGACTCCGTCCGCGCTTAGAGTGCGCGGGTTTTTCCCCCACGGGAGTCCTCTTTCACTCCACGTGTCTTCAAAAGGATAGGACAGGAATGCCAACGATCAACCAACTCGTCGCCGCAGGCCGTGACAAGGTCGCGTACAAGACCAAGTCGCCGGCGCTGCAGTCGAGCCCTCAGAAGCGCGGCGTTTGCACGCGCGTCTACACTTCGACCCCGAAAAAGCCGAACTCGGCGCTCCGCAAGGTGGCCCGCGTTCGTCTGACCAACGGAGTCGAAGTCACGACCTACATCCCGGGCGTCGGACACAACCTGCAGGAGCACTCGATCGTGCTCATCCGCGGCGGCCGCGTCAAAGACCTGCCGGGAGTTCGCTATCACGTCATCCGCGGCACGCTCGACACCGTCGGCGTCGCCAAGCGGATGCAGAGCCGCTCGAAGTACGGGGCCAAGCGGCCGAAGAAGGGTTAATCCAGATGCCGAGACGCAGAGAAGTTCCGAAACGCGAGATCCTTCCGGATCCCGTCTACAACAGCCAGCTCGTAACCAAGTTCATCAACTCCCTGATGTCGCAGGGGAGGAAGTCGGTTGCCGAGCGCGTGTTCTATAGCGCCCTGAAGAAGGTCGAAGACCGCGCCAAGGACGATCCGATCAAGCTCTTCAAGAAAGCGGTCGACAACGTCAAGCCGGCGCTCGAAGTGAAGAGCCGCCGCGTCGGTGGATCGAACTACCAGGTCCCCATCGAAGTCCGTCCGTCGCGCCGTACGGCGCTGGCCATCCGCTGGCTGATCTCGTACGCCAACAGCCGCGGCGAGAAGACGATGATGGACAAGCTGGCCGGCGAGATCATGGATGCCGCGAACAACCGCGGCAACGCGATCAAGAAGAAAGAGGACACGCACAAGATGGCGGAAGCGAACAAAGCGTTCGCTCACTACCGCTGGTAATATTTTTCGGCTTCACGAAGTTGTACGGGTTTCAACGCAGCAAAACGCAGTAATCAACACCATCGAGATTTCCGTAGCTCCGTCTCGACCGGATAACACAGAACGGGTTCTGCGGTTCCGGACCGAGCAACGGGAAAAACAAACAATCTGAGTTTTCTGAACGCCCGGCGGCGGCCTGCCTTCGCCGAGCGTTTGTTGTCGTCGCGAAAAGGTAAGTCAAGTCATGCCACGTCAGGTATCACTCGAAAAAACGCGGAACATCGGGATCATGGCTCACATCGACGCGGGTAAAACCACGACGACGGAGCGCATCCTGTATTACACCGGCCGTACCCACAAGATCGGTGAGGTGCACGACGGCACTGCCACCATGGACTGGATGGTCCAGGAGCAGGAGCGCGGGATCACCATCACCTCGGCTGCCACCACGGCGTTCTGGGGCGACTACCGCGTCAACATCATCGACACGCCCGGCCACGTCGACTTCACGGTCGAAGTGGAGCGCTCCCTGCGCGTCCTCGACGGCGCGGTCGGCGTTTTCTGCGCCGTCGGCGGCGTCGAGCCGCAGTCGGAGACTGTGTGGCGTCAGGCCGACAAGTACGGCGTGCCGCGCATCGCCTTCATCAACAAGATGGACCGCATCGGCGCGAACTTCACGGCCGTGGTCAACCAGATCCGCACCAAGCTCGGAAAGAACGCCGTTCCTCTCCAGCTCCCCATCGGAGCGGAGGACAAGTTCAAGGGCGTCATCGACCTCGTGTTGATGAAGGCCCTGATCTTCAACGACGAGTCCCTCGGCGCGAAGTACGAAGTGGAAGAGATTCCGGCCGAGCTTCGCGAAGAGGCCGAGCATCTCCGCGAGAAGATGGTCGAGTCGATCGCCGAGCAGCACGATGAGCTTCTCGAGAAGTACCTGGCCGGCGAGCCGCTGGAAATCGGCGAGCTGAAGGCCGCGCTTCGCGATGCCACCATCGCGCAGAAGATCACTCCGGTGATGTGCGGCTCGGCATTCAAGAACAAGGGCGTTCAGCCGCTGCTCGACAGCGTCGTCGACTATCTCCCCTCGCCGGTGGACATCCCGCCGGTCAAGGGCGTGGATCCGGACGATGAGTCGTTCATCGAGCGCAAAGCTTCGGATTCGGAGCCGTTCGCGGCCCTCGTCTTCAAGATCATGACCGACCCGTTCGTCGGCCAGCTCGCGTTCTTCCGCGTCTACTCGGGGCACGTCGAGTCGGGCACCTCGGTGCTCAACACGACCAAGGGCAACACCGAGCGCATCGGACGCCTGCTGCAGATGCACGCGAACAAGCGCGAAGAGATCAAGGAAGTGTGGGCGGGCGACATCGGCGCGGCCGTCGGTCTGCGCAGCGTCACCACCGGCGACACGATCTGCGACCGGGAGAAGCCGATCGTCCTCGAGACGATGACCTTCCCGGAGCCGGTCATCGCCGTCGCCATCGAGCCGAAGACGAAAGTCGATCAGGAAAAGATGGGCGTCGCGCTCGCGAAGCTCATGCAGGAAGACCCCACGTTTAAGGTCCACACGGACCCGGAAACAAACCAGACCATCATCCGTGGGATGGGAGAGCTGCACCTCGAGATCATCGTCGACCGCATGGTGCGCGAGTTCAACGTCGCCGCCAACGTCGGCAAGCCGCAGGTCGCGTATCGCGAAGCGATCACGCGGAAGTCGGAGGCCGAGGGCAAGTTCGTCAGGCAGTCGGGCGGTAAGGGTCAGTACGGCCACGTCAAGATGCGTTTCGAGCCGATGCCGGAAGGCGGGTTCGAGTTCATCAACGAAGTGGTCGGCGGATCCGTCCCGCGCGAATTCATCAAGCCGACCGAGCAGGGCATCAAGGAAGCGCTCGAGCGCGGAATCCTGGCGGGCTACCCGATCACCGGCGTCCGCGCGATTCTGTACGACGGCTCGTACCACGACGTCGACTCGTCCGAAATGGCGTTCAAGATCGCCGGCTCGATGGCCTTCCAGGAAGGCGCGAAGAAAGCCGGTCCGATCCTTCTCGAACCGATCATGGACGTCGAAGTCGTGACGCCGGAAGACTACGCCGGCGACGTCATGGGCGATCTCTCCCGCCGCCGCGGCAAGATCCAGGCGATGGAAGAGCGCGCCGGCGCGAAGGTCATCAAGGCCCACGTGCCGCTGTCGGAGATGTTCGGTTACGCAACCCAGGTGCGCTCGATGTCGCAGGGACGCGCCAGCTACACCATGCAGTTCCTGGCGTATGAGCCGGCGCCGAAGACCATCTCGGAAGAAGTCATCGCCAAGTCCGCGGGCACGACACAACGAATCTAAAGAAACGAAACCAGCTTTCGTCCAGAAAAAAAGAACAAGCAGGAGACTTCAATGGCTAAAGAGAAATTTGATCGCAGTAAGCCTCACGTGAACGTCGGCACGATTGGTCACGTCGATCACGGCAAGACCACGCTGACGGCGGCAATCACCAAGATTCTGGCCTCGAAGGGCACGGCTACGTTCACGTCCTTCGACATGATCGACAAGGCTCCGGAAGAGCGCGAGCGCGGTATCACCATCGCCACCGCGCACGTCGAGTACTCGACCGAAAAGCGCCACTACGCGCACGTCGATTGCCCGGGTCACGCTGACTACGTCAAGAACATGATCACCGGCGCCGCGCAGATGGACGGCGCGATCCTGGTTGTCTCCGCTGCTGACGGCCCGATGCCGCAGACGCGCGAGCACATCCTGCTGGCCCGCCAGGTCGGCGTTCCGTACATCGTCGTCGCCCTGAACAAGGTCGACATGGTCGACGATCCGGAGCTGCTCGACCTCGTCGAGCTCGAAGTGCGCGAGCTCCTCAGCTCGTACGAGTTCCCCGGCGACGACATCCCGGTCGTTCGCGTTTCGGCGCTCAAGGCTCTCGAGAGCGGCGACGCGAACGGCGAGTGGGGCAAGAAGATCATCGAGCTGATGGACGCGGTCGACAGCTACATTCCGCTGCCGGAGCGCGTCATCGACAAGCCGTTCCTGATGCCGGTCGAAGACATCTTCTCGATCTCGGGCCGCGGCACGGTCGTCACCGGCCGTATCGAGCGCGGCATCGTCAAGGTCGGTGAGGAAATCGAGATCGTCGGTATCCGTCCGACCATCAAGAAGGTCGTCACCGGCGTCGAGATGTTCCGCAAACTGCTCGATCAGGGTCAGGCGGGCGACAACGTCGGCCTCCTGCTCCGCGGCGTGGAGCGCAAGGACGTCGAGCGCGGCCAGGTTTGCGCCAAGCCGGGCTCGATCACCCCGCACACGAAGTTCAAGGGCGAGGTCTACATCCTGACCAAGGAAGAGGGCGGCCGTCACACGCCGTTCTTCAACGGCTACCGTCCGCAGTTCTACTTCCGCACCACCGACATCACGGGCGTGGCGTCGCTGGCCGAGGGAGCGGAGATGGTCATGCCGGGCGACAACACGTCGCTCACGATTCAGCTCATTCACCCGATCGCCATGGAGAAGGGTCTCCGCTTCGCAATCCGTGAAGGCGGCCGCACCGTCGGCGCCGGCACGGTCACGGAAGTGATCGAGTAATCATTCGAGAGCCGGGGGTCACTCCCCGGCTTTCTGTTCTTTATAAGGTGCCGAAATCATGATGAACGAAAAAATCCGCATCCGGCTCAAAGCGTACGACTACCGCGTTCTCGACCAGTCGACGTCCGAAATCGTCGACACGGCCAAGCGCACGGGCGCGAAGGTGGCGGGACCGATCCCTCTGCCGACGCAGATCGCCCGTTACACGGTTCTGCGCAGCCCGCACGTCGACAAGAAGTCGCGGGAGCAGTTCGAGATGCGGACGCACAAGCGGCTGCTCGACATTCTCGAGCCGACGACACAGACGGTCGACGCGCTCATGAAGCTCGAACTGCCGGCTGGTGTGGACGTCGAGATCAAGGCGTTCGGTAAATAGCCCACACACGAACCGAAAGGTTCCAAGGTGAACGACATGGCAATCGAAGGAATCATTGGCAAGAAGATGGGGATGACCCAGGTGTTCGCCGACGACGGTGCACTCGTCCCGGTGACGATCATCCAGGCCGGACCTTGCCTCGTGGTACAGAAAAAGACCGCCGAGAAGGATGGCTATGACGCCGTCCAGGTCGGCCTCGTGGAGAAGATCTCCAACCGCCGCATCACCAGCGCGGCGCGCGGACACTTCGAGAAGGCAGGCATCCCGCCGGTGCGGACGCTCGTCGAGTTCCCGTACGAAGGCGACGCCAACGTCGGAGACCGCGTGCAGGTCGACATCTTCAAGGCGGGCGATGCGATCGACGTCGTCGGCCAGTCGAAGGGCAAGGGCTTCCAGGGCGTGATGAAGCGTCATCACTTCGCTGGCGGCCGGGCCACGCACGGCTCGATGTTCCATCGCGCTCCCGGCTCGATCGGCGCCTCGGCATTCCCATCGCGTGTCATGAAGGGCATGCGCATGGGCGGCCGGATGGGCGGCGATCAGGTCACGGTCAAGAATCTCCGCGTCGCGAAAGTCGACGCCGAGAACAACCTGCTCTACATCCGCGGCGCAGTTCCGGGCGGACGCAACGGCCTCGTGGTCGTGCGCTTCTCCAGGAACGGGAAGCGGGGTGAATAACATGCCGACCATCGACATCAAAGACTGGAACAACAAGAAGGTCGGCTCGGTCGACCTCCCGGAGGCGATCTTCGCCTATCCGTACAAAGAGCACCTGATCCACGAGGCCGTGCGCAACTATCTCGCCTCGCTGCGCCAGGGCACGCACAAGATCAAGAACCGCTCCGAAGTGAGCGGCTCGGGCAAGAAGCCGTTCCGGCAGAAGGGCACCGGCCGCGCGCGTCAGGGCGGCAACCGTCCTCCCACGCATCGCCACGGCGGCACGGTCTTCGGTCCTACCCCTCGCGATTACTCCTACAAGATGAACGCGAAGGAAAAGAAGAACGCGCTGAAGTCGGCGCTCTCGCAGCGCGTCAAGGAAGGGAAGCTCGTCCTCCTCAATGACCTCGCCGTCGACGAAGCGAAGACCAAGGCCCTCGCTGAGAAATTTGTCGGTATCGGCGTCGAGGGGAAAGCGCTCCTCGTCGATTCGCTGGACAACGCGAACCTGATGCTGGCGTCGCGCAACAACCCCAAGCTGACGCTCGTCGATGCGCTGCACGTGACCGTCTATGACGTCGTCAACGCGCGCTATGTCGTGCTCAGCCAGGACGCGCTGCAGCGTCTGACGGAGGCACTCGAATCATGAACGCCAATCAGATCATCCGCCGCCCCCTCGTCACCGAGAAGTCGACGATGATGCGCGATGCCGGCGACAACATCCTCGCCTTCGAGGTCGACACCAAGGCGAACAAGATCCAGGTCAAGAGCGCGATCGAAGAGCTTTTCAAGGTGAAGGTCCAGGAAGTACGGCTCTTCAACGTCCGCGGCAAGATCAAGAGAATGGGCCGTTACCAGGGCAAGCGCCGCGACTGGCGCAAGGCCTACGTACGGCTCGTGGCGGGAGAAAAGGCGCCCGATTTCATCGAGGGCGTGTAGCTCCCGAACCAAGGCGATAAACAGAGGACACTATGCCTGTCAAAAAATACAAGCCGACCTCCGCCGGCATCCGTTTTCAGTCTCATCACACGTTCGATGAGATTACGAAGACGAAGCCCGAGAAGGCGCTCACTACCGGGAAGCCGAAGAGCGGCGGCCGCAACTCCATCGGCCGCGTCACCTCGCGTTTCATCGGCGGCGGTCACAAGCAGAAGTACCGCGAGATCGACTTCCGCCGCGAGAAGCACGGCATCCCGGCGAAGGTTGCTGCAATCGAATACGACCCGAACCGCACGGCGCGCATCGCCCTGCTCAACTACGCGGACGGCGAAAAGCGCTACATCCTGGCCCCGAACGGCCTGGAAGTCGGCGCGACGATTACGTCCGGTCCGGATGCAGACATCCTGGTCGGCAACTCGCTCCCGCTCTCCAAGATCCCCCTCGGCACGACGATTCACAACATCGAGCTGAAGGAAGGGAAGGGCGGCCAGATGGCCCGCTCGGCCGGTGCGTTTGCGCAGCTCATGGCGCGCGAAGACGACTGGGCGACGCTCCGTCTTCCGTCCAGCGAGATGCGCAAGGTTCACATCCGCTGCTACGCCACGATCGGCCAGGTCGGCAATCTCGAGCACGAGAACGTCTCGATCGGCAAGGCCGGCCGCACGCGTCACCGCGGCAAGAAGCCTCACAACCGCGGCGTTTCGATGAATCCAGTCGATCACCCGCTCGGCGGCGGCGAGGGCAAGACCTCGGGCGGCCGTCATCCGGTCACGCCGTGGGGCAAGCCCACCAAGGGCCACAAGACCCGCAAGAACAAGCGCACGAACAAGTTCATCGTCAAGCGGAGAACCAAGTAATGACACGTTCACTCAAGAAGGGCCCGTTCATCGACGATCATCTCCAGAAGAAGGTCGACACGATGAACCGCGAGCGCGACAAGAAGGTCATCAAGACCTGGTCGCGCCGCTCCACCGTCATTCCGGACATGGTCGGCCACACGATTGCCGTCCACAACGGGCGCAAGTTCGTGCCGGTCTACATCTCCGAGAACATGGTCGGCCACAAGCTCGGCGAGTTCTCGATGACGCGCACGTTCAAGGGCCACAGCGGCAAGAAAGTGGAGAAGTCAGCCAAGCCTGCAGGGAAATAGGCTGTCGGCTGTCGGCTGTCGGCTGTCGGGCCTCCTCCGACACCCGACACCCGACACCCGACAGCTGCGGAGAAAACATGGAAGCAACGGCAACTCTCAAGTATCTGAAGATGTCCCCGCAGAAGGTTCGCCTCGTGGTCGACCTGGTGCGCGGCAAGAAGGTCGACGAAGCGCTGCAGATCCTTCGCTTCACGAAGAAAACGTGCGCGAAGGACCTGGAGAAACTCGTGCGTTCCGCGGTTGCGAACGCCGAGGTCAAGGACACGAACGTCGACACCGACGAGCTGGTCGTCTCGAAAATCTACGTCGACGAAGGGCCGCGCGAGAAGCGCATCCAGCCCGCGCCGATGGGACGTGCCTATCGCATCCAGAAGCGGCAGGCGCACGTGACGGTGCATGTGTCGGACGAAGTCAAAGCGGTCAACGAGCGGAGCGGCGGCAAAGGCCGCGCCCGCGCGAAATAACGGAGGCTATCTTGGGTCAGAAGGTCAACCCCTACGGATTTCGGCTTGGTTTCAACAAGACGTGGCACTCCCGCTGGTTTGCCGGGAAGGCTTACGCCGAGACGCTGCATCGCGATCTGAAGCTTCGCGACGATCTGAAGAAGCGCCTCTCCCACGCCGGAGTCTCGGAGATCGACATCGAGCGCACGGCGAACAAGATGCGCATCAACATCTACACCTCGCGTCCCGGCATCATCATCGGACGCAAGGGCGCCGAGGTCGACAAACTGCGCGACGAGCTGCAGAAGATGGTCAACGGCGAGGTCTACATCAACATCCAGGAAATCCAGCGTCCGGAGCTCGATGCTCAGTTGGTCGCTGAGAACATCGCCACGCAGCTGGAGCGCCGCATCGCCTTCCGCCGCGCCATGAAGAAGGCCATGGAATCGGCCTTCCGCTTCGGCGCGAAGGGCATCAAGGTCCGCGTGGGCGGGCGCCTGAACGGAGCCGAAATCGCGCGCACCGAGTGGTACCAGGACGGACGCCTTCCGCTGCATACGTTGAAGGCCGACATCGATTACGGTCTGGCCCTGGCCAAGACGACGTACGGAATCATCGGCGTCAAGGTGTGGATCTTCAAAGGCGAGATGGCGAAAGCGAGAAGCCGGAGACGTCCGCAGTAACCGACGCGAACTGGGCGTCGGGCGTCGGGTGTCGGGTGTCGGAGCTCCATTCTCCGACTCCCGACTCCCGACCCCCGACTCCCGCACAGGAGAAACCGCATCATGATGATGCCGAAGAAAGTTAAGTTCAGAAAACAGCAGCGCGGACGCCGCCGTGGTGTGGCGACGCGCGGAGCGAAAGTCTCGTTCGGAGACTTCGGGCTGCAGGCGATGGAAGCTGGCTGGGTAACGGCGCGCCAGATCGAGGCTGCCCGTATCGCCATGACCCGTCACGTCAAGCGCGGCGGCAAGATCTGGATCCGCATCTTCCCCGACAAGCCGATCACCAAGAAGCCGCTCGAGACCCGTATGGGTAAGGGCAAAGGTGCTCCGGAAGAATGGGTATGCGTGATCAAGCCGGCCCGCATCCTCTACGAGATGGAAGGCGTGACGCGCGAGGTTGCCGAAGAAGCACTCCGGCTCGCGGCGCACAAGCTTCCGATCCTGACGCGCTTCGTCACGCGTGAGCAGACCGAGGTGGGCGAATGAAAACGAGCCAGATGCGAGAGAAGAGCGAGGGCGAGCTCGAGACCCGTGAGAAGGAGCTGAGCGAGCAGCTTTACAAGCTTCGTTTTCAGCGCGCCACGGGCCGCATGGAAGCGCCGTCGAAAGTGAAAGAAGTGCGCCGCGAGATCGCGCGCATCAAAACCCTCCTGGGTGAAAAGGCGAGGGGCTAAGGCCATGGCTGCAACGGAAGAAACCAAGAGCACCAGCAAGAACGAGCGCACCAAGACCGGCGTCGTCGTGTCGAACAAGATGCAGAAGACCGTCGTCGTGGCCGTGGAGAACCTCGTCAAGCACGGGATGTATCAGAAGTACATCAAGCGCACGAGCAAGTTCCTCGCGCACGCCGAGAACGCCCTCAACGTGGGCGACCGCGTGGTCATCGAGGAGTCGCGTCCGCTCTCGAAGCGGAAGCGTTGGGCCGTGCGCGAAGTGATCGAGAAGTCCAGCTAATACGAGCTGCCGACAGGGGAGTCAGTCATGATTCAGATGGGAACAGTTTTACAGGTTGCCGACAACACCGGCGCGAAGAAGATCGCCTGCATCAAGATGCTGGGCGGATCGACTGCCGGCCAGTACGCGCGCCTCGGCGACGTCATCACGGCCTCGGTCAAGGAAGCCTCGCCCGATGGCACCGTCAAGAAGGGCGCGGTCGTCAAAGCCGTCGTCGTCCGCACGGTGAAAGAGAGCCGCCGCCGCGACGGTTCGTACATCAAATTCGACGACAACGCGGCCGTTCTCATCAACGACGCACGCGAACCGGTTGGGACGCGCGTCTTCGGCCCGGTCGCCCGCGAGCTGCGCGAGCGGAAGTTCATGAAGATCATCTCGCTCGCGCCCGAAGTCATCTAACGGAGCAACGCAAATGTACGGAAATCCGACGAAGCAAAAAGAGATCGTGCGCGTCAAACCGCACGTCAAGAAGAACGACATGGTCCTCATCCTCTCGGGCAAGGACCGTGGCAAGCAGGGCAAAGTCCTGCGCGTGAATGCGACGAAGGGCACGGCGATCGTCGAGCGCGCGAACATCATGAAGAAGCACACCAAACCGAACCCGCAGAAGAACGTGGGGGGCGGCGTGCTGGAGCGCGAAGCACCGATCAAGCTCTCGAACCTGCAGGTGGTCTGTCCGAGCTGCGACAAACCAACCCGCACCGGTTCGCACCGCACTGCCGAAGGCAGCGCGCGCTACTGCAAGAAGTGCGATACGGAGATGTAGGAAAGCCGGGAGCCGGTTGTCGGGAGTCGGGGGTCGGAGCCGCGTAACTCCGACACCCGACACCCGACAGCCGACACCCAAGACAGGCCGTACAACGCCGGCCCGGAAGGAACCAGGAAAACCCAATGGCACCGCGACTCAAAGAGCTTTACCAGACCGAAGTCAGAAAGAAGATCCAGGACCAGTTCGGGATCACGAACCCGATGGCTGTTCCCAAGATCGAGAAAGTCGTCCTCAACATGGGGATGGGCGAAGCGATCTCGAACGCCAAG
>JAFAOU010000212.1 GCA_019247495.1 Acidobacteriota bacterium
TTTTCTGCATCCGGCCGAGGCGATTCATGGTGACCTCGGCATGATCGTTCGCGGCGATATCGTGCTCGCGATTTCCAACTCCGGCGAGACCGAGGAGTTGCTGCGGCTCCTGCCGAGCATCAAACGGATCGGCGCGGAGATCGTGGCGATCACCGGCAATCCGCAGTCGTCGTTGGCGAAGGGGGCGGATTTTCATCTGTCGGCAGCAATCTCGAAAGAAGCGTGTCCGCTCGGCCTCGCGCCCACGGCGTCCACCACCGCCACGCTCGCCCTCGGCGACGCGCTGGCGATGGCTCTGCTGATGCGCAAGGGATTCAAAGAGGAGGACTTCGCATTCCTCCATCCAGGCGGAAAACTCGGCAAGCGCTTCCTGCGCGTCTGCGACCTCATGCACTCCGGCGCGCAGACTCCGATCGTGCCGCTGGCCACGCCGATGCACGACGTCATCTACGAGATGTCGGCGAAAGGCTTCGGCATCACGGCCGTCGTCGACGATGAAGGCATCCTGGCCGGCGCGATTTCGGATGGCGATCTGCGCCGCCTTCTTCAGGCCGACGCCGAGATCCTGCAAAAGACCGCGGCCGACTGCATGAAGCCGAATCCCGTTACGATCGACGGCAACGAGCTTGCCTCGGCAGCGCTGGAGCGGATGGAACAGCGCAAGATCACCTCGATCTTCATCTCCGGCGCGTCCGGCCGCGTCGAAGGTATCATTCACCTCCACGATCTCTGGGGTCTGGAACTCTTCTGATGGATTCGACAACAACAGTGGTGCTGCGCTACCGCGACGGCCGCACCGAACGGGCCACACTCATCGAGACCGACGTCGATCGGCAACTCGTGCGCGTATCGCGCGACGGCGGTGCGAAGGACGAGGTCCCGTTCTCCACTCTCAAGGCGCTCTTTTTCCCGCGCAATGAACGAGAGGAATCGCAGGAGCCGGCGGCCGGAAGCACAATCGCCGTGGAGTTTGCGGATGGCGAAGTCATCCGCGGCGTGGCGCAGTACAACCCCGAGCGCAACGGCTTTTTTCTCTTCCCGGGCGATCGGAGCAAAAACGACCGCATCTTTGTTGTCAACTCGGCGATCGTTTCGATCGAAGTCGAAAAGCTCTAAGCCGGCGCGCTTCGCCGCCCATTCACATCATGAAAATCACATCGCTCGTTCTCTCTCTCATCCTCGTTGCCTCGGCCGCAGGCGCTGCCGAACTCGATCGCGCCGCTGCGGCGCTCGCCGGAACCGAGGCGCAGTTCACGCAGCGCTTCACGCCGAAGGGATTCAAGAACAGCCAGATCGACAGCGGCAGTGTCGTCTTCGGCACCCTTCCGATGATGCGCTGGACCTACGCGAAGCCTGAACAGAAGATCTTCGTCTTCGACGGCAGCCGCTCGTGGTTCTATCTCCCCGCGGAGAAACAGGTCACGGTCACGACGCTCGACGAGGCGCATCGCCGCGAGCTCCCCTTTCTGCTGATCGGTGATCAGGACGCTCGAGATCGCAACTTCGTCGTCCGCGAGAGCCCGAGCGGCAGCAACGTCGTCGTCATGTTGCACCCTCGCGCCGCATCGGCGTTGATCCGCAGCGTGACGATCACGATCGCAGCGGCAACGCACACCATCCAACGGGTCGCCTACTCGGATCGCGATGGCAACGAAACCATGTTCGACTTTTCCGGCATCACGCGGCGCACCGTCACGCCCGACCTTTTTCGCTTCACGCCGCCGGCCGGCGTCGAAGTCGTACAACAGTAGCGGAGGCAGCAGATGGCTCAGGATTTCTCATTCGACATCGTCTCGAAAACCGAGATGCAGGAAGTCACCAACGCCATTCAGCAGGCGCAGAAGGAACTCGCCCAGCGTTTCGATTTCAAAGGGAGCAAGAGCTCGATCGAGCTGACCGCCGAGGAGATCGTGCTGGTCAGCGACGACGAAGGGAAGTTGCGCAGCGTCAAAGACATCCTCGAGACAAAGCTCGTCAAACGCGGCGTGTCATTGAAAGCCGTCGACTACGCCGCACTCGAACAGGCTGCCGGCGGAACGGTGCGGCAGAAAGCCAAAATCGTTCAGGGCATCGAAATCGAGAAAGCGAAAGCGATCGTCAAAGCCATCAAAGAAGCGAAGCTGAAGGTGCAGGCATCGATTCAGAGCGACCAGGTGCGTGTCACCGGCCGCGCCAAGGATGACCTGCAGAAAGCGATGGCGATCGTGAAGGGACACGACTACGGAATCCCGCTCCAGTTCACGAACTACCGCGGTTGAGGCTTCCGGACCATTCGATTATTCTGTGCGCCGTGACGTCTCCCTCGCCCAGCAGCGCGCCCATCGAACAGCTCTCGCGCGCCGAGCGCCTCCTCGATCTGGTCGCGCCCAAGCTGCAGCTCGTGGAGACGGAGCTGGCCCGCAATTTCGAGTCGAGCATCAAGACCATCAAGGACGTCGGCGATCACATCCTCGCCGGCGGAGGTAAGCGCCTCCGCCCTGCCCTGCTCCTGCTCGTCTCGAAGATGCTCCGCTACGAGGGACATCGCGACGTGACCTACGGCGCGGTGGTCGAGTTCATCCATAACGCCACGCTCGTTCACGACGACATCATCGACGAGGCGGAAGTTCGGCGCGGCAGGACGTCGATCAACTATCGGTGGGGCAACAACCTGACAGTCCTCGTCGGCGACTACATCTTCATGCACTCGATGTCGATGGCGCTTGCCGAGGCCAATCTCGATGTGCTGCGGCTGTTGTCGACGACCACCATCAAGATGATCGAAGGCGAGATCCTGGCGCTGGAGCAGAACGGACGCGCCGACCTCTCCGTCGACGACTACTTCAACATCGTCGAGCGCAAGACGGCGCTGCTCTTCGGCGCCTGCTGCCGCATTCCGGCGTATCTGGTCGATCAGCCCGACGCGATCGGCCAGTCGCTGTTCGACTATGGCGTGAACCTCGGCATCTGCTTCCAGCTCATCGACGACATCCTCGATTTCACCTCCAGCACCGAGGTCCTCGGCAAGCCGGCGCTCTCCGATCTGAAGGAAGGCAAGCTCACGCTGCCGCTGATTCTGGCCATGCCGCGCGCCACGCCGGCCGAGCGCGAAAAGATCGCGCTCATCGCGGCGGTGAAGTCGTTCGACGGAATCGATCCCGCGGAGATGCTGGCCTTGGTCCGAAAGTATGAGACGCTCGACGAGACGCGCGCCATTGCCCGCGATTACGCCAACCGCGCCCGCGCCGCGCTGGAGCCGTTCGCCGATTCACCGGCGAAAGAAGCTCTGGAACTGGCGCTCGATTTCGTTTTAGAACGCGACCGCTGACCGGATTGCCAGGTGCCGCGTGACGGCGCCGCCGCTCGGCTGGCTGTTAGCTTTGCTTCACAAAGTACTTACGAGAGCAGCTCCATGATCTCGGCCATAGCCGCGCGGGCGCGCAGATGGATCGCTTCGCTGGCGCTGTCGCCGGTAATGCGCAGCACTTTGTTGTACTGCTCGACAGCCCGCGCGTAGTCCTGCAGGCAGCGGTGGTAGATCTCCCCTTTGCACAACTTGGCCTCGGCGTTGAGCGGGTCGAGCTCGAGAATCTTGTTGAGGAAGATCAGCGCGGCGTCGTACTTCTGCTCCTCCAGCGCCATGCGGTACCGCAACCGGTACAACGTGATCAGCTCATTGTTTTTCGGTGCGATCCAGGCTCCGGGCAGGTAGTTGCGGATCGTGGAGAGGAGCCGGTTGTTGCTGTGGGCATCCGAGCGTTTGATCTCCAGCCGTTGTCGCATCACTCACACCCTCCCACTACGGTTGTCACTCGAATTCAAGTCATATTAGGTTCGATGGCGGCGATCGTCAAGACGTTGACCATTCGATGTGCATGTCCGAATGCGCATCCTGCTACCATCTCGCGCGATGCGAACGGCGATTTACCCCGGCTCCTTCGATCCGCTGACCAACGGACATCTCGATATCATCCGGCGCGGCACGCGCCTCTTCGACCGCTTCCTCGTGGCGGTGTTGGAGAACGAAGGGAAGGCTCCCCTCTTCACGGTCAGCGAGCGCAAAGAGTTGATCGCGCGCTGCACGTCGGACATGCCGAACGTCGAGGTGCATTCGTTCTCAGGACTGCTCGTCGACTTCATGCGACGCGTCGACGCGAATGTGGTCGTGCGCGGAATCCGGGCCGTTTCCGACTACGAATACGAACTTCAGATGGCGCTGATGAATCGCGAACTGCATCCGCAGATCGAAACGATCTTCATGCTGCCCGCGGTCGAGTACACCTACGTCTCCTCGCGCCTGGTCAAAGAAGTCTTCCGCCTCGGCGGCGACGTCGCGCGCCTCGTGCCGCCGACCGTGCTGGAGTCGTTGAAGGCGCGACTTCCGGTAACGGTGGGATAACCGGTTGACCACAGAGGCACAGAGGACACAAAGCGGCCGTCCTCAGTGTCCTCTGTGTATCTGTGGTTCTAATCCGAACGCGGATCGAGCGCATCCCGAAACCGGTCGCCGATGATGTTGAAGGCGGCCACCGTCAGGAAAATCGCGACGCCGGGGAAGACGACCAGCCACCAGGCGTATTCGATGAACTGCTTGGCCGTGGCCAGGATGCTGCCCCAGGTCGCGGTCGGAAGGGGGACGCCGAGGCCGAGGAAGGAGAGAGCGGACTCGGTGAGGATCGCGTAGGCGACGCCGAAGCTTGCCGACACCAGGACCGGCGCGAGCGCGTTCGGCAGAAGGTGACGGAAGATGATGCGCGAGTCCCGCGCTCCGCTTGCCCGGGCCGCGTAGGCGAACTCCATTTCGCGGATGCGCAGGAACTCGCCACGGACGTAGCGGGCTTCGCTGGTCCACGTGGTCAGCCCGAGCGCGATCATGATCGTCCAGATCGACGGGCCGAAAAAGGCCACGATCGCCAGTGCGAGAAACAAAAGCGGGAAGCAGAGCACCACTTCGATGAGCCGGGAGACGACCCAGTCGGCAACGCCGCCGTAATAGCCGGCGATGGCGCCGAAAAAGCAGCCGACGATGAGCGCCATCATCGTCGCGAGCAATCCGACGGTCAGCGAAACGCGTGCGCCGTGAATCATTCGCGCCAGCACGTCGCGTCCGAGCTCGTCGGTGCCGAAGTGATGTTGCGCGTCGGGCGGGTGCAGACGGTTGGCGACGTCCACGTCGTTTGGTCCGAACGGAATCGGCGTCGACTTCGAGCCGGCGATGAAAGGCGCTGCAATCGCCAGCGCGCCGACGAACCCGACGTAGATCAGCGCGATCACCGCCAGCTTGCTGCGCCGGAAGCGCCGCCACGTCAGCACCCACATGCCGCCGCGAACCTCGCTCACTTCGTCTCCAGCCGGATGCGCGGATCCGCCGCGATGTAGAGGAGGTCGGCGAGCAGGCTGGCCACGAGCGTTGCTACCGCCGTGGCGACGGAGAGGCCAAGGACCGTTGGATAGTCGC
This sequence comes from Acidobacteriota bacterium, assembly GCA_019247495.1. GTDB lineage: Bacteria > Acidobacteriota > Thermoanaerobaculia > Gp7-AA8 > Gp7-AA8 > JADGNZ01. Next base: position 5,438 of record JAFAOU010000212.1, read on the forward strand.
G
>JAFAOU010000214.1 GCA_019247495.1 Acidobacteriota bacterium
GAGGGGAGCGACGTCACCATCGTTTCGTACAGCCGCATGCTGCAGATGTCGTTGATCGCTGCCGAAAAACTGGCCGAGGAAGGCATCGAGTGCGAAGTCATCGACCTCCGCACGCTGCGTCCACTCGATCTCGATCCCGCGTACGAATCGGTTGCGAAAACGCATCGCTGCGTCGTGGTGCAGGAGCAGTGGAAACCGTTCGGCGCGGCGGCGGAGATTGCGGCCAGCATCACCGAGAACGTTTTCGACGAGCTCGATGCGCCCGTTGCGCGCGTCACCGGCGAGGACGTGCCGATGCCGTACGCGCGCAATCTCGAGCTGCTGGCCACACCGCACGAGCAGCACGTGATCGCGGCAGTGAAGAAAGTGATGTATCGCAATGGCTGAAATCATCATGCCCAAGATGGGCGACGCGATGACCGAAGGGAAGGTCGTCCGTTGGTACAAGAAGGCCGGCGACGCCGTGAAGAAAGGCGAACCGGTGCTGGAGATCGAGACTGACAAGGTCAACCTCGATCTCGAAGCCGAGCAGGATGGGACGCTCGGCGATGTCGCAGCCGAGGCCGGGAAGATGGTGGAGGTCGGCGGCGTGTTGGCCACGATCCTCGGCGCGGGCGAGAAGGCGCAGCCGAAGAAAGTCGCGTCCGTTCCGGCCGTCGAAGAAGCTCCGGCGCGGCGAGCGATCGATAAGAAAGATTCGATCAAGCATTCGACGGGCGAGTACGGCGAGGCGATCGACATGAAAGCGCCGCGCGTCGATCGAACCAGTGCGACATCGAACGCTACACCTGCAACCGGCGACAACGGACGCCGCCGCTCGTCACCCCTGGCCCGCAAAATGGCGCGCGAGCTCGGCGTGAGCATCGAGCAGGTGCAGGGGAGCGGGCCGGGCGGGCGCATCGTCGCCAACGACATCAAGAACTTCAAGCCGTCGGCGGCCGCGCCGCAGAAGGCGAAGGCTCCGTCGCTGCCGCCGGTGCAGCAGCTCGAAACGAAAGAGATTCCGCTGACGGCGATGCGGCGCACGATCGCCAAACGTCTGGCCGAGTCGACCGGACCGATTCCGCATTTCTATCTGACCGCGGAGTACGACGTCACGAACCTGCTGTCGCTTCGCGAACAGATCAACGAGATCGAAGGGATCAAGACCAGCGTCAACGACTTCATCGTCCGAGCTGCTGCTCTTGCTCTTCGCCACCATCCGAATGTGAACGCGTCCTGGGGCGATGAAGCGATCACGCAGCATGGCGAGATTCATATCGGCATCGCGGTCTCAACGCCGGAGGGTCTCATCACTCCGATTGTCCGCGACGCGGATCAGAAATCAGTCACCGACATCTCGAACGAAGTCCGTGCGCTCGCCGACAAAGCGAAGAACCGCAAGCTCACTCCGAACGATTACCAGGGCTCGACATTCACGATCTCGAACCTCGGCGCGTGGGGCATCGAACAGTTCACCGCGATCATCAATCCGCCGAACGTGGCCATTCTCGCCATCGGCGCTGCAAGCGCGCAGCCGGTAGTCATCGATCGCCAGGTCGTCATCCGCGACCGCATGAAAGTGACGATGTCGTGCGATCACCGCGTCGTCGACGGCGCCCTCGGCGCCGAATACCTGCGCACGCTTCGCAGCTACATCGAGCAGCCGGTACGGCTCGTGCTTTAAGGCCTTCAGGCTTGACGTGGGCGCAGCATCGGTCTACGTTGTAGCGGTTTGTAGCTTCCCGTGTTGCCCGAACACGACGCCCATTTCGTAGTTCCCCGCCGGAAATCCTCATCCGCAGACGTGTCTTCACGCTCCGCCGAACACCAACAGATAGGAGAGAGGTGTATGAGATCGCTGAGAGTTTTCGTAGCTACCGCTTTATTCGGGTTGTCCGCTGTAGCATCGTTCGGAGCCTGCCTGCCGATTACCGCCACGAGTCTCCCGGGGTTCGGCGGCTACCGTCTGTCGTGGCAACCGGTAGCCGGCGCGACGAATTACGAAGTGCAGGCGTCAGCCGACAATTTTCAACACGTTACGTCGGTGTTGAATCTTCCCGCCGGTTCAACCGGCGCGACAGTGAACGAGCTCACCTCGGTCTTAGCGCAGTACTCGTTCCGCATCGTTGCGTCGAACCCGTCAAACCCTTCGGACGTCCCATGTTCCGGCACAGTCACGAACTATTTTGGTGCGAATGAAACATTTCACGACCGCGTCAATCGGACCGTCTTCCCGGTCGTTGGCTCGACGCGCGGTTTGAACAATGCGTCCTTCAAAACGTCGCTTCGGCTCGGTCCGGCATCAACATCGAGCGCAGGAAAGATCATCTTCCATCCTGCCGGACGCGCGGGCAGCGATGACGATCCGTCGATTCCATACCGCGTCGAGCGCGGACAGACGCTGCAGTTCGACGACGTCGTGGCCGCGATCGGCCAGAGCGGAATCGGATCGCTGGACATCCTCCAGACCTTCCCCTTCGTCCGACCGGAGACCACCCCGGTTCCGGCGGAAGTCCGCCTGTTTAACGAAGCGTCGGGAGGAACCTACGGCACCTTCGAATCGCCGGTGCTGCCGACGGATGCTTTTCGGCCGATCGATTGGAACATCTTCGTTCCTTCCTCGCGGTTCCGCGTCAACATCGGCATCCGCACGCTCACGCAGGTGCACGTCTCGTTCTTTCTCATAGCGGCCGACGGGAACATCACGGAAAAGGTCGTCGATTACGCGCCCGACTACATTTTTCTCCAGGCTGCGGATCAATTCTTCGGCAAGCCGGTGAACCCGGGTGATTCGATCGTGGTCAACATGACCGGCGACAACGTCATCGCCATTCCGTTCCACACCTTTACCGACAATTCGACGAATGATCCGGCGGTCTTCAATCCGCAGTCGCCGGCGCATTTGACGTTCCCCGTTTTGGCGGTTCCGAGCGCGACCCCTTGATTTTCTTGTAAGGCGCCGGCGGCCCCGCCGGCGCCTTCGCGTTGTACAGGTTTGGTAGCCCCTTGTTCCCGGAACACAATCTCGCAGTTCCCCCGCCGGAAATCCTCACCAGCGGACGTGTCTTTACGCTCCGCCCCGACCCAACCAATAGGAGACGTGTAATGAGATCGCTGAGACTCTTGGCAGCCGCTTTGTTCATTTTGTCTGCCGTGACGTCCTTCGCCGCTTGTACGATGCCGCTGACCGTCACCACGCTGCCTGGTTCCGCCGGTTACCGGCTGTCGTGGCAGCGGGTTCCGGGCGCGACGGGTTTCCAGGTGCAGGTGTCGTCCGACTCATTTCTACATGGAACGACGCTGCTGGATCTCCCGGACGATGCGACCGGCGTCACGGTGAACGTATTCACGTCATCGGCCCGGACGGTGTACACATACCGCGTCATCGCGTTGAATGGCGACACACCGTGTGTCGGCACGTTCAGCGCCAGCTACGGCGCGACAGCATTCGGGCTCACGCGGCGCATCAACAGAATCGTGATTCCGGTCGTCGGTTCAACACGTGGTTTGAACAATGCGTCCTTCAAGACGTCGCTCCGGCTTGGGCCGCCGGACGCGACGAGCGCCGGAAAGATCATCTTCCATCCGGCAGGCCGTGCCGGCAGCGATGACGATCCGTCGATTCCGTACCGCGTCGAGCGCGGCCAGACGCTGCAGTTCGATGATGTTGTGGCCACGATCGGCCAGAGCGGTATTGGCTCACTGGACATTCTTCAGACTGTTCCCGTCCTTTCCGAAGGAACGACCGTACTGCCGGTCGAGGCACGTCTTTTCAATGAAGCGGCCGAGGGAACGTATGGAGCGTTCGAACGGCCAGTACTGCCGCCTGATGCCTTCCAGCCGATCGACTGGAACATCTTCGTCCCCTCCTCACGCTTCCGGCTCAACATCGGCATCCGCACGCTCACCGCTGCGCACGTCACCTTCTCCCTCATCGCTGCCGACGGCGCCGTTACGCAGAAGATCGTCGACTACGCGCCTGATTACGTTTTTCTCGACGCCGCCGATCACTTCTTCGGCAAGCCGGTCAATCCGGGTGACTCGATCGTGATCAACGTGACCGGCGACAACGTGATCGCCATTCCGTTCCACACATTGACGGACAACTCCACGAACGATCCGGCCGTGTTCAATCCGCAATCCCCCGCGCACGCCACCTTCCCCGTGATCGAAGTTCCCATCGCGATCCCCTAGCCCTCTCCCGCGAGGCGCCGGCAACTCGCCGGCGCCTCAACGGAAGTCGCGCAATCAAACCTGCACACCTCCTGTTACACTGCCGAGCACCCCGCCTATGCCAATGAATGAGCTCCTCGGGATCCTGATCGCGATCATCGTGATCTGGGTCATCCTGAAGCTGGCTAAGGTAGCGATCCGGCTGATCCTTTTCGTGATCGCCGTCCTCCTCATCGCCGGGGCGCTTTACTACGTTTTCATGAGGTGATCCATTTGAGCGACAGGAAATACAGGCATCAGGGCTACCAGGACAGCGGCGGCTATTCATCGAATACGAACCGCGGTCCGCGCCCGCAGACATCGTACGAACCGCAGAACCAGCGCATCGAGGGCGCGCCGCGCGGACGCACCGCCGGCGGCTTCGGGCCGGAAGTTTTCAAATGCAACGCATGCGGCACGCAGCGGCTCGGACTCGATCAGCCGACGTCCGAGGAAACTTGCGTCAAGTGCGCCGCCGATCTGCACACCTGCGGCAACTGCCGCTCGTTCGACACGACCACGCTCTGGGAGTGCCGCGAGAGCATCCCGGCCCGCATCTCCGGCAAGCATGCCCGCAACGAATGCGCGTTCTTCCAACCGAAGTTCGTCCGCGATCTGACCGCCGACAAAGCCCGTCAGCCGCAGACGCCCGACGATGCGCGCAAGGCGTTCGACGCGCTGTTCAAGAAGTAGGGACACTTCCACAGGGAGACGGTTTCACGCGGAGCACACGGAGAGGCGGAGTACACCAACCCGCTTTCCTCCGCCTCTCTCCGTCTCTCCGCGAGCTCCGCGTGACCGTTTTCCCTGTAGAGAAATCGAACTCGTTTATCCTTCGCCCGCTTTGCGACTGACCACCATCAACGCAGTCCTCGCCATCGTCTCCGGCGTCCTCTTCGCCTGTGCGTTTCCGAATGTCGCGGCGGGATGGCTGATCTTCATTGCGCTGCTCCCTTTGTTCGTGGCGTTGAGTCGGGTGCGCACCTGGCGCGGCGCGTTCGCGATCGGATGGCTTTCTCAAACCGTCGCCTGGCTGATGATGGTGCCGTGGGTGATCCGAGTAATGTCGCACTACGGAGGGCTGCCGTATGTCACCGGCGTCCTGATCTTCATCGCCATGTGCGCGTATCTCGGCGTGTACGGCGGATTGTTCGGAGTGCTCTTCCATCGCATCGCGCCGGCGGAGAGTTTTCGGCGATGGCTGTTGATCCCGCTGGCATGGGCGGCCGTTGAGTACGCGCGAACGTACCTGCTGAGCGGGTTTCCGTGGAGTCTGATCGCGGCATCGATCATCGACTATGCGCCGCTCGTGCAGTTCGATCGTGTCGCCGGTCCGTACGCGCTCGGCGTTCTGATCTTGCTGCCGTCGACGCTGATTGCGTGGCTGATCGTGGCGCGGCCGAAAGGCGCGCAGCGGCTGTTCGCTGTGGCCAGTGTGGTCATCATCATGTTCGTCTGGTGGTCCACCGGCTACATCGCGGCGAAGATGTTCGTGCGTCCGAA
>JAFAOU010000118.1 GCA_019247495.1 Acidobacteriota bacterium
TACGCCGGCTCCTGCATCAAGTGCGGACGGACGTACTGTCCGCGCTGCAAGTCGGCTTCGGAAAGTGCCACGTTCTGCACGCAGTGCATCCACATTTATCTGAAGCGCGACGGCGTTTCGATGGCGACGAAGCGCGCCAAGCTCGAAGAGGTCAGCGAACACCAGAGCGGGATTCTGACGCGCAATCGCTTGCTGGCCACCGTCCTGCCGGGCAGTGCCCAGTTCATCGAAGGGCGCACCGCCGCCGGAGCGATCGCGGCGTTCCTCCTGGCGTTCTTCGTGTCGCTGGCGTTGCTCTCCGGCCGTCTGGCGCCGGTGCTCGCGCCGGGCGATGCGGCGAGAATGTTTGTCCGCATCGTGGCGATTGCGATCGCGGTCATCCTCTGGATTTTCATCACGCTGCCGATTTACCGGCGGCGCGTTTCGGTCTAAGTCATGGCACTCGAAGGCACGCTCAAAGACTTCAGCCTCGCGGACATCTTCCAGCTCATCGGGCTGCAGCGGAAGACCGGCGTGCTGACGTTGCGTGCGAAAGACGACACCGTCACCGTCACGTTTCTCGATGGAAAAGTCGTCGGCGCTGACTCGCTCAGCCACCGCCTCGAAAATCGCCTCGGCCATGTCCTCATCCGCAGCGAGCTATTGACGCAGGACCAACTCAATCGCGCTCTCGAGATCCAGAAGGAGACACTGCAGCGCCTCGGCTTCATCCTCGTGCATTACGGGATCATTTCGGTCGACGCGCTGAAGCAGGCCCTCCAGCTCCAGATCCTGCAGATCATCTTCCGTCTCTTCCGCTGGAAGGATGGCGACTACCACTTCTCGCAGGAGACGACCATCGAGTACGACCGCGACTACGTCGTGCCGGTCAGCGCCGAGTCGATCCTGATGGAAGGCGCGCGGATGATCGACGAGTGGCCGATCATCGAGAAGCGCATCCGCTCGTACGACATGGTCTTCCGCAAGAAGCTGACCGACCAGGAGATCGTGGTCGTGGGCGCGGAAGAAGCGGACGAGATCGATTTCGACGCGTCCGATTCGGCGCGGCGGCGCCGGCCGATCATCAGCGACAAGATCCGCATCTCGCGCGAAGAGAAGGTCATCTACGACATGGTCGACGGCACGATGACCGTGCGCGACGTGATGGAGATGTCGAAGTTCTCCGAGTTCGACACCGCCAAGGCGCTGTACGAGCTGCTCACGCGCGACCTGATCGAAGAAGTGCGCGGCAGCGCCGCCGCCGAGGTGCTGGCCGCACAGGTGACGCCGCTCGATGAGACGGATGTGGCGGAAACGCCCGTGCCGCTGCCGCTCGTGGCCGTGCTGGCGATGCTGGCAATCCTGTCGCTGGCGACGTCGTTCCGCAATCCGCTCAATTCGTTGAATCCACTCGGGCCGGCGCAGCGTTCGTCGTCCGTCGAGGAAACACGCAAAGCGATTTCCATCCAACGCATCGGCCAGATCGGCGAAGCGGTCGAGGCCTACAACCTCGTCAACGGCCATCTTCCGGCGCGTCTGCAGGAGCTGACGCCGGTCTACATCTCGCCGTCACTGCTCCACGATCCGTGGGGCCACGCGTACAAATACCTCCCCCAACCGCAGCGCTACCTCGTCATCGGCTTCACCCCCGACGAGAAGCCGGACACGGACCTCTTTCTATCCCACATGATCGAATCGGGATCGCCATCGGCCGCCGCGTCGAAGCCGGTGACGGGCGGCATCCAGTTGCTGGACTGAGTTAGAAGCTTTTCACGCGGAGCCGCGGAGACGCGGAGAAAAGCTTCTCTCGGTCTTTCTCCGCGTCTCCGCGCCTCCGCGTGAAACCGGTTCCCCTTTAGACTTCACGCTAAACTCCCCGCATGAAAAACGTGAAGGTTGGAATCCTCGGATCGGGCGACGTCGGCAAGTCATTCGCGCGGGCGTTTGGTGCGCTGGGACATGAGGTTGTGATCGGCTCAAGGTCGCCGGAGAAGTTGAGCGACTTCGTCGGCGGCGAAGGAGATCGCGTCACCAGCGGCACGTTCGAAGAGGCAGCGCGATCGGGCGATCTGCTCGTGCTCGCCACGCACGGCTTGGCCACGGAAGAAGCGCTCACGATGGCCGGCAAATCGAACTTCGATCACAAAGTCGTCATCGACGCGACGAACCCGCTCGATCAAAGCGGCGGCATGCCTCGCCTCGTGATCGGTCTGACCGACTCCCTCGGCGAGCAGATTCAGCGCTCGATTCCGAACGCGCGCGTGGTCAAGGCCTTCAACACCGTCGGGAATCCGCTGTTCTTCAAGCCCGAACTGCCGGGCGGACCGCCGGATATGTTCATCGGCGGCAACGACGCGGACGCGAAAAAACTGGTCTCGCAAGTTTGTGAAGCGTTCGGATGGGGCGTCATCGACCTCGGCGGCATCGAGGCGTCGCGGTACCTCGAACCGATGTGCATGGCCTGGGTCGTCCACGGCGTCATCTCCGGCACGTGGATGCACGCATTCAAGATGCTGCACAAATAAGTTCCGGATAAATCGCGCCCGTTCACCTCTTCGCAACAGCCGGCCCCGGTCCGAGGAGTAGCATTGCGCTCCGGCCGGGGCAGCGGTTTTGCAGCCCGGCGCTGCTGAATCGAAAGTTTTCAACGGAGAGGTCCTTACGATGCGCAGACTCGCAGTCGCTTTCCTCTTTCTTGTTTTCGCCTCCACATCGCTCAACGCGCAGTACTTCGGGCGCAACAAAGTGCAGTGGGAGCACTTCGACTTCAAGGTCCTCAAGACCGAGCACTTCGACATTTATTACTACGACCGTGAAGCGGACGTGGTGAACGACGTCGGGCGCCAGGCGGAGCGCTGGTACACGCGCCTCTCGCGTACGTTCAATCACACGTTCACGCGCAAGCCGATCGTCCTCTACGCGAACTCCGCCGACTTCCAGCAGACCACCACCACGCCGGAGATGATCGGCGAGGGGACGGGCGGATTCACCGATCCGTTCATGAATCGCGTGGTCCTGCCGCTGACCGGCGACTACGCCGAGAACGATCACGTCATCGGCCACGAAATGGTGCACGTCTTTCAATTCGACATCGCCGCGGGCATCACCAGCAGCCGGCGCCGTTTCAATCTGGAGATGATGCCGCTGTGGATCGTGGAAGGAATGGCCGAGTACTTCTCGAAAGGCCGCGTCGATCCGCTGACCGCGATGTGGATTCGCGATGCCGAGGTACACAACCGGCTGCCGACGCTGCGGCAACTCGAGCGCGATCCGTACTACTTCCCGTACCGCTACGGCCAGGCACTGCTTGCATACATCGGTGGACGCTTCGGCGATGACGCGGTGGTGCGCTACTTCCTCGCGGCCGGGTTGACCAGCCCCGAGGCCGCGTTCGACCGCGCGCTTGGCGTACCGTCGAAACAACTATTCGCCGACTGGCAGGAATCGGCGCACGAGATGTACGGCCCGATCGTGGCCGACCGTCCTTCGCAACCCGGTACACCGCTGATCGGCAGCAAACAGGGAGTACGTGGCAATCTCAACGTCGGACCGGCATACAGCCCCGACGGCAAATACATCGCCTTCCTCTCCACGCGCGCCATCTTCGACATCGACCTCTTCCTCGCTGACGCGCAGACGGGACAGGTCATCCGCAAACTCGCATCGACCGACCGCAACGGACACTATGAAGCCTTGCGTTTCATCGATTCGGCGGGGAGCTGGTCCGCGGATTCGAAGCGCCTCGCCTTCGTCACATTCGAAAAGGGCGACAACTATCTGGGCATCGTCGACGTCGACTCGCGCAACTTCAAGAGCGTCCGCGTGCCGGGCATCGACGCCATCACGAACGTGGCGTGGTCGCCGGACAACCGCACCATCGTCCTCGCCGGCCAGGCCACAGGCGTCTCGGACCTTTTCCTCTTCGATACAGAATCGCAGGAAGTACACCGCCTGACAAACGACAAGTTCGCGGACATGCAGCCGGCCTTCTCGCCGGACGGCAAGACCATCGCGTTCGTTTCCGACCGCGGGTCAGGTCCGGAAGCCAATCTCGAGAACCTGTACTTCGAAGGGACGCGCATTTCCACGATCGACATCGCCAGCGGCGCGATCAAGAACCTGCCGTTGTTCGCCAACGCCAAGAACATCAATCCGGCGTACGGACCGGACGGCAGCATCTACTTCATCGCCAATCCGGAGGGGATGGCCGACATCTATCGTTACTCGCCGGACGGACGCGTCAGCCGCATCACGCGCGTGCAGACCGGCGTGTCCGGCATTACTGAGCTGGCGCCGGCCCTTTCCGTGGCGACGCGCACGGGCGACATCGCCTTCTCGCTTTACGAGAACGACAACTACAACATCTACAAGCTTCCGGCGAACCCGCCGTCGCTTGCGGTCGCGACGACGAATACGGCGCCGTCGAGCGCGCGCGCCGGTCAGCTTCCGCCGCTGCGCGGCACCGGCTCGACGATCACCGCGTATCTGCAGAAACCGGAAGAAGGACTGCTGCCCGCCAGTACCACGTTCACGGAGGCGTCGTATCGCCCGAACATGCACATCGCCTACCTCGGGCCTCCGACCATCGGCGTCGGTGTCAGCTCGTTCGGCACTGGCGTCGGCGGCAGTATCAGCGCCTATTACAGCGACATCCTCGGCTATCACAACATCGGCGTTACGTTCCAGGGCGGCGGCAGCTCGGGCGTCGGGACGATCGGCGATCAGCTCGCGGGCGAGGTTTTCTATCTCAATCAGCGGCACCGCCTGAACTGGGGCGTCGATACGACGCACCTTCCGTACGTCAGTGCCTTCACGACTTCCGGTCAGGCGGCGATCACGATTAATGGCCAGCGGGTAATCGCAGACGCGATACAGCAGACCCGCCAAATCCAGCGCTTCGACGACGTTTCCGGCGTCGTCCAGTATCCGTTCAGCCAGACCCGCCGCATCGAGTTCACCGGCGGTTTCCAGCACCAGTCGCTGAAGGAAGAAACGGAAACGGCCTACTTCGTCGGCAACACGCTCGTCGCCGACGAAACGGTGCGCTCGCCGTTCGACTTCTCGCTGAGCCTCGGCCACGCGGCCACGGCGTTTGTCGGCGACAGTTCCGTCTTTGGATTCCTTTCACCGGTACGCGGGACGCGTTACCGCTACGAGCTGTCGGCGTTTTCAGGCGATCTGAAGTTCGAGACCGCATTGGCCGACTATCGGAAGTACTTCTTCTTCAATCCCGTCACAGTGGCGGTGCGCGGCATCTATTACGGCCGTTTCGGCACCGACGCGGAGAGCGGAAGGATTTCGCCGCTGTACATCGGACAGGACTCGCTGATCCACGGCTACGACATCAACTCGATCGGTCCGGAGGAGTGCGTGCGCACGGGAACCTCGAGTAGTTGCCCGGTATTCGACCGCCTGATCGGCTCGAAGATCGGCGTCGCGAATTTTGAAGTGCGCGTGCCTGTCGTCGGCACGAAGCAATTCGGCCTCATCAGCGGATTCGTTCCGACGGAGCTGTTCGGCTTCGTCGATGCCGGCGGGGCATGGAGCAGCAATCAGCATCTTGATGTCCGGTTCTCTCGCAACAACTCGACGGACCGCGTGCCGGTCGTCAGCGCCGGCGCGGGTGTTCGCCTCCTGCTCGCGTATATCCCGCTCGAGTTCTACGCCGCGAAGCCGTTCCAGCGCCCGACCCAGGGTTGGGTGACCGGCTTCAACATCATTGCGGGCTGGTAGTGGCAGTCAATCCCGCCGAGTTCGAGCGCCTCGTCGAAGAGGCGCTCGACTCGCTGCCCGAGCGATTCGCGTCGCTGCTCGATAACGTGGTGGTCGTCGTAGAAGAAGAGCCAAGCGCCTCGGATCTCGACGTACTGCATGACGACGCTCACGACCATGACCACGGACCGGGCGAGCTCCTCGGCCTTTACCGCGGCACGCCGATGACGCGGCGCAGTTACGACTCCTTCCGCATGCCCGACCAGATCGCGATCTTCCGCGGCCCGATCCTGCGCGTCAGCCGCAGCCGCGATGAAGCGCATCGCCAGATCCGTGAAACCGTGATCCACGAGCTGGGACACTACTTCGGGTTGAGCGATGAAGAGATGGTGTTTTAGAAAGAGTGAAGGGTGAAGGGTGAAGAGTGAAACGGCTTCGGTACTCCTGTTTTTCACTCTTCACCCTTCACTCTTCACCCTTTCTTATGTGAATCAACGTCTCGCGTTTGTAAGTTTGCTTCGCGATCGTGTCGGTAACCGTCAGCCGTACGTTGTAGTCGCCGGGCGGCAACGGCGTCACATCGATCGTGCTCCCGATCCCGTAATGTCCCGGCACGCCCTTCAACCGCGTCGCCTCGGCGGCAACCGGCGTCCCCGGAATCGATTTCGCGCTGCCTTCGATTTCAACTTTCGTCGTGACATGCGGCGCTCCGTCCGCACCGACGGCGGGATTGCGAAGCTCGGTGAAGAGCCACACTTCGTCGCTTCGTTTGAACGACGCGCCCGGCTTCGGCACCACCTTCGTGCCGCCGAACGCGAACGGGTCGAGCGGTGCTTGCGCGGACGGCAGGATGTGAACATCCGAGGAGACGATGACGCGCGAGATACCGCTGCTGGTCGCCGTCAACGGCTCGGGATCAAAGTCAACGCGCGTGAGGCCGATGACGTCGTTGCGCCGCGCCAGGCCGAATGTTGCGCGGCTCTTTCGCAGCGGCAGTGTGAGCGTGCGCTCGATGAAGAGATCGCCATTCGACGAAAGCACGGTCTGCGGCTCGTTGAACGTCGCGATCGTCTTCCCGTTCTCGTCCGTCACCAGCCCGAAGAATGTGATGCGTTCGCCGCTCTTCACTGATGCCGCGTCGGAAGGTGCGATCTGCAGCGCCATGAACGGCATTCCGTCTGCCGCGACAAACTCGCCCCACGCGGATTTCAGATCGGTCGACGACGGTGCGTAGTGCTCGATGACCTCGCGATACTTCGGAGTGAGCATCGCGCGAGCCGACGCATCGAACGCGCGCCGGGCCGTCAGCGTGTCGTTGGCCCGCTCCGTATCGATCAGCGTCTTCGGATCGCGGTTCACCTGGCCGAACGCGGACGTGGCAACGATCAGCAGAAGGGGAAGGGCGCTGCGCATGAGGTCATTATTGCGAATCCAGAACTTACGCCGCTGCGTTCGTGGCTTGGTCGGACGTAATTCGTCCGTCGTGAATCTCGACCACCCTGCTCGCGCGGCGGGCCAACGCCGGGTCGTGGGTGATGATCACCAGCGTGCGGCCTTGCTGCCAAAGGTTCGTGAAGATGGACATGATGTCACCGCCGGCGGAGGAGTCGAGGTTGCCGGTAGGTTCGTCGGCGAGGACAATGTCCGGCTCCATCGCCAGGGCGCGTGCGATGGCCACGCGCTGCATCTGGCCGCCGGAAAGCTCCGTCGGTTTGTGATCGAGGCGATCGCCTAGTCCGACGCGCTCGAGAAGTTCCGAGGCGCGTTCGCGGCGTTCGTGCGGTTTGACGCCGCCGAACAGCATCGGCAATTCGACGTTTTCGAGCGCGGTAATGTGCGGCAGAAGGTTGAACGCCTGGAAGACGAATCCGACGCGGCGATTGCGGATCTCCGCCAGCTCATCGCGGGTGACGCCGGAGACGGCCTGGCCGCCGATTTCGTAGATCCCGGAGGTTGGCGTATCGAGGCAGCCGACGAGGTTCATCAGCGTCGATTTGCCCGAGCCGGAGGGGCCGACGATCGCCACCATTTCCCCTTTTTCAATTTCGAGGTTGATGCCTTTCAGCGCTTCGACTTTCACCTTGCCGGTGTCGTAGACCTTTCGGATTTCGTCCATCCGGATGATCAGTTCGTTCTTCGTGGTCATGCGGATCTCCTATTCATACCTGAGCGTCGATGCCGGATCGACGCTGGCGGCGCGGCGCGCGGGGAAGTAGCCGGCGGCCAGGCCGATCATGCCGAGGATCAGCGACGTCGCCACGCCGATCTGCGGCGACAACGTGGGGCGCCCGAGGAACGACATCACCCGATTGTTTTCGATGGGAACGAAGCTCGTCAGCGACACGAGCAGCGTGGCGATGATGATGCCGAGCGCGCCGCCGATGAAGGTGTAGACGAGCGCTTCGAGGACGAACGGCGCGATGATCCAGCGCTGCTTCGCGCCGAGGGCCATCTTCACGCCGATTTCGCGCGTGCGCTCCTTCACCACGGCGTACATGATGTTCGCGACGCCGACGCCGCCGATCAGCAGCGTCAACGCGCCGACGATGCCGAGGAAAAGCTGGATGCCGATGGTGATGTTGCCGGTGGTCTTCGAGCTTTTGACCATGTCCCACGTCGCCAGCGCGCGATCGTCGCTCGGGTCGTAACGATACTTGCCGCCGAGGAGCTCGTTGACTTTTCTCAACGCGCCTTTCATCTCCTCGGGGTTCTGCGTCTCGATCACCATCACGCTGAGCCGGTCGCGCCCGTATTGCGCTTTGAATGTGGTGATCGGAATGACAGCGTGGTTGCCGTCCGGACCGCCGTAGACACCCATCTGCGTTTTCTTCTGCATCACGCCGATGACGGTGTACGGGGCGTTGTTGACGAGAAGCGTTTTTCCCACCGGCTGCTCGTCGCCGAAAATGTCTTTGGCCATGTCATTGCCGAGGAAGATGACGCGCCTGCGCTGCACCTCGTCTTCCACGCTCAGGAAGCGGCCGCCTGGTTGCGCGTAGTGCTTGCGGTCTTCGCCGAAGATGTAGTTCACGCCGAGGATGCGGCCGTTGACGGTCTTGCGTCCGTAGGTGAGCGCGTTGCGGCCCGAGGTCAGCTCGCCGTGAACGGCTTTCAATTCGGGCATGCGCTCGCGGATGAAATCGACGTCTTCGATGCGAAGGCGGATCGCGCGGCCGGGCGGCATCCCTTTCCACGCTTTCGTGGTCTCGCTCGGCCACATCACCGCGAGGTTTTCGCCCGTCGAGCGGCGGTTTTTGTCGAGCTGCAGCTTCAGTCCTTCACCGAATGCAAGCAGCAGCAGGATGGCTACCGTGCCCCACGCGATCGACGCGATCGTCAGATACGCACGCTTCTTCTGCAGCCGCGACGAGGTGGCGAAGAGATTGAGGATGACGTGCAGGTCGTTCTTCATAGTTTCATCGCAACGACGGGATCGAGCCTGGCCGCGTCGCGCGCGGGGAAGTAGCCGGCGATGAGGCCGACGATTCCGAGCGCAAGCGACGTCAGGATTGCCACGAGCGGCGAGACGACGGGATCGCCGACGTACTGGCTGAGTCCGAGTTTCGGAAAGACCGCGCAGACGGAAAGTGCGATGGCAAAGCCGATCGCACCGCCGAGGAACGTCACCAGCATCGTCTCGATCAGGAACTGCCCAAGGATGTAGCGCTGCTTCGCGCCGAGGGCCATCTTGATGCCGATCTCGCGCGTCCGCTCTTCGACAACGACGTTCATGATGTTCGAAACGCCGATGCCGCCGACGACGAGAGTGAGCACGCCGATGATGCCGAGGAAAGCGTTGAAGGCGAGCATGAAAACGTCGAAGAATTTGAACTGCTCGGTGGTGTCCCACATCCCGAGCGCTTCTTTGTCGTCAGCGTTGAATCGCAGCCTCTTTCCGAGCGCCGCACTGACGCGCTTGATGACCTGCTTCGTGTCGTCTGAATTCGCTGCCTGGAAAACGAAATTGTCGACGTACTTCTTGTCGGTCAGCGCGCGGAACGTCGTCGACGGGATGAACATCTTCTGATCGTCGGGACCGCTGTAGTTCGAGTCCTGATCCTTTTCCTGCAGCACCCCGACGACGAGAAACGGCGACTGGTTGACGTTGATCATCTTCCCGACCGCGGGTGTCGTCCCGAACAGGTCTTTGGCCAGCTGGTTGCCGAGGAAGACGGTGCGCCGCTGCTCGTTGTAGTCGACCGCGTCGATGAAGCGGCCGCCCATCTGCGGGATCATGTTGCGCATCGTTCCGAATTCGGGAACGACACCGGACGTATCGACGGAAAGCGTCTTCGTTCCATAGACGACTTTCATGTTGTTCGAGTACTCGCCGGAGACGGCTTTCAAACCGGGCACATTGCCGCGAATCGCAGTGAGATCGTCTTCACGAATGCGGATGCGCCGGCCTTTGCCGAGACCTTCGTACGGGATCGACGTGAGTCCCGGCCACGCGATGACGATGCGATCGCCGAGTCCGGCCGTCGATTTGATCAGCTGCTTGTGCAGCCCGGTGCCGAAAGCGAGCATGAGACTGATCGCGACCGTTCCCCAGACGATTCCGAAGATTGTGAGGAACGTGCGCAGCTTCTCCGCTTTGAGATCGCGGGCCAGTTGTTTGAGGACGTCTTTCATGTTTGTTGTTCGGGTGTCGGGTGTCGGGTGTCGGGTGTCGGAATGGAGCGATTTTTTGTCCGACTCCCGACCCCCTACTCCCGACGTCCCATTTACGAAATCTCTTTCGGGGGCCGTTCGACCAGCTTCTGTCCCTTCGTCAGTCCCGATACGACTTCGACATTCAGTCCATCCGAGATGCCGGTCTTGATGTCGAGCTTCTTCGGATTCTTCGGATCGCTGCCGGGGACTTCGACGGTCGCTTTCTTGCCGCCGTCGCCAAACGTGACGAGGCGCTCGGGGATGACCAGAACGTCCTTCTTCTCGCGGATGATGACGTCCGCATTCGCCGAATAGCCGGCGCGGAGCGTGATCTTGCTCGGTTGGAGCTCGACTTCGACGTCGAACAGTGTTGCGCCTTCTTTCTGCTGTGCCTGCGGCGCGATGCGCGAGACGCGTCCGGTGACGACGTCGGTCGGCAGCGCGCCGACCTTGATTCGCGTGGTCATGCCGACGGAGAGTTTGCCGACGTCGATCTCGTCGACAGTTCCTTTGAAAATCAGATCGCGCATGTCGGCGACCGTGGCCATCTCAGTGCCCGGCTGATACGACGTCAGCGGCACGATCGGATCGCCGGGATTGACGGTGCGGGTAAGAATCGTTCCCGCGGCCGGTGCGCGAATGATCGATTCGGTTCCGGAGACCGTGAGGCGTCCCTTGCGCGTCAGATCACGATTCTGCTCGGCCTTGGTCATCGCCACGCGCGCGAGGTCGTACGATTCTTTCTTCGCCTCGACATCCGTTTTCGGAAGCACTCCCGACTTCGCGAGCTGCAACGAGCGCTGGTAGTCGCCCTCGGCTTTCCGATACGACGCGGCGGCCGATTCGACCTGCCGATCGACCTCGGTCACTTCCATCGGCGTCGGATCGGGCGCGATCTCGAACAGCGGATCGCCGGCGTTGACGGTGTCGCCAACCTGCACGAGCGCCCGCTTCACGATCCCCGAGATCTTCGATTTCACCGAGAACTTCTGCCTCGGCTGAATCTGTCCGACAGCGACGGCCTTCTCGACGATCGAGCCCTGCGTGACCTCGACCTCTTTGAAGCCGCCATCACCCTTCTTGCTGTTGCGCGTCCACGCGTAAACCCCGGCGCTGACGCCCGCCAACACAACCAGAATGAACAACGTTTTCCATAGCTTCCGCATGCAGTTTCTCCGAGTTGCTCCTGCCTTGTACGCACGGTTGGACGGATGGTTAACGCCAAAGTTGGCCGGACTGCGGATCGGCCCGCTTAAATCATTTCGCCGACAAACACGTGACGAACCGGTCAAAAAGGGGTACGCTTTTTTTCCGCACGAAAGCGCAACCTCAGGAGGTTTAACGAATGACTCAGCTTGAAACCCTCACGGTTATCGGTGTCATCGTTCTGGCGATCCTGGTCTGGGTTTACTTCCGAATGCGCAGCAAGGACCACGTCGATCAGGTCCTGGCGAAGCAGAAAGCGTCGGCCCGCGTCTGCAGCCGGGCATGCCTGCTCGAAGGGATGGAACAGATCCCGGTGGCGCTGGCGCTGACCGCGGAGACGATCAATTACGAGAATCGCGATCTCCAGGCGTCGATCGATCTGGCCGTCATCGAGGAGGTGGAGTACGACGACGAGACGGCGACCGGACACACGGTGGCCGGCAAGGTGCTCCGCCTGCGTGCCCACAACCACGCCTTCGAGTTCATGCTCGATCTCCCGTCCGCCAAACAGTGGGAGACGGCGCTGCCGGCGCGCCGCATCGATCGCGCAAAAGCGGTCTGACGGAATCGCGCTCGCCGCGAAGCAGTTGTGAGGAGTTCCTCGTCGGGGTGTGGCGCAGTCTGGTAGCGCACCTGCTTTGGGAGCAGGGGGTCGGAGGTTCGAATCCTCTCGCCCCGACCAATTTTCCTTCCGCTCGTCTGTCCTCGTAGCTCAGTCGGATAGAGCAACAGCCTTCTAAGCTGTGGGTCGCAGGTTCGATCCCTGCCGGGGACGCCACCGGGCACGGCCCGGCGCGTTGGTTGGCCTAGCCTCCGCCAACTGTGTCGGATGCAACGAGATCTCGGTCAGAGGCCAGGTCGTGAACCAATGCTGCGCGCGGCTAGAACGAGCCGCGATTCGCGTTGTTGTCGCGGAAATCGTTTCCGCTTTCCGGTCGTGAGGACGTTGACGGATTGCGATTCGTCTCCTCGAAGGTGCCGCGGTCGCTGCCGTGGCCGATGTAGTTCTGACGCTCGGTGTCCATCGAACTGGTGTTGGTGACGCCGGCCGGCTGGCGCGTGCGTCCGCGGCTGTGGCCACCTTCGCGGCCGATGGCCGACATGTGGGCGCGATCGCGGCTTACTGCCTCGCCGCCTTTCCGTCCTGCTACGCGCGCTTCATCGGACGTGAATTCGTGAGCAGTGCCTTTTGCATGGGCGGCCCGCCCGCCTTTGCTTGCAATCTCACGCTGTTTGCTCGCATCCATCGATGCAAAACCGCGTTTGCTTGTATTCGCCATGAGAGTCTCCTTCGCGTTGAAAATCGATACCGCAAGAACTGCGTAACGACATGCGTGAGGCGAGCTAATCGGCTTCACGAACTGTGCCAGTGAACTCCGCAATAACTCGCCGTCGACGCGACATCGGCCGCTCGGGAATTGGCGCTCTGCGATCCGCATTCTGCGCTGTGCATTTGGCACCACGGTTCCGCCACGGAGAGATGGGTGAGTGGCTGAAACCAACGGTTTGCTAAACCGTCGTAGGGCCTAAAGCTCTACCGAGGGTTCGAATCCCTCTCTCTCCGCCACCGGCGGGCACGGCCCGCAGCGTTGATTGGCCTAGCCTCCTTCGCGACGCGCGAGTAATCGACTTCGGCGCGGCTTCCACGGCTCGCTTGGACGGTCGCTATACTCGGCGCGCATGAGGCTACGCATCGCCGCAGTCGTCCTTCTCCTCTCCGCGCCGGCCATGTTCGCCGCGCCTCCGGTCGATCGTGCCGCGATGGCGGCAAAGGTTCGCGCCGAATTTCTTCACTCGTGGAAGGCGTACGAGCAATACGCGTGGGGCCACGATGAGCTTCGTCCGCTCACGAAGCAGCCGCGCGATTGGTATGGCCAATCGCTGTTGATGACGCCAGTCGATTCGCTCGACACGCTGATCCTGATGGGCTTCGACAACGAAGCGCAGAAGGCGAAGACGCTGATCGTCGATCGCCTCTCCTTCGACAAAGACATCGACGTGAAGGTGTTCGAGGTCACGATCCGCCTCCTCGGCGGACTTCTCTCCGGCTATCAACTGACCGGCGACGCACGCCTCCTCCACCTCGCCGACGACCTCGGCGCGCGCCTTCTGCCCGCGTTCAACACGCCCACCGGCATGCCCTACATGTACGTCAACCTGCGCACCGGCAAGACTTCCGGCGCTCGGTCCAACCCCGCGGAGATCGGCACGCTGATCCTCGAATTCGGAACGCTCAGCAAGCTGACGAACAAGCCGGTCTACTTCGAGAAGGCGAAGCGCGCCATCGTCGAGTTGTACAAACGGCGTTCGAAGATCGATCTCGTAGGCGAAGAGATCGACGTCGAGACGGGCGCCTGGGTCAGCAAAGCCAGTCACGTAGGCGGCGGCATCGATTCGTACTACGAGTACCTGCTGAAATGCTCGCGGCTGTTCGGCGACAAAGACTGCGAGTCGATGTGGAAGACGAGCATTGCCGCGCTGAACAAGCACCTCGCCGACGAGGCGCCCACCGGTCTCTGGTATGGCGAAGTGGATATGGACAGCGGCAAACGTACGTCATCCGAATTCGGCGCGCTGCACGCGTTCCTCCCCGCCGTACTTGTGATGAGTGGTGACGTCAAACGCGGACGCCGATTGGAAGAGTCCTGCTTCCGCATGTGGACGTTGCGCGGCATTGAGCCCGAAGTGCTCGACTACCGCACCATGACGATTAAGCACGCCGGTTATCAGCTCCGCCCGGAGATCATCGAGTCGGCCTGGTACCTTCATCGCGCCACCCACGACGATCGCTATCTGATGATGGGCCAGACCTTCTTCGATTCGATCGTCGCCCATTGCCGCACTGAGGCCGGCTACACGACGCTGAAGAGCGTGGTGACGATGGAGAAGAGTGACCTGATGCCCAGTTACTTCCTCGCCGAAACGCTGAAGTACCTCTACCTCCTCTTCGCGCCGGACGCCGCGATGAACATGGACAAGGTCGTCTTCAACACCGAGGCGCATCCGCTCAGACGGACGTGGTGAAGGCGCACGTACATCGCGATCATCAACTCAGAAGAAATTTCGACTTCTTGCGACGGCGTCGGCGTAGTAGCGCGATGCCTCCCGCGAACAGCGCGATGCCGCCAGCGATCCCTGCCGCTTTCCACGCCAGCTTTGGAACGTCGAGCGTCGCGGCGTCATCGGGGTAGCGCTGTTCGGACAGTTGGCCGGGTGCTTCGTTCGACATCGCCATCTGCAGAACCTGCGCGAGGTGGAGCGCTTCGCGGTCGGTTCCTTGCGCGATCTGTTCGCGGCAGCTGAAACCGTCGGCGACGATGATCGTGTCGCGCTCTGCGTCGCGGATGGCGGGAAGCAGGACGCGCTCGCCGACGCGCATCGACAGCTCGTACTTGTCGGGTTCGAATCCGAACGCGCCGGCCATGCCGCAACAGCCGGAGTCGGGATGGTCGACGTCGAGTCCGAGCTTCTTTAGCACTTTTTCTTCCTCGTCGAAGTGGAGGATTGCTTTGTGATGGCAGTGCGATTGGACGAGGACTTTGCCGGTGAGCTTCGGGAGCGGCACATTCTCGCCGAGGAGAAACTCCGGAAGCGTCTTCACGGCCTTCGACAGGCGGATCGCGTCCGCATCGTTTGCGAAGAGGTTCGGCAGCTCATCGCGAAAGACGGAGACGCAACTCGGCTCGAGGCCGACGATCGGGATGCCTTCGTCGAGCTCCGGCTTCAGCGCGTCGATCGTTTCGCGCAACAGAGTCTTGGCCATGCCGAGGAAGCCCCAGTCGTAGAGAGGACGTCCGCAGCAGAGGCGCTTGCGCGGGATGATCACTTCGTAGCCTGCGGCTTCGAGGACATCGGCTGCGGCGTTCGCCGTGGCGGGATGGAAGTGATTGTTGAACGTGTCCGGCCAGAGGACGACCTTCTTCGTCTTCGAAAGCGAAGGCCGTTTTTTGAACTGCTCCACGAATGTCGCTTTCGCAAAGCGAGGCATCGCCCGTTCGCGAGCGACGCCGCCGAGGGTCTTGAAAATCGGCAGCGACATCACCGCGTTCGCCACACCCGGCGCCACCTCGGCAATCCTTGCCCACCAGTAGATCCATCCCATCGAGTACGCCGCCACAGGGCGCAGCTTGCGTGCGTAGTAGTGCGACAGAAACTCGGCCTTGTACGTGGCCATGTCGACATTGACGGGGCAATCGCCTTTGCAGCCTTTGCACGCCAGGCAGAGGTCGAGCGAATCCTTGACTGCTTCGTTGTTCCAGTTCGCCGGAATGACTTTTCCCTCGAACATCTCGAACAGCAGGCGGGC
>JAFAOU010000155.1 GCA_019247495.1 Acidobacteriota bacterium
GTCGTGCGCCCACCCGAGGGCGAGGTGTACCACTCGATCGAATCGCCGAAAGGGGAGCTCGGGTACTACATCGTCTCCGACGGCAAATCGCAGACCGCATACCGCTGCCACGTGCGGTCGCCGTCATTCGTGAATCTGCAGGCGCTGCCGGCGATGGCGAAGGGGCATCTGGTTTCGGACTTGGTCGCGTTGATTGGGACGATTGATATCGTTTTGGGCGAGGTCGATCGATGATTCAAGGAAGGCAAATGTTGAATGTTGAATGTTCAATGTTGAATGTTGAATGGAGGCTTCGCCGCTCGGCTGCCGTTCCATTCAACATTGAACATTCAACATTGAACATTCAACATCCGCTTTTGACTTCGGGGGCAGCGAATGCCTGAACCTCTCTTGCGCTACCTCATCTGGCCGCTCGTGAAGTTCCTCGTGGCCTTCATCATCGTGCAGGTCATCGTCGCTGCGATGAACTGGGTGGAGCGGCGACTGCTCGGATTGATCCAGGCGCGCCTCGGACCCAATCGCGTCGGAAAAGAATTCGGCATCCCGTGGGGATTGGCGCAGATCGTCGCCGATCCGATCAAGTTCATCCTCAAGGAAGACATCGTTCCGTCGAGCTCCGAGAAGGTTGCGTACTTTCTCGGGCCGATGCTGCCGCTGATTCCGGCGTTCCTGGTTTTCTGCCTGATTCCGTATGGCCCACCGCCGACGTTCGTCGTCACGCACGTGAACGTTGGACTGCTTCTTATCCTCGCGCTCACATCGACCGGCGTCTACGGCATCATCCTCGGCGGCTGGGCTTCGAACAACAAGTACTCGCTGATGGGCGGACTGCGCAGCGCCGCGCAGATGGTGTCGTACGAAGTTCCGTTCGGGCTCTCCATCGTCGGCGTGCTGATGCTCTGTGGCAGCTTCGATCTCGTCCACATCATCAACTATCAGGCGAGCCACATCTGGAATCTCTTCCCGCAACTCATCGCCGCGTTCATCTTTCTCGTCGCGATGAACGCCGAGAACAACCGCACGCCGTTCGATTTGCCCGAAGCGGAATCGGAACTGGTGGCCGGCTATCACACCGAGTACTCGGCGATGAAGTTTGCGTTCTTCATGCTCGCCGAATACTCATCGATGATCGTGAACTGCTGCCTGATGGTCAGTCTCTTCTTCGGCGGCTGGACGCTGGCGATCAACGGCTACGGACTGACGACCGGCGTCCTGCGCGGCATGGGCATCGCCGGCGGCATCCTCGGCGCGCTGATCTTCATCACGAAAGTGATGGTCTTCATGCTGATGTACATCTGGTTCCGCGCGACGTTCCCGCGCTTCCGCTTCGACCAGCTGATGGACCTCGGATGGAAGTGGATGATTCCGCTGGCGCTGGCAAACATCGCCGTCACCGGCATCGTCGTGCTCCTCGGACAGCAGTTCAATTTCCAGGGAGAAGTAGTCCTCTCGATCGCCGGGGCGGCGATCATCGCGTTCACTCTGTATCTGTTGCTCCGGCCGCGCGCAAAGGTGATCCATGCACGTCGAGTATCCGAAGCCTAGGTGGTCCGACAAGTTTCTTCTCCTCGACATGCTCGAGGGGTTGAAGACGACCTTTCGGGAGTTGTTCAAACCGAAGGTGACGATCCGCTATCCGGAAGAGCGGCTCGAGCCGGCCAACCGCTTCCGCGGCATGTTCAAGTTTTCGTTCGACCGCTGCATCGCCTGCAAGCTCTGCGCACTGGCCTGCCCGATCGACATCATCTACATCGACGTCCACGACGAGCAGCGCGAAGTCGACGGCAAGATGAAGAAGCTGAAAGTCCTCGACCGCTACGACATCGACGTGAAGCGCTGCATGTTCTGCGCGCTGTGCGAAGAAGCGTGTCCGACGAAACCGAAGTCGATCTGGCTGACTACGAAGACGTACGAGCTGGCCACCTACGACCGCAACGACCTGTACTTCAACATGCAGCAACTCGAGTATTGGGAAGGGCGGCCGGAGTACGCCGGCCTGCCCGCCGAGGAGCCGAAGCCGGTCATCGCGCATGATGCGAAAACGATTGGTGGAGCGTCATGAGTCCGGAACTGCTGGTATTCGCCGTTATCGGAACGATCGCCGTGGCCGCATCGATCCTCGTGATTTCGATGAGGAACCCGGTGCACTCTGCGCTGTTCCTTCTGCTCACCTTCCTCTGCGTGGCCGTACTCTTCGTGATGAAGGGAGCGGAGTTCGTCGGCGCCGTGCAGGTGCTCGTGTACGCCGGCGGCATCATGGTGCTGTTCCTCTTCGTGGTCATGCTGATCAACGTCCGCCATCTGCCGGACGAGAAAGTCCTCTCGAATTTCTGGAAAGGCGGCTTCGCCGTCGGCCTGGCGGTCTTCATTCTCTTCGTCACCCTCGTGCGGCCGGGCGTCTACCACGACCCTGTGCCGAGCGATAAGGCCTTGCGTTCCACGTACACGTATCGTCATCGCAAGGTGAAGAATCCCGACGGTACCGTGACGCGCAAATTGATCCGGCGCGGCAAAGTGGCCGGCAACTCCGAGGCGGTGGCGATGGCGCTGTACACCGACTACCTCGTTCCGTTCGAAGTCGCGTCGCTCTTCCTGCTCGTGGCCATGATCGGCGCGATCGTCATCGGCAAACGGGAGCTCTCCGCGAGCGAAGAGGAAAACATCCCCGCGTACATGCTTGAGCGTTCCGAAACCGAGCATGAGATCAAGGAGGCGATGAGTGCCTGAAGCGATTCCGAGCACCGCGGCGTACTTGATGTTGTCGGGGACATTGTTCGCCATCGGATTGGTGGGCGTGATCATCCGCCGCAACATGATCACCGTGTTGATGGCGGTCGAGCTGATGATGAACGCAGTCAACATCAACCTCGTTGCCTTCTCGCACCGCTTCGCATCGCTGGAAGGACAGATCTTCACGATCTTCATCATCACCGTGGCAGCAGGGGAGGCCGCGGTAGGTCTTGCGATCATCATCCAGTTGTATCGCCTGAAGAGCACGATCAATGTGGATGAAGCGAGGTCCATGAATGGGTAGGACGCTTCAACAAGCCCCAATCCTGAAGGTGCGCGAAGCGCAACTTCAGGATCTCCGGTGGTGCCGCGCAGTCGGTGGTTTCAACGCAGATCCCGCGATGCCCATCGGCCCGCCCGCGAACGCGGGCATAAGAACCGTAGCCCCCGGCTTCAGCCGGGGGTACCGCGGTTCGATCGAAGTTGGAGCCCGCTTTAGCGGGCGAGAGAGAGGGACGACGCGCTGCATGCCGTGCTCGCCGGAAGTTCTTTCGCCCGCTAAAGCGGGCTCACGGAATTTGTCATCCTCCCATCCCCCGGCTGAAGCCGGGGGCTACGGTTCTTACGCCGCCTTCGCCGGCGATGGTTGGAGGAGCATCAATGGTTAGTTCAACCATTCTTCTCCTCATCCCCCTCCTCCCCGCCCTCGGCGCGCTGATCAACGGCGTCCGCGCGGCGGCGAACCCGCGTACGCACAAGAGCCGCACCATCACCAACGCCGTCGCTCTCGGATCGACCGGACTTTCCGCGCTCCTTGCCGCCTGGACCGTCATCACCTACGTCGGCGGCGGAATGTCGTCCGCGTTCCAGTACGCCTACTACACCTGGATTCCGGTAGGACTCGGCCACGTGGGCGCGAACGGCATCGCCAACTTCGCCGTCGACTTCGCATTCCGCATCGACACGCTCTCCTGCACGATGCTGCTGATCGTCACGTGGATCGGCTTCCTCATCCACGTGTACGCCACCGGGTACATGGCGCACGAAGAGGGAAACACGCGCTTCTTCACGTACCTCAATCTCTTCATGTTCATGATGCTGCTCCTCGTCCTCGGCGCGAACTACATGGTCATGTTCGTCGGATGGGAAGGGGTCGGCCTCTGCTCGTACCTGCTGATCGGCTTCTACTACGACAAGAACTTCGCCGCCGACGCCGGCAAGAAAGCGTTCGTCGCCAACCGCATCGGCGACTTCGGATTCATCCTCGGCATCTTCCTGATCTTCAACACCTTCGGTACTGCTGATTACGGCAAAGTCTTCGCCCTCGCCAGCGCGAATCCCGCAGCCTACGCCGGAATCGCCACCACCATCTGCCTGCTGCTCTTCGTCGGCGCGTGCGGTAAGTCCGCGCAGATTCCGCTCTACGTCTGGCTGCCCGACGCGATGGCCGGACCGACGCCCGTCTCCGCGCTGATCCACGCCGCGACGATGGTCACCGCCGGCGTCTACATGGTGGTCCGCTCGAACGTCCTCTTCCGCCTTTCGCCCGACGCGATGCTGGTGGTGGCGATCGTCGGTGCGGTCACGGCGATTTTCGCGGCCACGATCGGCATCGCTCAGAACGACATCAAGAAAGTGCTCGCGTATTCGACCGTCTCGCAGCTTGGCTTCATGTTCCTCGCTGCAGGCGTCGGCGCGTTCACCGCCGCCATCTTCCACGTCATGACGCACGCATTCTTCAAGGCCTGCCTCTTCCTCGGCGCCGGCTCCGTGATCCACGGCTGCGGCGGCGAGCAGGACATGCGCAAGATGGGCGGCCTGCGCAAGTACATGCCGAAGACGCGCATGACCATGCTGATCGCCTGCATCGCCATCGCCGGCTTCCCGCCGCTGGCCGGATTCTTCTCGAAGGACGAGATCCTCGCCACGACGTTCGAGCACCACGGCTTCCTCTACTTCCTCGGCATGGTGGCCGCGACCTGCACCGCGTTCTACATGTTCCGCCTTTACTTCATGACCTTCTCCGGCGACTACCGCGCCGCGCACGTGGAAGGGCATCCGGAGTCGGAGCCGGAGCATGCCGGACACGATGTCATTCCGTCGCACGTTCATCTCGATGACGGCGACGCGCACTCAGACAAAGCGCACGGACACCATGTGGATTCACACGATCCGCACGAATCGCCGTGGAGCATGACCGGCGTGTTGTGGATTCTGGCGATCCTGGCCGTCATCGGCGGCTTCGTCGGAATCCCGGAGATGTTCGGCGGCGCGCACCCGACGATCTTTCAGCGCTGGCTCGCCCCCGTTCTCCTGCCGCTCGGCGGCGAGCATTTCGAATTCGCCGAAGCCAGCCGGCTGCAGGAATTGCTGCTGATTCTGTCGTCCATTGCGGTGGCCACGCTCGGCTGGTTCATTGCCTACGTGCTGTACAAGAAAGACGCGGCCTTCTCGCGCGCCACGGCGCTCCGGACGCGATTCGCCTTCCTCCACCGCCTCCTCGAGAACAAGTACTACGTCGACGAGTTCTACAACTTCGTGTTCGTCGGCGGAGCGTTGGCCTTCAGCAAAGCGCTGTCGTGGTTCGACGCGCACATCATCGACGGCATCGTCAACGGCGTTCGTCACCTCACCGTGATCCTCTTTGGCCACGGTTCCAATCTCGTCGACCGCTACATCGTCGACGGCGCCGTGAACGGCGTCGGCTACTCGGCGCGCGGCGGCTCGAAGCTCTTCCGCAAGATGCAGAGCGGATTCGTCCAGAACTATGCGCTGGTGATGGCGGGCGGGATCGTCCTCGTCGCCGCGGTTTACTTGTTTACGAAGCCTTAAGGGGAACGACGGAAGATGGGCATTCTCAACCTTGTCACTTACATCCCGCTGATCGGCGCGATCGTCATCCTCTTCTTTGTACGCAAGGAGAACGGCAAAGCGATCCGCTATACGGCCACCGCCTTCGCCGTCATCGACTTCATCGTCTCGCTCTATCTCTGGTTCAACTTCGATCCACACGGCACCGGTACGCACCTCTTCCAGTTCCGCGAAACCTACTCCTGGATTCCGTCGCTCGGCGTCCAGTACGACTTCGGCATCGACGGCATATCGCTCCTGCTCATCCTGCTGACGACGTTCATGGGCATCATCGCCGTCGTCTCGTCGTACTCGGCCATCGATCACCGGCAGAAGGAGTACTACATCCTGCTGTTGCTGCTGCAGACCGGGATGATCGGCACGTTCTGCGCGCTCGACTTCTTCCTCTTCTACGTCTTCTGGGAAATCATGCTCGTGCCGATGTACTTCATCATCGGCATCTGGGGCGGCCCGCGGAAGCTCTACGCCGCCATCAAGTTCTTCATCTACACGCTGTCGGGATCGGTGGTCATGCTGCTTTCGATCCTGGCGCTCTACTTCTTCAACGACGGCGGCATCCCGTTCCTCAACATCAAAGGCCTCGGCAATCCGGCCACGTTCTCCGTCCTGCAGTATCACAACATCGGGCACCTGATCCCGCCGCAGCTTCAGTTCTGGATCTTCATCGGCTTCTTCCTCGGCTTCGCGATCAAAGTGCCGATGTTCCCGTTCCACACCTGGCTGCCCGACGCCCACGTCGAGGCGCCGACGGCCGGTTCGATCATCCTCGCCGCCGTCCTCCTGAAGATGGGCACGTACGGATTCGTGCGCTTCGCGCTGCCGATCCTGCCCGACGCCACGAAGCAACTGATCATCCCGATCGTGGTCCTGTCGATCATCGGCATCATCTACGGCGCACTCGTTTCGCTCGTGCAGAAGGACATGAAAAAGCTGGTCGCGTACTCCTCGGTCTCGCACCTCGGTTTCGTCATGCTGGGGATGTTCGCGCTGAACCCGATGGGCCTCAAAGGCTCCGTGCTGCAGATGATCAACCACGGCATTTCAACGGGCGCGCTCTTCCTGCTCGTCGGCATCATTTACGAACGGCGGCACACGCGCATGATCTCGGAGTATGGCGGCCTCGCGAAGCAGATGCCGATGTACGCGACGCTCTTCCTCATCGCCGCGCTCTCGTCGATGGGGCTTCCCGCGCTCAACGGATTCATCGGTGAGTTCACCATCCTCCTCGGCGCCGCCAATCGTTCCATCGTCTGGGCTTCGTTCGCCTCGGTCGGCATCGTTCTCGGCGCCGCGTACCTGCTGTGGCTGTACCAGCGCGTTTTCTGGGGTCCGCTCGACAACCCGGCCAACAAAACGCTGCTCGACGTCAACCGCCGCGAGCTCGGTCTGCTGCTCGCGCTGGTCGTGATCATGGTGTGGATGGGAATCAAGCCGGCCGTCTTCTTCGACGTCATCGAGGAGCCGGTCAACTACGTCGTCCGCAAAGTCGATCCGGCGTACTTTGACAAACGACCGATCGAGTATCCGCCGGCCGCGCCCGTAGTGGTCAGCGCCGTCGAGACCACGCGATGACCTGGAACGACTTTATCTACCTGCTGCCGGAGATCGTGCTGACGATCGGCGCCTCGGCGCTGCTGCTCGCGCCGGTCGTGGGCGGCCGCACCACGCTGCCGGCGAAGTGGATGATGCTCGTTCTCCTCGCACTCACCGCCGTATCGCTGATCGCCTGTTCGCACGCCGTCGAGGTCATCGACCAATCGCGCCAGCTGCAGGCGATGTTTGCGCTGGACGCCTTTGCGATCTTTTTCAAACTGCTGTTCATCGCCGCGATCGCAATGCTGGTCCTGCTCTCGGACGATTTTCTTGCGGAGTCGCGCTACTCGCCGTGGGAGTATTACTCGCTGCTCGCCTTTGCACTCTGCGGCATGATGTTCATGGCCTCGGGCGTCCACCTCATCACCATCTACATCGGTCTGGAGCTGCTCTCGCTGTCGAGCTACATCCTGGCCGGCTTCTATAAGAGCGAATTGAAGTCCACCGAGGCCGCGATGAAGTACTTCATCCTCGGCGCGGTGAGCTCGGGGATTCTGCTGTACGGAATCTCGCTCATCTACGGTGTCTGCGGTTCGCTCAACCTGCTCGACATCGCCGCGGCCATGTCCACGATCATCACCAACGACGCGCTGATGTTCGGAATCATGCTGCTCGGCGCGGGACTCTGCTTCAAGATCGCCGCCGTTCCGTTCCACGTCTGGACGCCGGACGTTTACGAAGGCGCACCCACGCCGATCGCGGCGTTCCTCTCCACCGCCTCCAAAGCCGCCGCGTTCTCGATCTTCGCGCGCATCTTCTACGTCGGTCTTCACGACTTTCACCTGGAGTGGAACTACGTGCTGGCCACGATCTCCGCGCTGTCGATGATCCTCGGCAACCTGGCCGCGCTGACGCAGGACAACGTCAAGCGGATGCTGGCCTACTCGTCGATCGCGCACGCCGGCTACATCCTGCTCGGCGTCATCTCGCTCAACGCCCTCGGGCTGCGCGGCATCCTGGTCTACTCGATCGTCTACGTTTTCGCGAACCTCGGTATCTGGGCCACGGTGCTGATGCTGCGCCGCAACCAGTACGCCGGCGAACGCGTCGACGACTTCGAGGGTCTCAGCCGCCGCGCGCCGCTCTGGGCCTTCGCCATGATCATTTTCCTGCTCTCCCTCGGCGGTATTCCTCCGACGGCGGGCTTCATCGGCAAGTACTTTCTCTTCGCCGCCGCGGTGCAGGCCGGCTTCGGCTGGCTGGCCGTCATCGCCGTGCTGATGTCGGCAGTGTCGATGTTCTACTACCTCCGGCTCGTCGTGGCGATGTACCTGCGCGAAGGCGTCGAGGCAGAGTTCGCGATTACGACGCCGCTGAAGATCGTGGCCGGCGTTTGTCTCATCGTCACGCTTGCCCTCGGCATTCTTCCCGCGCCGATGATCGATCAGGTCATCATCTCTTCCAGCCACGTGGCCGCCCGCGCCGCGCTCACGCCCCATGCCGGACGATAACGACGATCGCAAGAAGCTCCGCCAAAACGAAACGCTCCTCGAGGCTTCGTCGCTCGGATTGATGTTCCCAATCGCCATGGGACTCGGCTACGCGTGGGGCTGGGGGATGGACAAGCTCTTTCACACCAGTCCATGGCTGACCTGGATCTTCACCGGCTTCGGCGTCATCGCGGCATTCATGAATCTCTTCAGGGTCGGCTTGCGGAAAGAATGACGGCGATGACGGCAGCTCAGGACGAGCCCGCGTCCGTCGTTCTGCGGCGCATCCGGCTCATCGCCGCGGCCGCCTGGATCGCCTTCGCGGTGCCGGTCGTGATGGCCGGCGGATGGCGCGGATTGCTCGGATTGACTTGCAGTGGCCTCGTCACTATGATCAATTTCCTTTGGTTGGAGAAGATCGTTGACGGCCTGCTCCAGCCGACGCTGGCCCGGCACCCCTGGAGACTGACAGTACGTACTCTGTCGAGGTTTGCGCTCCTGGGTGTGGCGCTCCTGGTCACAATCTTCGTTGCTCGTATCAATGCGGTAAGTGTGTTGCTGGGGTTCTCAATTGTGGTGGTGGGAATCATGGGTGAAGCTGTGTATTCGACAATCCGAAGCTTCGCCGAATAAGAACTGAATGGAACACGAAAGCTCAATTCTCTACGTACCGGTCAACGCGCTGTGGCACAGCGTGCAGCACCGGTTTGCCTGGGACATCCCCGATCACGTGATCATGGCCCTGCTGGTGCTGTTGATCAGCTGCATCGTCTTTCCGCTCATGTCGCGGAAGATCAGCCGCGAGAATCCCGGCCACTTTCAACAGATGCTGGAGCTCGTCGTCAGCGGCCTCAAAGGCCTGCTGAACGACATCATCGGCCACGGCGGCGACCGCTTCCTCTACATCATCGGAGGCTTCGCAGCGTTCATCTTCGTCTCGAACATCTTCAGCCTCTTCTTCTTCCTGCAGCCGCCCACCAGCAACCCGAACACGACCTTCGGTCTCGCCGTCTGCGCCTTCCTCTACTATAACTACCAGGGCATCAAAACACAGGGCGTGCTGCACTACCTCAAGCACTTCCTGGGGCCCATCGCCATCCTGGCGCCGCTGATGGTCTTCATCGAAATCATCGGTCACTTCGCACGCATCCTCTCGCTGGGCATGCGCCTGTTCGGCAATATCTTCGGAGAGCACGCCGCGACGGGCATCTTCATGGGAATGCTTCCCTTCGTACTGCCCTGGCCGATGATGGGGCTCGGCATCTTCGGAGCCTTCCTGCAGACCTTCGTCTTCATCATGCTGACGATGGTCTACATCGCCGGGGCCACCGTCGTGGAAGAGCACTAACTTCGCAAATTGGAGATTCACAAGATTTCAGGAAAGGAGGATAGGTAAATGAGCAAGTTCAAAATCGTCTTGATCGCACTGTTCATCGTGATGGTCGCCAGCGCGGTGTTCGCGCAGACCACACCGCAGGACCCGATCACCCAGGCCACGGCCGCGAAATCGGGAGTGCGCTGGGGTGTCCTCGCTGCGGCGTTCGTTCTCGGCATCGCCGCCGCCGCGGGCGCCATCGGTCAGGGCCGCGCCATTGCGGCCTCGGTCGAGGGAATCGCCCGCAACCCGGGCGCGGCAGCCCCCATCCGTCTCTCGATGCTCATCGGTCTCGCTCTCATCGAGTCGCTGGTCATCTACGCGCTGCTGATCGCGTTCTTCGTCTACAAGCTGTAATCCGCAACGCGACCTCGCAACGCGCAACGGCCCGGCAGATCGCCGGGCCGTTGTGTTTTGGGCGTCAGATACGCGGCTTCGATTTCGCCACCGAGGCGATGATGCCGATGCCGACCAGCGCCAGCGCGATGATGGCAATCCAAAGCGTCGGCACATGCAGCATGTACGCTGCGATCGCGAGCGCGGCGATCAGGATGACCCAGCCGAGGAAGGACAGATTGAACCAGTTCACGGCATACCTCCGCTGAGGGACTCAGCAATGGCGGTGCCTGACCTCCGTGCGAAAACAAAAGAGCCGGCGAAATCGCCGGCTCTTAGATTCATCGCGTTATCGGTTCGTTACTGCGAACTCACCATCTTGTCGACGGCGGCGAGAGCGGTTTCCGCGGAGAGCTTGTTGCTCAGGGCGATCGCCTTAACATCGGTCCACGCGCCATCTGAGTACGTCAGGTAGTTCAGCGCTTTGTCGGTCGCATTCGCGAAGACGAGCCGATCGCCGCGCTCGATGACGGTGATCGGTCCACGCCAATCCGCGGTGAAGCTGGCAGGCGGAGGCATGCTGAGAGACTTGGGGCCGCCTTTTGGTCCACCACCAACAACTCCGACCGGAATGTGAATGCGAGTATCGGCGATCGGATGAAGCGAGACTTTGTGGATGGAGTTCTTTTTCGTGTCCCCGAAAACGATGTCTACGGAGGTCTGCATCGGCGAGCTGACAATGGCCGGATGACGAAGGATTTCTGAATTGAAGTTTGGATCGACCGTATTGAGCTCGCCACCGTCAGTGACGAACTCATCGAGCGAATGGATTTCGATCGAAGACTCCGACACGGCGCCATTCTCGATCGGTAGCAGCGCGTAGCGGGCTTCTTCGCCGTGTGCGTTGCTGTCCCACCACAGCGCGTGGAGGATCAGGGCCGGTGCGTCAGCGTAGGTGCCGTCTTTCTGGAGTTGGGAAACACGGCGCGTGATGCCGAGTCGCAGGTTCAGATGATTCTCGTAGCCCTGGCTGTCGATGGCAATTGCATGCTGCCACTTACCCTCGTGATAGGAGGCGAGAATAAGTTCACTCGACATACCGCTCGGCATGTGTGTCCAAAGGATGAAGAGCGTCTTCGAGGTGCTGTCATACGCAAGAACGGCATCGGAATGGAACCCGGCCGACAGCGACTCGGGGACGAGCAATCGTTGGGTTTCCGAGCCGTTCTGAATCGAGAGCTGGAGAACATTGTTCGCCGCGACGCCTGATGAATCCGACGGAACCTGCTGCTCGATGGTGTAGACCGCCCCTTCAGGCGTTACGAGCACGTCGCGGTCCGCGGCCTGCGCGAACGCGCCGGCGGCAACGAAGGAGATAGCGAGAGCACTGACAAAGCGTTTCAT
This sequence comes from Acidobacteriota bacterium, assembly GCA_019247495.1. Classification (GTDB taxonomy): domain Bacteria; phylum Acidobacteriota; class Thermoanaerobaculia; order Gp7-AA8; family Gp7-AA8; genus JADGNZ01. The sequence continues at coordinate 11,740 of JAFAOU010000155.1, forward strand.
AGTTTTAGGTTGAGCATCGAGCGGAGGTCGATCGCAAACAAGAGACTCTTCAGGTGACGGAACTCGGGGTAGTACCGGGCCAGTTCTTCGAAATGAAATTCGGCTGCTTCGATGTCGCCCATCTTGTAGGCGGCTTCGCCGAGGAGATAGTGAGCATTGCGCACCTGCCGCGGCTCGCACGCGAGGTCGAGACCGAGCTGGCCGAAGTGTCTGGCGTTTTCGTACTGCTCGAGATCGCCGTAGCCGTAGCAAAGCTCGATGTACGCATCGGCTTTGCCGTGCGGAGCGCGGATCTCATCGACCACGCTGTGAAGAAGGCGGAGGCCTTCCTGCGTCTCGCCGACGAGAAGTTTGTTGTAGCCGAGGTTACCGAGAAGTGCGACGCGGCTGAACGACTCGTCGACGTCGCCGATCGTGTTGAGAAGCGCGAGCGCTTCTTCGTAGCACTCGATCGCCTTCGCGAACTGCGAGTCGTTGACGTAGATGATGCCGAGCTCGTTGAGGACGGCAAGACGCCAGAACTTCTGCTGCGCTTCGGTCGCTGCGTCGAGCGCGATCTGGCCGTAGAAGATGGCGCGTTTCGATTCGCTCGTGAGGCGATGCGTGTACATCAGCGCGTAGGCTGAGAGGAAGGTGTGATGCGCGTTCCGGCGGCGCATCAGGATCATCGGAAGCGCTTTGACTTCCGGTCCGGTGCGCTCGGCGGCGATGAGGGCGTGGCCCTTGTTGATCGTGATCAGCTCGCGCACTTCTTCGTCATCGGCCAGGCTGAGGGCTTCGTTGTACAGCGCGAGGGCCTCGTCGAAGTTTTCGGAACGGACTTGCTCGAGAGCCTGCTGGCGCAGTTGCTCGATGCGGCTGGTCATTGTCATTTCAGACATTGTAGCTTCAGACATCGTCACCCTCGCTCTCCCCACTGTCTGAATCCCAGGAGCCATCTTCTTCCTGGGCGCGCTTGAACTCGATGAAGCTCTCGACTTCCTTCTGCGCTGTCGGGCTGAGGCTGCGGTACTTCTGCACCACCGACTCGCTGCGCGCGCTTTCATCGAAGAAGTCGCCGATGCTCAGATCGAACGTCGCCAGGATCTTCAGCAGGGTGTCGAGGCCCACCTTGTACTCGCCCTGTTCCATGCGCGAGAGGTCGGACTGATGAACGCCGATGCGGTCGGCGAGCTCCACCTGGGTCAGCTTGCGCTGACGGCGAAGCTGCCGGATTTTGCGGCCGACGAGTTCGAGCTGAGCTGGCTTATTCATGCGGGTTTCGTTGACTTTTATGGGATACGCACCATAAACTTCCGAGCAATCTACGGGCTCGGCGGTCATCTGTCAAGCCGAGAAGGTCCGAAAACGCACAGAAACGTCCACCTCCTCCGCGAACTCATCAAAAGAGACTTTCACGCGCGCTTCACCGGCTCCGCCCTCGGCATCTTCTGGGCCGTGCTTCAGCCGCTCAGTCTCGTCATCCTCTATTGGTTCGTCTTCACCTACATGTTTCGCCGCCCGGGCGGGCAGAACGACCACTACATCGACTTTCTCATCGCCGGGCTGCTGCCGTGGCTCGGGATCAACGAGGGCCTGATGCGCTCCGCGACCAGCATCGTTGACAACGCCCCGATGGTGCGGCGGCTGGCGTTTCGCAGCGAACTGCTGATCATCGTTCCGAACGCGTCCGCGATGATCTTCGAGTCGATTGCATTGGCTCTCTTCGGAGCCTTTTGTCTTCTGCGCGGGATGCCGCTGCGTCTCGTGTGGCTTTTGCCGTTCGTGCTGGTGGTGCAGTTCGCGGTGCAGGTCGGCATCGGCTGGATTCTCGCCGCGACGTACGTCTTCTTCCGCGACCTGACGCCGATCCTCGCGTTTTTTCTGTCGGTCGTCTTCTATCTCAGCCCCATCCTCTATCCCGTCGCCGGCCGCTTCGAGCGCATCTTCATCTGGAATCCGATGACGCCTTTGCTCGGTTTGTTCCGCAGCGCAATGCTGTCGGCCTCGTTACCTGCAGCCGGGTCGATCGTATTTCTTCTAGCTGTCGCTACCGCGACGTTCACCGGCGGACTGCTTTTCTTCCGCCGGGCGCAAGGTACGCTGGCAGATCTGATCTGACCCGTTTCGCGAATCCAAACCAGGAGAGATGAATGCTCGATAGGAAGTTGATCTTTGCAACGTGTGTCGCTGCGGCGCTGGTGCCCGCGGCGTTTGCACAGACGCCCGCCAAGCCGGTTCCCGCCGCGGCGGCGCAGACGTCCGCCACGCCATCCAACGAAACGGTTCCCGATGGCGGAATGCCGACGTGGATCAAGCCGGAGACGCCGGAACATCGCGCCGAGCGCCTCGGCACGCGCACCGATCCAGGGATCAATCCGGATCCGGCGACGCACTACTGGCGTTTCGGCAAGCCGGCTCACATCGAGAAATTCGAACGGAAGTGGGCGGCCTACGATCGCGAGGAAGGCACCGTGCGGCCGATGGCGAACGTGAATTTCGCGTTCGAGATTTACCAGCAGAATGAAAAGTATGTCTGGGTGTGGATCGGTGATCCTGAGCCGCAAGACGCCACGCAGGCAGCCACTCCAACCGTTCCGGCCTCGCGCTACAGCGACTCCGATCTCAAATTCTTCGGCATTCTGCGTCCGCAATTCTTTCCACTCGATCCGGTGAAGAACGACCGGACGATTCGTTTCGAAGAATCCTCGGATGGTCTCCCGCAAACCGGCTCGTTCCGGAACTCGATGGCCATTGCCGATATGAATGAGGATGGTTTTCTCGACATCATCCTTCCGCCCCAACGCGGCGGCGCCGAAGGGCTTCCTGCCATCTACCTCGGAGATGGCAAAGGTCACTGGAAAGGGTGGCCTGCAACAGTGCCTCATGCTCTCGATTACGGCAGCGTAGTCGTCGCCGATTTCAATAAAGATGGGCATAAAGATATGGCCTTCAGCGTCCATCTCACCGGCGTCTTCGTGTACCTCGGCGATGGAAAGGGTCACTTCACCGAGGCTTCCGAAGGCTTGCCTCACGACTTTCCGACGCGCCGTCTCGTCGTCGCGGACGTTAACCAGGATGGTTACCCGGACTTGGTAGCGGTCACGGAAGGACCGACGCCGCGCCCGCTCGTGGGAGCGCCGCACGGGCCGCTCCTCGCGCTGATCAACAAGAACAAAGGTAAGTCGTGGGAGATGATGAACATCGCGCCGCCCGGTGTTGTAACTGGCGGCGACTGGCTTTCCGCCGCTCAATTTAACGAGGACGGGCGAACCGACTTCGTGATTGGCAGCATCTTTCTCGGCAGCAGGGACATCTTCTTTCTGAGCAAGGGCCCGAACGAATGGGCACGCCTGGAAAACACCGAGGATCTCATTCCGTGGGGCGCGTACTTCTACGGCAACGCGGCGGGAAAGATCACATCGAAGACGCACGACGACGCGATCATCAGTTACGTCCGCTACTGGCCGGGCGATCTCGACCCGAAAGTCATGGCGCGGCCGCCACTCATGGAGACAACGGCGATCGATCGGTTGTCATTTGCAAAGGATGGGACGGCGACGCGTTACCCGATCGCACGTTGGGGTGGGCACCGGCCGGTGACAGGAGTTGCTCTCGCAGACGTTGATGGTGACGGCAATCTCGACGTGGTTTACGCGGATTCCGCGCAGCAACAAGTGGTGATTCTTCTCGGCGACGGCAAGGGCGGGTTCACGCGCGCGAATACCGACGGGCTGAAACTTCAGGATCTCGGGCTCTACGACATCAAGGTGGTCGACGTCAACGGAGACAAGAAACCGGACGTCGTTGTCATGTATGAATCGGGTGCCAGCACGAGCGCGGTGAGCGGCGACATTACGCCGACGTTCGCCGCGCGCAACGGTTCGGTGCACGTCTTTCTAAATCGCGGCGTTGCGAAGGGCAATGTGCAACCGCAGAAGCAGTCAAACTAGCGACGTACACCGTACGGCATCGATTGCGCATTCGGACTTGCGGCAAGACCTCAGACAGGACGTTCGTCGAGCGCGCTGAGCGCTTGCCTTTTCGATGGTTCTGCGACAATCTATGGTGTAGCGGCATAAAAATCGTGGCGAGGGCTTGACTTCGAGGCTTTTCCGCCATACTGTTACCGGCAACTTGGAATAGAACGACAATTTTCAAATCCGACGCGGGAGGTGATCGTATCGTCGAGAGAGGGTGACCGCAGTCCGTAACCTCGGTTCTAAACAATCATTTAATGTGTAGGAGAACAGCATGAAAAAACTCTTGGTTCTGGCCATGATGGCCACCCTCCTGATGGCGGGCTCGGCGTTCGCCGTGAATCGGCATACGACGATTCCGAACGCGACCTTCTCATTCGGAGCGCCGGGCGTCGCCTCCGGGCCGACGACGACCAACAACGACGACTCGTGCGACATCGGTGTCGCGCCGGCCGCCACTCTGCTTCTGCCGTACTTCGAGGTTGATTTCAACAACCGTACGCAGGACACGCTTTTCACGATCACGAACGTGAGCCGCCTTCCGCAGATCGCTCACGTCACGGTTTGGACGGACTGGTCATTCCCGGTCCTCGACTTCAACATCTACCTCACGGGTTATGACGTGCAGGGCATTTCGATCAACCAGGTTCTGGGCGGCGTCGTCGCACAGAACAACGGTACGGGACCGACCACGGCGCAGTCGCCGCTCGGCGCTCTGTCCGCTGGTTTCACCGCCAACCCGAACTTCGCGGGCGGCGGCGCTTCGATCAACTGCGCGAGCCAGCCGGGAGCGCTCAATGCGGCGCTCGTGACAGCGGTGAGAACCGCTCTTACCACTGGTGACTACAATCCGGGCGGCTCCGCTGCTTGCCCGAACAAGGTCGGCGGCGTTCATGCGAATGCGATCGGCTACATCACGATCGACGTCGCGTCGAACTGCTCGCTCGCACTCCCGACGGACCCGAACTACTACGCAACGTCGATCCTGTTCGACAACGTCCTGATCGGAGACTACCAGCAGCTTGGACCGGCTCCGACCGGAACGACGGCATCGTCGTTTGATGCCGGTGGCAACGCGATGGTTCACATCCGCGCCGTCCCCGAGGGCGGTCCGGCTGGAACGCCGCTCGCCGGCGCGCAGACGAACCTTCCGTACACCTTCTATGACCGCTACACCCCGGCCACCAACCGTACCCTCGATCGTCGCCAGCCGCTTCCGGCTCTGTGGGCGGCGCGTTACATCCAGGGCGGCACGGGCGCTTTCGCTACGAACTACAAGGTTTGGCGTGAAGGCTTCGGCGCCGGCAGCTGCGGTGCTTCGCTTGCTTTGAACGGCGCCCTTCCGGTGTCCGAAATCATCCGCTTCGATGAGCACGAGAACCCGAATTCGAGCGCTCCCTGCACGGCGTCGCCGTGCCCGGGCGTGACCACTTCCACGATGCCGGAAACGTCCGCGCAGAACACCTCCAGCGGCAACTTCCCGTCGATCAGCAGTGCTGACGTCGGTGGTTGGATGTACCTCAACCTCAACAACGGTGGCAGCACCGGTTACTCGGTGACCCGCAACGTTGGTGGCGTTCCGACGATCATCACCGGCGCCGGCAGCACGAGCAACCTCGTGACCGGTTCCGGCACCGTCGGTCCGCGTCCCAGCCAGAACTGGGTCATCGTTGAGATGTTCGGCAGCACCACGACTGGCAATCGCCTCACCGTCGACTTCGACGCGGCGTGGCTCGGCAATGGCTGCTCGTCGGCCGTCGCAGTTGGTGCCGTCATCGCACCGGCTGGCGGTACTCCGGTTTGCCCCGCTGGCGACCCGGGTTGCACGCCTGGCGTTGCTCCGTACACCGGTACGAACACGACGCCTCTGCCGTAGTACTTTTCAACACGCAGTTGCTGTGAAGCGGGCCGGATTTCCGGCCCGCTTTTTTTTTGATAAAGATTCTTCGTGACACCGCGCTAGAATTGAGTAAAATAACATTCCTTCGGCAGCGCCTCATCGTCGCTGGCGTACTTCAGACTTCTGGTGTGGTTACCGCCATCAGCTCCTATTGGGGGACATAACGTGAATTCCTTTCGCTACAGGTCGTTCCTGCTCTGCGTGCTGCTCGTCGCCGCCGCTACGGGGGCGGTCGCTCAGAACTACGCCTTCCCGGCAGCGACGCCGAATACAGACGTGCTCTGTTCGTTGTGCCCGGGCCGCGAAACACTGCTGACGATCGGTTATCCGCCGGTGCTCAGGTTCGTCGGGCGCTGGGCAGACGCCGAAATCGAACATGACTATCAGCAGAACTTCCGGACCGCACGTCCGAAGCTGGCCCGGTATGTTCCCGGCAAGAACCGGCTCTACACGCTGCTCGGCAGCGCGCTGGCCGTTTACGACGCCGACCGGTTCTTCGCACGCCTCAGCGCGAGGCCGCAGGAGCAAATGACGCCGGCAACGCTGGTCCCGACAGCGGGAGGCAGCGGGCGAAACGTTGCTTTCTTCGGTCCGCCTGAGGTCTTCCTCTGGTGGGATGCGTTCTTCTACGCCGAGAACGGAGGTGGGTGGATCACCCCCTTCGAAGATGGCCAGGAGAGGCTTTGGGATTTCGACTGGGATGATCGCGGGAACGTCTATCTTGCCTACTCGACGTTCGGCTGGGGCATCGTCAAGGACTCCGGCGACAACGGCGGCGGCTGGATGCAGACCGTCTCCCAGACGGTGAAGGTGAATAGCATAACTCCCGACCATATCCTGGCCGTGAAGACGAGCGATGGCCGGTACTACGCTGCGGTCAGCGACAAGACATCGCCTTCGACCCTGCAGATCTGGGACACTTCGAATCCTGCGGTGCCGATCAAACAGCCTGAGATCACCGGTCGTTCCTTCTATCTGTGGGCCAAGGATTCAACCGGTTCACGCGTCGCGATTACTGAGTACAGCGGCGGTCTGTCGATCTTTACGACGGACGATTTCGTTCGCACGGGCACGCCGATCATCCGTTTTGAAGCCGGTGGCGGCGGTACGTTCAAATTGGTCACGAGCGATGGCACCAACTTCTACGCCTACGGGGCGTCGGGTTCCGGTCCATTCATCTCGGTCGTCTCGCCGTCCGGTAATACCTACGTGGAGAAGCGCTACCCGACGAATGGCTATGGCGTCCCGCAAGGCATGCACTATGGCGATGGATACCTCGCCATTTTTGGCGTAGAGATTCCGCCGGTCGGCACTTGGAACATCCGCGTTTACAAAGTGGGACCCGGCTCATTGACGGAGATTCCGTTTGAAATGCCGGTGCCCGGCTCCAACGGAACGCGCCAGCAGCCGTTCTGGTCGATGTACTACGGCGCAAACGCGCCCCAGGGCTACGCCCGTCCCAATTACAACCTGATAATGGACGCTACCCCGGTCAAAGTCGGTTCGAAGATCAATCTTGTCGTTTCCGCGTACGGTCTGGGTGACGTATGGGAGATCAAGGCTGGCGACTCGCTCACGGCGCGACTGACCGGTTCCGTCGAAACTCCCAATCCGCATTCGGCCGCGGCTGCCGGTACCGGTCCGTTCTATGGTGATCGCCAGTCGTTTACGAGCTCGCTGGCCTCGGGCAACGTTGCGAACGTGACCTGGGATTACGGCGATAACACGAGTGCCAGCTCGGTCACCAACGGCGTCGTCAAGCATCAGTACGGCGGTGTGACGTCACTTGCGTCGCTTCCACTGGTCCGCCGCGCGACTGCGTCGAACGCGGTGGACCTGACGATGAGCGACACCGTTTCGGTCACCCTCGCCGCACCGCAGGTTGGCTTCCAGCTTGCGAACACGACATATCTGTTCAGACAACCTGACGCCAGCTCTACTGCCCCGATCGTCGTCGGTGACTCTTTCTTCGATGCCTCCGATGGCTCGGTCGAAGGTCACTACACCGACTGGGTGCTGGATAGCGCATCGAACAAGAAGCTGCCGAGCGAAGCCTTCGGCGTCGGTGCCTGCGGCGTACACTCACTCGCCTTCAACACGCATTACGGCCCGTATAGCGGGACCGGCAGTGCGATCACGGCAAGCAGCGATCTCCCACTGAGTATCTCGCCGTTCGTTTACACGGTCAGGCCGTACGTCATCACGGTTCAGGAACCCGGTCCGGCGACGATCAACGATCCGAACGCGGTCTTCACGGCGGCCGTTCGTACAGCCGGCGCGGCGGATCTGCCAAGCGGCGTGGCCACGCCGGTAACGTACAAGTGGGAAGTCATCGACGCGAGCCAGACGACTATCCTCAATGCCGCTGGTTCCGCGACGCTTGGTACGATTCCCTCCTTCAGCGTGCCCCGCACGACGTTCAGTACCCTCGGACTGCGTGTGCGTCTTTCGACCACCGTCGCGGCGTCGGCTGTACCCGGCACCGGCTGCAGCAGTCTGGCAAGTGCCGTTGCGCAGAGCAGCGAGCTCAATGGTCCCGATCCAGTCATTGTCAAGACCGGTTGCTCGACCGTCGGCAGCCCATGCTCCTTCACGGTCACCTCGGCCAAGAACCCAACCCTGGCCGGGTGGTCCTTCGCGTGGACAGTCAATCCGACCGTCACCAACTCAGGCACGACCGCGGCGGTCTTCTCGCCGCAGTTCACGACCACCACCGACTACAGCGTTGGAGTTACCGTCACCAACGGCATCGGCAGCAAGACCGCCACTCTCTCCGGCCAGCACATCGACAAGCCGTTGTGCTCGAGCGCGCCTGACAACATCAACAACGCCATTGGCATCAACAACAACAATGTTCCGAACCCCGGAGACACGGTCACCTTCATCATGTTCCCGCGGGGATGGACGCCTTCTGTTGAATGCGACAAGTTCGCGTGGACGTTCGGAGACGGCGGCACGTCGACAGAGATGGTTCCAAGTCACGTCTATAACACTGCCGGCACGTACAACGTCTCGCTGGTTCTGACAGGCGCTCTGGCGACCAATACCTACACCACGACCGTGACGATCGGTACTTCTGCCCCACCGCCGCCGCCCCCGCCGCCCAATAACGGTGGCTGCAGCGCGCCGCAGGCCAACAGCGCCTATGTGGCCTACACCGGTCCGCTATCGAGCTGTACAGCAGTGGCCGGCGCGTGTAATACCGGGGAGTTAGTCCAGTTCGGATTGTGGCCGGATAGTGGCTACAGCCTCAGTTGCGGCACCACTTCGATCTTGTGGAACTTCGGTGATGGCACGTTCGGCAGCGGCCTTAATCCGACCCATGCGTACTCCGGCTCGGGTATTTTCCACGCGCAGGCAACCCTATCGAACGGCGGTGGATCGTTCACCTACGCGCATGACGTTCGTGTAGGCACTGTGGCGAACGTTTGTAGCACCTTGACAAACCAGAACGTCTCCATCGGTTTGACCGGCACCGGCTGCACCGAAACCAGCCCCAGTGGCACGTGCAAGGCGCAGGATTTGATTGCGTTCCGTCCTGTTGGTACCGGCTACGACTTCAGCTGCCCCGCCACCCATACCTACGATTGGGACTTCGGGGACGGCTCCAGCCACTCGACCGCCCAGTCGCCGTCGCATTCGTTCGCTGGGCCAGGCACCTACAACGTCAAGCTGCTCGTGTCGAACGGCACCTCATCGGCGACCATCACCCGAACCCTGACACTCTCCAGCAGTGGTGGAGTCGGCGGCGGTCCCTGCGGACCCATGGAGGCGGACGTCAATGTCTACGTCTCCTACTTCGGCGACGGCTGCGGCCCCTTCTCGGGCAACTGCTCCGCGAAAACGGACGTGGCGTTTGGCGTGACGTCCCGTGGTTACGTCTTCGAATGCGCGCCCCACACCTACGCGTGGGACTTCGGTGATGGCACCCACTCGACCGATAAAGCTCCGACACACCGGTACACCGCTGACGGTACCTACCATGTGACCGTCCATCTTTCGAATGGATCGGCGGCGGTCGACCTCACCTCGACCGTGAAAGTCGTCGGCGCCCCGCCGGTCGCCCCACGGGGTGGTCACGCTGTTCGACATTGATCTTCAATCCAGATAAAGACTCAGTGGCGGGCTTCGGCCCGCCACTTTGTTTTTGCGGCGATGATTTCGCGTCACGGTCCGTACAATGGCGGCAATGACTGTCGCGGTGCGCGCTGCCGAGTTGACGAAGCAATACGACATCTACCGGCGCCCGATCGACCGGCTGATCGAAGCCGTTACCCGCCGGCCGCGGCATACGGTCTTTCCCGCGCTGCAGGACGTCTCGTTCGAGGTTGAGCGCGGCGAGACCATCGGCATCATCGGCCAGAACGGCGCCGGCAAGAGCACGCTGCTCAAGCTTCTATGCAGCGTCACGCGCCCGACCAGCGGCACGCTGGAGACGAACGGGACGATCGCCTCGATCCTCGAGCTCGGTACCGGTTTTCATCCCGAATTCAATGGCCGCGACAACGCGGCGCTCAACGCGGCCATCCTCGGGCTCGGTCCCGCCGAGGTGAAGCAGCGCCTTCCGGCGATTCTGGAGTTTTCGGAACTCGGCACCTTCCTCGACCGTCCCGTCAAGACCTACTCCTCGGGGATGTACATGCGGCTGGCCTTTTCGGTTGCCGTCAACGTCAACCCCGACATCCTCGTCATCGATGAGGCCCTGGCCGTCGGCGACGGTCACTTCCAGAAAAAGTGCGTCGACAAGATCCGCGAGTTTCAGGAAGAGGGGAAGACCATTCTCTTCTGCTCGCACGGGCTGTATCACGTCAGTACGATCTGCCGCCGCACGCTCTGGCTGGACCACGGAACGGTGATGCGTTACGGACCGTCGCTCGACGTCGTGCATGAGTACGAGACGTTTCTCATGCAACGTGACCGCGAGCGGCCGGCCAGTGAAGGCGAGCCGGAACATGAGCGCGTGCCCTCGCCGGTACGCATCCGCGAGATCATCGTCTGCGATCGCAGCGGCCGTCCGCGCGACACGTTCGACCGCGGCGAAGACATTCACGTCAAGCTGCGTATCCATTCCGAAATGGCGTCGCAGCCGATTCACGTGATCGTCGGTGTGCATCGCTCCGCAGATGATTTTCAGTGCTTTGCCGTCGGCACGCATGCGGATGGATTCGAGCCTCCGTCTGGCCGCAACGAGTACGAGTTGGTGGCGCAACTGCACGGCGTTCCTCTGAATCGCGGCGAGTATTCGATCATCGCCTTTGCCGGCGACGAAAATGCCATCACCGTATTCGACCGCCGCGACGTTCGCCCCGCGTTCTCCGTGACCGGCGCGCGCTTCGAGGTCGGCTTGATCTCGCTCGATCACCATTGGTCACTTGCGCCGGCGGAAGCGGACGCGGCGCAGCCAGCCGCCAGATGACTTCCGTTTCGCTGCTGGTGATCAACTACCGGTCGTCCGCGCTCGCCGTGGATGCGATCGCCACCGCGCGCGCGGCATCATCGCGGCCGTTGCAGGTGATCGTCGTCGACAACAGCGTCGACGCAGCCGAGGCTGATGCGCTGCGGACGATCTCCGACACCGTCATCGCTCCTCCCAGCAACCTCGGCTACGCGGCAGGCATCAACGCGGGACGGCGTTCGTGTGATGGCGATGTCATCGTGGTCTCGAATCCCGACGTTCGCTTCGGAGAACAATCGATCGATCGGCTGGTCGATGCGAATGCGGCCGTCGCCGGTCCGAAGCTGTTCTGGGACGACGCGCATCGCTGGATGTTGCCGCCCGCCGAACTGCATACGCGACGCGAAGTGATCGACCGGGTTCTTGCCAGTCATTCGCGCGCGTGGGCTCGGCGCCGCGAATGCAGACGCTTCCGGCAACGCGTGGCGTTCTGGTCGCTCGATCAGACGACTCCTATCCGTGCTCTCTCCGGAGCGGTCATGGCCATTCGAGCGAACGCGTTCGATACCGCAGGCGGATTCGATGAACGATTCCCGCTGTACTTCGAAGAGAACGACTTCCTGCGTCGCGTGAAGGGCGACATCGTCTACGTTCCATCGGCGCGCTGCCGCCATCTTTACAACCAGAGCGCGGCAGGATCGCCGGAAGCGGTGTCGCTCTACGCGCGCTCCGAGTTGCTCTACCTGCGCGAGTGGGGCGGAGCGTTCGCGAAAAAGTTTGAAGGAAATCTTGAGTCGCCGGCCCCCGAGGGAGGACAGATCGACGACATCGTTCTCGAAGCGTCGCCGTTAGCCAGCTTCGAGACGGCGGCCGGTCATTTCGGCAGTGACGTCACGGACATTTCGGAAGACATCTGGAGTACGTACCGCGGCGACGTTCTCCACCTTCGCGATGTAGACCGGCAGACCGGCCGCGTACTCCGTTCGTGGACGAAAGCTAGAATACGGACATGAGCTCGACGAGCGTGTCGATCCTGGTGCCGCTGGCCGGACCTGCGCCCGAGCTGCCGTCGACGCTGGAGACGATCGAGCGTTACCTGCAAGCGACCGGCTTCGCGTTCGACATCCGCGTGCTCGATCGCCGCGATGGTGCCGGCTACGGCGCGATGATTCGCCGCGGCGCGGCCGACGCGGGCGGCAGCGTCGTCATCGTCGTCGATCCCGAGTTGCCGTATCCCGTGAGCGCGATCGGCGACGCGGTTGCGCTGATCGAATCGGGCGCTGCCGAGGTCGTGTTCGGGCGCCACGAACGTTGCCGCGACAGCATCGTTCTTCGATCGCTACTCGTACCGATCCTTCCCGATCCATCGCTGCAGTTGAAAGCCTTCTCGTCCGATGCGGCGCGGCTGCTCCTGGCGGAAACGAAGTTGCGAGGCAGCGGATTCGATCTTGAAACCGCGTACCTCGCGAACAAGTACGGATTCCGGATCGAGCGGTTGACGGTCCGCGCGGCAACCACGAGGACTGCGTTCGGATTCTGGCGCGGCGTCGCGTCGGCGATCTCGATCCGCATGACCGACCGCCGCAACGGCTATCGCGCGCCGCGGCGCTGTCCCGTCTGTTTTTCACATGAGGTCTGGAACTTCGATCAGATCCCCGGCAACGTGGTCCGCTCCTGCAGCCGCTGCAAGTGCCGGTACCTCGGCCGCTTCGAAGTTGACGATGACAACCGACCGGTGCGCCGCGTGCTGCGCGGACAGCATGCGCAGGTCGAGATCGGCGACGAAACGCTGCACCGCGGCGTGGCGCGCGAGAAGACCAGCCAGCGCCGGCTGTCGGCGCTGCGGCGCCACCTCACGTCGCGTGCGCGCGTGCTGGAGATCGGCGTCCGCGATGGCAGTTTCGGCGACGCCGCGGCGCGCGAGTTCGAGTACGTCGGCATCGACCGCGCCGCTCCCGCTGCGCGCGCGGCACGTTCGCGCGGCCTCGAGGTCTATTGCTCTACCGTCCCGAACTTCGTCAACACCGGCCCCGCCTTCGACGCCATCGTCCTCTTCCATGTCTTCGAAAATATGGCCGATCCGCACGATGCGCTGGCGCGGATGAAGGACCTGCTCAAACCCGGCGGCGTGCTGCTGCTGTCGACGTTCGACACCGAGGGGCTGGTGTATCTCATCACCGAGCGGCGGTGGATGACGCAGAACTTCCGCACGCATCTCATTCTCTATTCGCGCTCGGCGCTCATCGAACTGCTCGAGCATTCCGGATTCGAGATCATCAGCATCGGCGCGGAGTTGGCGTACCGCGATCATCGTTTCCTGCGTCACTCGGTGGCGATGCGCTGGCCTGCGATCGCGCCACTCGTGCGCATGCTGCTGAAGGTGTTGCCGGATCCGCTGCTGCTTTTCTCCGGATCGATCCGCATCGTGGCCAAACGCCGCGCCGGTGCACCGGTGAATTTCCGCGCCATCCGTTCGGTCGAGCCGACGCATGCCCGTTGATCCGCGGTTCACATCGCGCGCGTTTCGGCCCGGCGACGAAGAGCCAATCCTCCAGCTTTTCCATCGAGCCTTTCCGCACGCTTCGCGCGGCGTCAAACATTTCCGTTGGGAGTACCAGCGCAACCCGTACGGCAACGAACGCATCGCCCTGACGTTCGACGAGAACGGCCAACTTGTTGCGCAGTACGCCGGCTATCCGGTGGCGATGATCGACGACGGACACGAGATTGTCGCGAATCAGATCGGCGACATCATGACCGACCGTTCCGTGCGTCAGGTTGGCCGCGGGCTGACCAGCATCCTCGCGCGGACCGCGCAACATTTCTACGATGCCTTTTGCCGAGGCAAGGTCGCCTTCAACTACGGCTTCACGACCGATTCGCATCGCCAACTCTCCGTCCGCTTCCTCGGCAGCGACGCCGTCGAGCCGGCGCCGTACCGCGTCCGCGATCTCGTCCGAAATCCGATCGTTCCGATCACGCGCCGCGAACGGCTGCTGCGCGGCTGGCAGCTGGAGCTCGTGAACGACGTCGACGACGAGTTCGACGAGTTCTTCGCGTACGTCGCGCCGGCGTATCGATTTCTGGTTCGGCGCGATGCGAGCTATCTCCGCTGGCGCTACCTCGACTGTCCCGACGTTTCGTATTTCATCGTCGCCATCCGCAAATGGCGCCGTCTGGTGGGATGGAGCGTCTTCGGCGTTCGCGGTTCGCGATTGGCGTGGGGTGACGCGCTGTTCGATCCGCGATTCCCGAAGGCGGCCGAGGTGCTCTTACGGAGTGTCGTGCCGAAGTATCCCGTCGATCGCATCGATGGGTGGTTTCCGGCGCGGCCGCAATGGTTCGATCGCGTTTTGCGCGAGCTGCACTTCGAGTCGAGACTCGATCCGCAGGATTTGTCGTTGATGTGTGTTCCGTTCGATCTTCCGGACGCCAGCGCGCGCATGACGGATCGTTTCTACTACACGTACGGCGACAGCGATTTGTTCTGACGGACGTGTGGCCAGCGTTCTGCATGTCGGTCTCAGCAGTCGCTAGAATGGCTGACGCGGGCGTGGCATGAATCAGGTTCAGAACCAGAGCAGCAGCGGCGAGAAACGAACCGCGGGCGTTGACCGGAAACGCATTCTGGTCATCGACGACGACCTGCCGTTGCGTGGCATGATCGCGGCCGCGTTGCGCCAGGCGGGTTTTCAGGTGCTGCTGGCGAGCGACGGCGGCGAAGGCCATCGCGCGCTGACCATCCATCGCCCGGACGTCATCCTCCTCGACCTTGCCATGCCAGGCGTCAACGGCTGGGACTTCCTCCAGCGCCTCAAAGAGACCGGCTTCCTCGGTACGGTGCCGATCATCGTCCTCTCCGCGCACTTGCACGTCGAGCCGCAGGCCATCCTGCAACTCGGCGCCTCGGCGATCCTGCCGAAACCGTTCAATCTCACCGAGCTGATCGACCTCATCGAGCATCTCTCGCCGTGACGACGGACGATGTAGCGAGCCGTATCGCCGCGCGCTATCCGTCGGGGTTTCTGCGCGCGTACGTCCGCTCGAAACTCCGCATCGATCCGGTGTACGCCGCTGTATTCGAGCGCCTCAGCGACAACACGGAACCGTTGCTGGATGTCGGCTGCGGCGCCGGTGTTCTCGCGGCGTATCTCCGTGCGCGCGGGTTTGCCGCGCCGATCCGCGGCATCGATCACGACGAGCGCAAGATCGCCGTGGCCGCGGCTGTCGTGCATGACGCGACATTTGCAGTGGCCGACGCGCGGTCGGCGATCGCGGCCGGCGGCACGGTCGTCCTGCTCGATCTGCTTCACTATTTTCGCAGCAGCGATCAGGCGGCCATCCTCGCGGCCGCTGCGAACGCGAAGACGGTGATCATCCGCGATGCCGTCCGCGACGGAAGCTGGCGCTATCGGCTCACGTACGCGCAGGAAACGTTTTCGCGCGCGGTGCGCTGGCTGCGCGCGGAGCGGCTGCATTTCCTGACGCGTGAAGAAATCGTGCGGCCATTCGCCGCCTTCCAAGCGGAGGTCGTTCCGCTGTATGGGCGCACTCCGTTCAACAACTATCTGTTCGTTTTCAGGCGATCGAACCCGGGGATCACGAACGAGTAGCCGCGCGCTTTCAGCTCGTCGACCACGCGGCTGATGCATGCGACGGAGAATCCGCGGCCCTGGTGCATGACGATGATCGATCCGTTGCCGGCTCGCGGCACGATCCGTTGGACGACGCGTTCGACGTCGTCACCGAAGGAGTCAAAGCCGCGCACGCTCCAGCCGACGAGCGTCATGTTGCGGCGGAAGAGCGTCGGATGAACGAACGGATTCTTCATCCCGACCGGCGCGCGAAAAAGATGCGGCGTTTGGCCTGTAATCGTTGTCAGCGCCGCATTGCATTCAGCGACCTGCCGCGCTATCGCGGCAGGCGGAAGGCACCAGAACGCGCTGGAAGGATGCGTCTGCGAATGATTCGCAACCGCGTGGCCGCGCGCCAGTATCAGCCGGATGCGATCGGGATGTTCGACGCAGAGCGAGCCTTTCACGAAGAACGTCGCTTTGACGCCGCGGGCATCGAGCGCGTCGAGCAGTGAAGCTGTGTCATCAGTCGGGCCGTCATCGATCGTCAGCCACACTTCGTTCGATGTCGATTCGAACGCTGTGATCACCGGTCCAAGCCACTGCGAGTTCGGACGCAGGGTCGGCCAGAGTACGAGCGCGTGCGACAGCGCCATGACGCCGATCGCGATCGGCCACCATGGCGGAAAGAGCACGAGCAGCAGAATCGGGATCAGCAGCGTCGCGAAAAACGCGAACCAGAGGATCAGCGCGCGCATCGGTCTTCCGCCTCGCGAATGCCGTTGCGCAGGAGCCAGACCACAAGCGCTGCGGCGCCATTCACTACGAGCACCGCGAAGAAGAACCACGCCACGTAACGCGGCCACGAACTCGAAACAGCAAAGTACGAAGATGCAATCACGAGCAGCGCCATGGTGATCACCGAAATGATTTTGATGTGGTCTCCATCGCCGAGCAGCATGCGCACGATCGGACCGATGCCGACAATCGGGAACTGGAGGGCGATCGCCGCCAACGGAATTGCCGCGACGATCGCGGCCGGCAAGATCAGCGGCAACACCGCCGCGATGTAGCAAACGGTCGTGAAAAAAACCCAGAGCGCAACGCCGTTCATCTCCGCGGCGGTCTGATCGCGATCGATCGGGAGAATCAGGTGCTCTGCGTTGTTTGCGATCGCACGCGCGCGTCGCAGCTTCGCGTACGCGATCAGCCGGGAAAGCGCGAAGCGATGCCGCGATGGCAGCCAGTGCGCTTCCGGTTTGTCCGCGATGACGTTCACGACGCGGCCTCCGGCCAGTACGGTTCGAACGTGAACCACTGAAACCAGCAGTTGCGCACGACATCCTCGAGCTCCGTCATCCATTGCGCGACGGCACGCGCGAAATCGTCGTCGCGGTTCCGGCTGCGCGTGATCTCGATCGGCCGCGATGTCACCAGCCGGTAGCGCCGTCGCCCGATGCGCACGACGAAGACCGGATAGATCGGCACGCGCGCAGCCATCGCCAGCGCGAACGGCCCCGCAGGAACAGTGGCGGCTTTCCCGAATAACGTCGCGGGCAGCGTGCTGATCGATCCCATGACACGATCGCCCTGGATCGCCACGATCGCTCCTTCGCGGACCGTCTCCAGCAAATCGAGTGCGAGCTCAGTCGCGCGCGTGTTGAATTCGATTCGCAATCCTTCTGCGCCGTGATGCTCCTCGAACTCCCTCGTCTCGAGATCTTCCTCGGGCGCGCGCACCATGACGATGCGCCGCGTCGACGTCTCGGAGAAAAGATGAGCGCCGAGGTCGTAGCTACCCATGTGCGCGGTGAGGAGGATGGCGCCGTTGCTGGCCTGCATCGCCTGAAAATGATCCAGCCCGGCGAACTCCCAGTCGGGAATCGTTCGCAGCTCCTTGAACCGAACATTGTCGGCGATCGTCCAGGCGTAGTTCCAGAAGACTCGGTAGCAGCGAAAGAAATTCGCGATACCGAACGAGCCGGGCTTGATCACTTTCAGATTGCGCATGACGCCGCGGCGCCCCGGGCCCCACAGCAGAAAAAACGCCGACCAGAAAGCCATGACGATCGGCTCGATCCATGGCGGAACGTGGAGGATGGCGAAGCGAAGGAGCTGCCGCCAGAACACACCGCGCACGGAAAAACGACGCCACCAGGCCGACCGCGTCACGATCGCATGATATCGGACAGCGTCCGCTCGATTGCCGGCAGCGATGGCCGCAACAGGTTGAAGAGCGCGCCGCGCATGAGCGCTTCGTCGCCGGGATACGTCGGCACGATCTGCAGCGGGAAGCGTTCGAAGATTTCGCGATCGCTGCGGCGGCGCAGTTTCTGGACTGCGGCACGTTTTGCGGCGATGCGGTCGCCGTGAGCCATCACCCACTCGAATGCGCGGAACTGCATCGCCGTCAGCGGATCGTCGATCGTCGCCAGCGGCTTACTGCCAAAAAGTCTGCGCCGGATGCGGCTCGCTAAACTTCGCGACGACTTGGAACTCTTCGAGAACGGCTCGCGGGTCAGCTCGCCCGCATTCGCGTTGCGCGTCGTGGCGTAGTGATGAAGCCGCGCGAGAAAAGTGAAGAGCGCGGCCGACGCCTCGTGAATCGATTCAAAGTTCTTCAGCGCAGTCTGCAGAGCGTTGCGCTCGAAGAGAACGCCGCGCTCGAAATCGCCGAGGCGCTGACTGGTCGCGCTCGACTTGTGGCGGACGACGGCGCGCGGCTCGTACGTCACGCGCGAGCCGGCGATCCAAGTACGCCAGCCGAAGTCGACGTCCTCGATGTAGGCGAAGTAGTCGTCATCGAATCCGCCGAGTGCGAGCAGCGGTTCGCGGCGCGAAATCATGTTGCCGCCGCACGCGAAAAGGAGCTCCGATCCGGCAGGTGGATCGTCGCGCGACGCCAGCGGATAGCGGAACCCGTTCTGGAACGCGTGGCCGTCGAAGGTGAGCGCGCCGCCGATGAAGTCGATCAACTCTCCGGTCGGATCGACGATCTTGCCGCCGATCGAAATCACATCGTCCGGAGCGTTTTCAATCGCGCCGACGAGCGCGGCCAGCCATCCATCCTCAGGCACCGCGTCGTTATTCAGAAAGATCACATTCCTCGCTTGCGAACGTGTCAGCGCCGCGGCGATGCCGCCGGTGAATCCGTGGTTTTCGCCCAGCGGGAGCAGGCGAACGTTCGGATGACGGCCGGCGATCGCACCGATGCTGCCATCCGTCGAGCCGTTGTCGATGACGGTGATGATCGCGTCGCCGGTGAGCTGCCGCGACACTGCTTCGAGACACGCCAGGGTGTCCTCGCGGCTGTTCCAGTTGACGATGATGATGTCGGCGACCGGGTTGCTCAGGGCGCGCCTCCCAGCCGGCGTTTGACGCGGTCGAAGAACGAGCGCGGATGCTCGGGCACGTGCAGTGTGGCCGCGAACGCGTCCTTCTGCGGATCGATGCGCGGCGCGCGAACGAAATCGACCAGCGGCTGGAGTGTGCGCTGCCACTGATGGTCGTCGACGAAGCGCAGCGCGCCATCGCGCATGCGCGTATCGCTCAAGGCGTGTACGACGGCTTCGGCGAAATCGCCTGGAGACGCAGAGTGGACGACTGCGCCAGCTCCATACTTCGTTAGCAACTCGTCAACGCCGGGCGCGCTGCTCGTTACGATCGGCAACCCGCCCCATAGGTAGTCGTACACGCGGATCCGCATCGACAGATCGGTCTCGATCGATTGCGGAAACGTCAGCAAGCTCGCGCCGAAACGGCCGTAGAAGGCGGCGCGCTCTTCGTACGCAACCCACGGCTGGAAGCGAATGAAGTCGTAGTGATTTCGTTTGGCGTACGCGATCGCGTCGGCGAGTTTGCCTTGCGGCGTCAGCGATGGATTCGGATGCCGGGTGAACGTCAGCGTCAGGTCCGGCAGCGTCGCGCGCGCGATGGCAATAGCGTCGATCGCCTGGATCGGATCGTACCAATCGTAGATTCCGCCGAAGAGAACATCTCTGCCGGACCCGGACGCCGGCGGGATGCCCGCGCTCGCAGGAGGAACGCCAAACGGCGCAATCCGAATCAGCGCATTGAGATGCGGATCGTTCGCGAAGGCGATCGGATTCACGCGCCCGAACGCGAGGAGCGCGCCGAGATAAAAGAGACGTTGCGCGTTGGAGCCGCAGAGAAAGAGATCGCCTCCCAACATCAACCGCATCAGCGTCGCGTGATCGTGCGTGAACACTTCGGCGCCGCGCGTCTCGTAGTAAGTCAGATTCTCGATGATGAAGGGATCGTACAGATCCACGACGGTCGGAATGGCGCGCCCGTGCGCAAAGAGATCATTCCCGGCGTGGCCCTGCACGACCGCGACGTCCGCCTCGGCCGTGTAGCGCTGCAATGTCTCGGGCGTGATCGAATCGACGCGGCAGCCGGCGACCGCGCCGGCATCGCGCGAGAGCATCGTCACCTCGTGGCCATCGGCGAGCAGGACCTTGGCCATCTCCAGGAATCGAATGCCCACGCCGGCAGGCAGGCCATGGCCAATCGGTTCCGGGCACACGAGGAGCGCACGCGTCATCCGCGCCCTTTCACGCGTTCGACGATGGTGTGCAGCTTCCACGTGCGCGACTGGAAGATCGCATCGAGCACGTTCTGCATCCGCGCGACCTCGGCGTGCAGCGCGCCGTTCGTCCGTTGCAGTTCGACCAGGGCCGGCTCGACTTCAGTCAACCGCGTCGTCGCCGCGTACCGTTCGCGGTTCGCGCCATCGAGCGCGCCGCGGATCTCCGCGTTGGCACCTTCGAGGTGGCTGATGCGCATCATCGTTTCGTTGATCCGTTCGCTGAGCGCGCCGATCTGTGCGATCAGCGATTGTTTGTCGCGTTCGAGCCGCGCCACTTCCTGTTCGATCCGGCTGCGCCCGCCGCGGGCTTCGACGAGATCGCCTTCGAGCATCACCGTGCGCCGTTTCTCCCGTTCGAATACGTTCGCGAAGAGGTTCTCGCCCATGAGCGCGGCGTGTTTTCGCCACACCTGAAGGCGAGCGTCGCGAAACTTCGGCGACCCCTCCGGATTTTCCATGACGACGGATCCGGCGCCTTTGATGTGGCGGATCTCGCAGGTGATGCGCGGCATGTGAACGAATTCACCGCGCTGCGAGAGGCGAATGAGAAAGTCCCAATCCTCGAAGAGGTCGAAGGCGGCGTCGAAGCCGCCGAGGTCGAGGAAATCGCCGCGGCGGAAAAGGAGAGTGGGCAGCGGGATGTAGTTGTCGACGAACAGGAGTTCGCGATCGAAATCGCGTGCGTAGATGCGCATCGGCTGGCGCTCGGCACTATCGATGAACGCGGAGACGGCGTCGCTGTACCACGCCGTTGCATTCGATCCGCGCGCCGCATTTGCAAGCGTCGCCAGATGCTCGGGGTAGTAGAGATCGTCGTCGTCGAGAAAGGCGGCGTACTCATTCTTCGCCGTCTTCACGCCAGCATTCGCCGCCTCGGAACGACCGCGCGACCGTTCATGCTCGACCAGCGTCACGCCTTCGATGTTCGTCGCTGCGCCGCCGTCGTTGACGACCACGATCTCGGCCGGATAGCCGGTCGCGCGGATCGACGCAACTGCCTCGGCGAGCAGCGCCGGCCGGTCTTTCGTCCGCACGATCACGCTGATCGGAAGCGGCTCGTCGACGACGTCCACTCGTGCCGGGCCCATGGCCTCGCGTAGTGCGCTGAATGGCGTCGTGCGCAGCGATGGCAGGGACGTCGTCCAATACGCCTCAGCGAACTTCACGTTCGGCGGCAGCGTCATCGTCCGCCATGCGTTCAATCCACGCGCGTACGACGTGTAATCGCGAACGGCCGACTGCGACTCATGCGTCGCGATCGCCGCATATTTCGCGTCGGCAACGGACGTAATGTCGACAAGCGCATTCGGCCGCAACGGAGCGCTGACTTCGTAAAACGCGACACTTGCGACGGCGAGATCGGCGAAGAGCGAGGTATCCCGCGCGATCAGATCGCAGAAGGCGCGCGACAACGCCACATGATCCGGATGAATCTCCAGCGGGCTTGGAACGGCGATCAGATCCGGCTTCCACTCGCGAAGAATCGCGGCGAGCCGGGCATCTAATTCATGCGCGCCACTGAGCTCGCGATCGGGGAACCCGAGAAACACGATCGGGGCATCGCCGAGGAGTGCGAGGGCGGCGCGCGACTCCGCTTCGCGTTGGGCCGCGTTGCCGGCCTGCGCGCCATCCGTCGCCACCACCACGTACACCTTCCGGCCTTCGCGGAGATGCAGCGCCACCAGGCCGCCGCAACCGATGACTTCATCGTCCGGATGCGGCGCCAGCACGAGGAGGCGCTCGCCGCGTAAGTCCTGCGGCTCGAATGGAATCGCCTCCGCCTCGGGCATGGTCATGGCATCGGATTATAGGTGCTCCGTATAATTCAGCCATCCGTGAGACGTGACGAGCAGCAACCGATCGCCGGGGTCCTGTCGCTGATCCGCGAGCTCACCGGCGCCGCCACGCGCGCCGACAACATCGCCGACCTCTTCGTCTCGTCATTTCGCGCGCTCGATCACGTCATCGATTTCGATCTCGCCGCCGCGGTGATGCTCGAGCAGAACCTCGACCTCTACGTCGTCACCCGCGAAGAAGCCGGCTCGCTCATCGGTCCGCCGCTGATCGAGAGTTTGCGTCGCACGTTGGAGACGATGATCCCGGTGTCATTCGCAGCCGCGGACGTCATCGTCAAAGCGGAGCGCAACGATCTTCCACGCAGCAACGCCGGCGACAGCATCGAGCACTCGACGCACGCCATCATCACCGTTGAGAACCGCAGCAGCGGCGTGCTGCTCGTCTACCGCGGCGAGCCGTTCGGCGAACAGGAGCGGCAGATCGTCGAAATTTTCGCGGCGCAGGTGTCGCTGCTCATCGGTCAGCTCAGCGCGCGCGAACAGATTCAGGGTCTCGCCGACACCGACGACCTCACCGGCATCGCCAACAAGCGCTACTTCCGCCGCCAGCTGCCGCAGGAAATGGAGCGCGCCCGCGTCTATTCGCTTCCACTCACTCTATTGATGTTCGACATCGACGACTTCAAAGCGATCAACGACAACTTCGGCCACACGGTCGGCGACGTCGTGTTGTCCGAACTCTGCGGCGCGGTGCGCGAGACGCTGCGTCCTCCCGATCTCTTCGCACGATTCGGCGGCGACGAGTTCGCGATCATCCTCCCACACACCGACATCAGCGGCGCCTGCGCGGTAGCCGACCGCATCCTGCAGAAAGTCCGCATGCTGACTATCCCCGCCGACGACGAAGGCTCCATCTGTTGCTCTATCTCCCTCGGCATCGCCGACTACCAGCGCACCGACAACACCGCTGCCGATGTCATCCGCCGCGCCGATGAACGGCTCTACGAAGCGAAGCGTGCGGGGAAGAACCGGTACTCACTGTCGTCGTAAGCCGCGCGATAAACTCCACGACCGATGCCCAACCGTTACCTGATCGCCAATTGGAAGATGAACATACCGCCGGAAGGCATCGTCACGTATCTCGATGCGGTAAAGGACGCGAATGCCGTCATCGCGCCGCCGTTCGTCTATCTAAAAGACGTCGCCGCGCGATTCGCGAACATTAGCGCTCAGAACTGCGCCGATCAGAAAGCAGGCGCGTTCACCGGTGAAGTCTCCGCAGACATGCTGCGCGACTGCGGCGCGCGCTTCGTCATCATCGGTCACTCCGAGCGGCGAACGATTTACGGCGAAGACGACGGGCTCATCGCGCGCAAGCTGGAGATGGTCATCGATGCCGGACTGACTCCGATCCTCTGCATCGGCGAGAACGAGCAGCAGCGCGAGCGCGGTCACGCTGTCGAATTCTGTTCCGACCAACTCTGCGCCGCCGCAATCCCGCAACTCGCGAACGCGAACGAAATCGTCGTCGCGTACGAGCCGATCTGGGCCATCGGCACCGGACGCAACGCCACCGGCGCGATGGTCGCGGAGATCGTCGGTGCGATTCGCGACGCGCTCGAACGTTTCTGGCCCGATGGACTCGCGAGTCGAACCTCCATCCTTTACGGTGGAAGCGTGACGCCGGATAACGTCGATGACCTGATCGCGGACGGCCGCATCGACGGCTTTCTGGTCGGTGGCGCGAGTCTCGATTCGAAGAGATTTCTTGCACTCGCCGAGGCGATGAAGAGGCTTCCGGCGCAGCCTTGACACCCGCTGCCATTCCGGGAAGAATTCGCCCCCTTGTCCCGTTAGCAGCTTCGCTTCGGAGAATCCATGATCGTACTTCTTGTCATTTTGCACATCGCCATCAGCCTATTCCTGATCCTCGTCGTCCTTCTGCAGCAGGGGAAGGGGGCGGATCTCGCGGGCGCGTTCGGCGGTGGCGGCTCGCAGACCGCATTCGGCGCGCGCGGCGCGACCACGCTTCTTCACAAGCTGACGACCAGCTTCTTCGTCCTCTTTGTCATCACCTCGCTCACGCTGGCGATCCTTCAGGCTCGTCCGCGCTCCTCGGTCATGAGCGGCGCACCCTCAGCGCCGGCAGCTCCAGCCAAGAAGTAGCAGCGTTCTTTAAAGCCCAAGTGGCGGAATTGGTAGACGCGCACGTTTGAGGGGCGTGTGGAGAAATCCGTGCCGGTTCGAGTCCGGCCTTGGGCACCAAAGGATCTGAATCGGCTCGCGGCGACGCGAGCTTTTTTGTTGTTACACAAGTGATCGCACACGGACCAGGAGTTCGTTTGCCGCTTCGATCAACCCCGTAAGAAGTTTCTCGTCGACGGCACTGACGCCTTCGTACTCGGTCGTGTTTCGTTCACGATGACAGCGATCGAGCAGACGCCACGTCGGATTGTCGACGCCGAGGGTGTGCGGCAGCGCCTGAAAGACAATGTAGCGCTTCTCTGAGCGGTAGCCACGAAGTCGGAGAGCCGCCAGCGACAGCGCGTGTGCGGCGTTGTACGCGAGATCGAAGCGGCTTTCCGCCGCATTTGTCTCTTTTTCGGCGTCCGCGAGCCGGACCGTTGCCGTTCGAATCGGGCCCGCGATTTCGTCGGCGTTCGGCGGCTCCCGCTTCAGCGAGCCAATGCTGGCGAGTTTTTCGAGGGGATCATCCGCCGGCATCGTCGTCTCCGATTACGTAGAGGCGCGGCTGCGAACTGATGCGCGCAGCAAAGGAGTCCTTCTTCGCGCGCTTCGTTCTCCACTCCCGGAGGGTGAAGACGGTGGGGTTGATCGTGCGCCCGAGAGTTTTCTCCGCCGGCTCAAGCGCGGCATAAACCTCCGTGTATGAGAGATCGTCCGTCACGACCAGGAGATCGAGATCGCTCTCTCCACGTTCGGTCCCTTTAGCCACCGAGCCGAAGACGAAAGCCAGATGAATCTTCTTCGCGAGTCGAGCCAGCGCGGCACGGAGTGGATCGACAACCCCAATGGTCTTCACGATCAGGCCATGAAGTTCGTGGAAGACGGGAGCGTTCGAGGACGCCTGGTAGTACTTCTGATTACCGTCGCGTGTGACCGTGATCAGCCCAGCGTCGGCGAGCCGCTGCAATTGCCGGTGCACCGCTCCGGTACCTCCCGCGGCAAGCCGAATGAGTTCAGCGCTCCTGAATCGGCGCACCGGTTGTCCGAACAGAAGACCGAGAACGCGTTGCTGAACGGGGGTGAAGAGCGCCGAGGCAATGGCGCTGTCGGCGAGTTCCGCGAGGCGGTGCGTTCCCATTTCAGGAACGATCGTACCCATTTTGGGAACGATTGCAAGGTCGATGTTACTTCTCGGCAATCCGCTTCGCGTAATCCGCGGCGCGATCCAGGAATCCTTCGATCGATCTTCCCAGCGCCAGCTTCTCGTTGAGCTCTGCCGCTTTTTCGAAATCGACGCGCAGCCGTTCCGCCTCGGCGAGGTAGTAGTCGCGCAGGCCGC
Source organism: Acidobacteriota bacterium (assembly GCA_019247495.1). Lineage (GTDB taxonomy): Bacteria > Acidobacteriota > Thermoanaerobaculia > Gp7-AA8 > Gp7-AA8 > JADGNZ01. The sequence goes on from JAFAOU010000155.1 coordinate 37,499, forward strand.
TCTCGATCTGGAACTCAGGATACTTCTCGGCCAGCGTGCGCATCCACTCTTCGACCTGGCGGCGGCGGTCTTTGTCGCCCGCTCCGTTCTTCAGATCGTCGAGCAGCGTTTTGACGACGCCCGAAAGGATCTGCGTGCGCTGGTCGTGCAAGGGTTCCACTGTCATGGGCGCGGATGTTAGCAGCGAATACAATGCGCCGCGATGAAAGTCCTGGTCGCGAATCGTGGCGAGATTGCGGTTCGGGTCATGCGCGCCTGCCGCGAAGTGGGCTACCCGACGGTGGCCGTCTACTCCGAGCCTGACCGCGCCGCGCTGCACGTTCTGTACGCCGATGAAGCGATGCCGATCGGCCCGGCGCCGTCGCGCGAAAGTTACCTGCGTATCGACCGCATCCTCGACGCTGCGAAGAAGACCGGCGCCGATGCCATCCATCCCGGCTACGGCTTCCTCGCCGAGAACGCAAACTTCGCCCGTGCCTGCCGCGATGCCGGCATCATCTTCATCGGTCCGTCGCCCGAATCGATCGAGGCGATGGGATCGAAGACCGAGTCGCGGCAGCGGATGCAGGCCGCCGGCGTGCCGGTCGTCCCCGGGCTTACGGAAGCCGTCAAGTCGTTCGATGAGATCGAAGCGTTCGCGCGCGACGCCGGCTTCCCAATCATGATCAAGGCCTCGGCCGGTGGCGGCGGGAAGGGGATGCGGCTCGTCGAACATGCCGACGACCTGCGCCAATCGTTCGATCGTGTCACCAGCGAAGCGCAATCGTTCTTCGGCGATGCCGCCGTGTACGCGGAGAAATTCATCGCCTCGCCGCGACACATCGAAGTGCAGGTCCTCGGAGACCAGCACGGCAACATCGTTCACGTTGGTGAGCGCGAGTGCACGTTGCAGCGGCGCCATCAGAAAGTCGTGGAAGAGAGTCCGTCGCCAGTTGTCGACCAGGAACTGCGCGAGCGCCTGGGCGCGATGGCGGTGAAGGCGGCGGCCGCGGTCAACTACCACTCCGCGGGCACGATCGAGTGCCTGATGGGACCCGACAAACAGTTCTACTTCCTCGAGATGAATACGCGGCTGCAGGTCGAGCACCCGGTCACGGAGATGGTGTGGGGCGTCGATCTCGTCAAAGCGCAGCTCCGCGTTGCGCGCGGAGAAAAACTTGGAATCGCGCAAAGCGATCTCGCGCCGAACGGACATGCCATCGAGTGCCGCGTGTATGCCGAGGATCCCGCTAGGAAGTTCGCGCCATCGCCGGGGTTGATCCGGCATCTCGAACTACCGCAGGGCCCGGGCGTCCGCAACGACAACGGCGTTTATGCCGGATACACCGTGCCGGTTTACTACGACCCGATGCTCTCGAAACTGATCTGCCACGCCGGCACGCGCGGGGAAGCCATCGATCGCATGCTGCGCGCGCTGCAGGAGTATCGCGTCGACGGCATTCGGACCACCATCCCGTTCTTCACTTTTCTGATGCAACATCCCGACTTCCGCGCCGCGAATTTCGACACCGGCTTCATCGATCGCGTCCTGCCGCAGCTCGATCTGGAACATCGTCCCGCCGATGACGCTACGCGCGATGCCGCGCTCGTCGCCGCGGCCATCATCGCGTTCGAGGATGCCCAAAACGTGCGGCTGCCGGAAGAAACCGTCTCGCGCTGGCGGCAGGCGGCGCGGATCGAGGCGATCCGGGGGCGCGATTGATCTTCAACGCCCGCTATCGCGATGAAGAGATCCCGCTCGAAGTGGAGCGCCACGGAAGCACGTATCGCGTCAAAGTCGGCGAGCGTTGGATCGTCGCGGATCTGATCACCGCCGGCGGATTGCGATCGCTGCGGCTCGAAGACGGCACGCAGTTTCTGCTCACACACCATCGCGAGGGAACCACGCACCAGATCACGATCGGTGCGTCGCAGTTCGACGTCGAAATCGTCGATCCGCTCGCCCTCCGCCGCAAGCGAGGCGATGACCACCTCGGCGACAGCGGCATCATCAAAGCGCTCATGCCCGGCCGCATCGCGCGTGTGTTGGTCGAAAAAGGGGCGGAAGTTCGCCGCGGAACGGGCCTGATTGTGCTTGAAGCGATGAAGATGGAGAACGAGATTCCCGCGCCTGCGGACGGCGTCGTCGATGAGATCTTTGTCAAGCCGGGCGATACGGTGGAAGGCGGCGCGGATTTGCTGCACCTGATTGCTACGTAGAAAATCGGGTGTCGGGTGTCGGGTGTCGGGTGTCGGGGGTCGTAGAAGAACCCACCCCGCACCCGACTCCCGACACCCGGCATCTATAATTCGCACACATGTCCACTATCGATCCGTTCGTCGCAGGCGGGACGATTGCGTCGTTTCGGCTTCTCGAGCGTGTGGGCGCCTCGGTGTGGCGCGCCGAAGACACGCGCAACGGCAAGACGGTCGCGCTCAAAGTCCTGACCAAGCAACTGCCGCACGATCCCGCGCGCCGCGAGGCTGTTATCCGCGAGATCCGCCAAGGTGCGGCGCTCTACCACTCCTCGATCGTCACCATCCTCGAGATCACGCCCGCCGATGATGCGCTGTTGCTGATCATGGAGTGGTTCGACGGCCTCCCAATCGCCACTGCCTATCGCGGACGCGCGGCGGAGAGGACGGAGTTTTTTCGCGTCGCCTATCAACTGGCGGACGCCGTGAAGTTGATGCAGGCGAAGAACGTCCTGCATCTCAACATCGCCGGCGATTCGGTACTCGTCGCTGCGAACGGGCAGGTGAAGCTGGCAGGTCTCAACGCGTTGACATTCCTGCCGCGCCGCGACGGACAGGGCTCGGTGTTTTCCCAGAAGGGAAACGATCCGAACGCGGTCAGCTACATGGCGCCCGAGCAGATCACGAATCAGATGGTTACGCCGCACACGGACGTCTTCTCGATGGGCGTGATCATGTACGAGGCGGCGACGGGCCGGCGGCCGTACCTCGCCGCGAGCGCCGCGGAGATCGCGAACAAGATCGTCAACGAGCAGCCTCCGTCGCCGAAGGCTGTGAATCCCGCCATCGACAATGCGGTGCTCAACATCCTGGGCAAGTGCTTTTTTCGCGATCCGTACCGGCGCTACAAAGATGCGAAAGCGATCATTGACGACATCGTCAAAGTTGATGGCAAAGTCGTGGAATGGTCGAACGAGATTGGGCGCGCCGCGCTCACGGCTGTCGCGAACGCGCGTCACGCGGTGCAGGCGCGCCAGTCGGTCATCCTCGTCGCGGACGTTGCGAATCACGATGACGTGCATGCCCTCGATCCCGCCGCCGCCGCCAAATCCGCCGCGCGCATGCAGCAGATCCTCGGCGAGGCGGTCTACCTCTTCGACGGGCAGGTCGTCGATCCGTTCGGACCGCGCTTCGTCGGCGAGTTGCCGTCGATCGAGAACGCACTCGAAGCGGGCCGAAAAGGGGAGTTCGACTTTTCGCCGGAGCAGCAGGACGGTGAGGCAATTCCGGTGCGGCTGCTGCTGCACTTCGGTGAAGTGGAGACACATGACGGCGCCGCTGCCGGCCCGGCCGTCGAGAAAGCGTACGAGATTCTCAAACAGGTCGATCCCGCGAAGCTCTACATCACGGAAGCGTTCGTGAAGAAGGGCCGCGTTGCTGCACGGTTGCGCGATGCCGGCGCGCGCGCGGGCGTGAAGCTGTTTTCGATCGCGCCGGAAGGGGAAGCGGCCGAGGCGGCCGAACGCGCTGCTGCGGAAGCGGAGGAGGCTGCGCGCCTCGCGGCGCAGGCGGAAGCCGATGCCAGTGCGCGCATGGTGCGAAAGAAAAAGCGCACGCGCTTCGCGTCCATTGCCGCCGCCGCGGTCATCGTCATCGGCGGCGCATCGGGCTTCGTCTGGATGCGCAACCGGCATCACGACACAGCGCCGCTCGCGGTGAAGAAAGCTGCCGGCTTGGCTCCGGCGACGGCAGCAACGCCGCGCAAGATCGTCATCGAGCCGTTCCTTGTTGATCCGCCGGATCCCGCAATGCAGCAGCGTGCGGATGCGATCCGTGTGGCAGTCGCGGAGATCCTGCGGTCATTCCCCGAGGTCCGCGTGGTCGATGCGAAGGCGGCGGATGTAAGCGCGTACACCGCGAAGTTGACGGGTGGTGCGGCGGCGCCGCTGATTGTGCCGGTCACCGATTCGAAGAAACCGGCCGAGGGACAGGCGGCGGCGTTGATCGACGCATCGAGCGGCATTCAGTCGATCGTCTCCTGGGTTGCCGCCGACTTGAAGATTCCGCCGCGCAGCGCCGCTAGCGCGGATGCATACAACGCGTTCGCCGACGCGGTCGCCGCGCACGCTGCGAACGATGATGCGAAAACCGACGCCGCGCTGCGAAACGCGATCAAGGCGGACAGCCACTTCCTGCCGGCGCAACTGCTGGCGTTCCGCTACTTCGACTCGAAAGGGAAGGACGCCGACGCAGTTGCCGCTGCAAAGCAGATCGTCGCGCTCGATCCTGCGAACATGGATGCGTCGCGCCGCGTCGCACGCGTCAGTCTCGCCTCCGGCGATCTCACGTCCGCATTCACGACGTACGCCGCGGTGCTGCAACACGAACGTTCCGACGTCGATGCGCTCAACACGATCGGGCGCTACGCGCTCGCCGCCGGCGACAACGATCGCTTCACTGCCGCGCTAAAGCGCCTCGGCACGTCAGACGCCGGTGCCGTCCACGCCCCCGACGCGCTCGTGGCGTCGGGCCGTATCGACAGCGCCGCGGACAAGTACTACGACGACGAGCAGCGCATGCCGCACAATCCATCGCTCGCTCTCAAGATCGGCCGCATCGCCGTCCTCCGGCATTCAACAGACATGGCCGCACTCGAGCTGAAGAAGCTGGAGCAGTCCGATCCGAATTACGGCGCGCACATTCTGAAGGCGTACATCGCCGCGCAATCCCGCAACAAGGCGACGGCAGCATCAGAACTGAAAACGGCGGAGGCAGCGTCGAAGCCGGGCGACGATTACTGGACCAGCGTCGCCGAAATCGCGGCGATGAATGGCGACGCCCGCGGCGTCAACGACGCCCTCGAACGCGCCGCCGCGCGCAAGGAGCCGACTGCGAGTTACGTCCTCTCCAATCCGCTCTTCGGATTCCTGCAAAGCGACGCGCGATTCCTGAAGATCCGCGCGAAGCTGGCGGCGCAGCAGAACGAGATCCGCGCTGCACTCGCGGGCGTGACGTTGTAGATTCTGCACATGATCATCACCGCCCGACTGACCTTCTCGGCCGCGCACCGGCTGAACAATCCGAAGTACGACGCCGATTGGAATCGCCGCGTCTACGGCAAGTGCGACAACCCGCGCGGCCACGGCCACAACTACGTGATCCACGTCAGCGTGAAGGGGAAGATCGATGCGGAGACCGGCATGGTGATCGATCTGAAAGTGCTGAAGGACGTCGTTCGCCGCCGCGTCATCGATCGCGTCGATCACACCAATCTCAATGAGGATGTCGACTTTCTGCAGGGCGTGATTCCGACGGCGGAGAATCTCGCGCGTGCGTTCTGGCAGCAGCTCGCGCCGGCGATCACCGAGGGTACGTTGCACGAAGTCCTGCTGCAGGAGACGGAGAAAAACTCCGTCGTTTACCGGGGAGAAGACGAATGAATTACGACCTGGCCATGATGGCGCTGGACGGCCTGATGCGAACGCCGTTGACCGTGCGCGCGGACGCGGCCGGCGTGACGTTCACCGGCGAACCCGCCGCCTTCAAGGAACTAGCCCGCCTCTGCCTCCTCCTCGGCGGCGCCAGCGACACGGATGATTCGTTCGAACTGCAACCGAACGTGCACGTGACCAAAGGTTCGCCGATGGTGAATCTGCGGCTGTCATCTGCGTAATCTGCGGATAAATCTCTACGTCTCGTAATCCGGCGAATACGTCACCAATTCACGTAGGAACGTTGCTTTCGCGCGATTGGCGTCGTCGTCGACGCGCAGCAGGTCGCGGATGGAGATCATGCCGACCAGGTTGCCGCCTTGCACGACTGGAAGGTGGCGGCAATTGCATTCGTGCATTTTCTGCAGTGCGTCGTTGATGTCGTCGGCGGGAGCGGCGACGATGATGTCCTTCGTCATTACGCTGCCGACGCGCGTCTCCTCGGCATTGCGGCCCTCGGCGACGATGCGCGTGAGGACGTCGCGCTCGGAGAAGATGCCGACGAGTTTGCCCGAGTCGAGCACCGCGATCGCGCCGATGTTGCGTTCGCTCATCGCGCGCGCGGCATCGCGCACGGTGGAGGTTGAGGGAACGTGAAAGAGAGGATGTCCTTCGATGATCTCGCCGATCTGCCTCATACCAGCTCCTGCTCGACGGTCCTCTTGCGGTTGATCATGCCGAGGCCGTCGTAGGCCGCGTATTTGTAAGCCTCGCTCACGGTGGGGAAATTGAAGACGCAGTCGATGAACGCGTTGATCGTGCCGCCGAACTGCATGACCATCATGCCGATGTGCAGCAACTCGGACGCGCCCTCACCGATGATGTGGACGCCGAGGAGTTTGCGCGACTCCGGATCGAATACGAGTTTGATCAGGCCCTTGACGTCGCCGATGATTTCGCCGCGCGCGTTGTCGCGATAAAACGCGCGGCCGACGGCGCACGGGATGTCCTTCTTGCGGCAGTCCTCTTCATTCAATCCGACCGTCGCGACTTCGGGGATCGTGTAGATCGCATACGGCAGGATCGGCGCGACCTTCGTTTTGTACTTGAGGTCGAACGCATGAACCATGGCCACGCGCGCCTGCTCCATCGACGTCGATGCGAGCGCGGGGAAGCCGATCACATCGCCGGCCGCGTAGATGTTCGGCGCCGAGGTCTGATAGTCGTCGTTGACGGTGATCAGTCCGCGCGCCGCCGTCTTCACGCCGGCGCCGTCGAGGTTCAATCCCTCCACATTGCTCGATCGGCCGGCGGCGTAGAGGACGTTGTCTACGACCATGCATTCGCCGTCTTTCAATGTCAGCGAGGCTTGATTGCCGCAGCGTTCGATCGAGGCGACGTCCATGCCGAGGTGCATGGTGATGCCGAGGCGGTTCTGGAACTCGCCGAGAAGGATGCGCACGATCTCGCGGTCGATGTTCGGCAGCAGCGACGTGCGGCCGTCGATGAGGTGTACTTCCACGCCGAGCGCCGCGAACATCGCCGCGTACTCGACGCCGATGATTCCCGCGCCGACGACGGCCATGCGCTCCGGGATGCGGTCGATGCCGAGGATCGTGTCGCTGTCGCAGATGACATCGCCGTCGAACGGAACATGATCGGGACGATGCGGCGAGGAGCCTGTAGCGATGAGGACGACGCCGCCGTCGATGACCTGTTCGCCGACGGCGTTTGTGATCGCCACGCGCGTCGGCGAGACGAAGCTCGCCGTGCCCTGGTAGCGATCGACTTTGTGTCGCCGCAGGTTGTCTTCGATCCGTTTCCACTCGTGCGCGACGACGTGGTCTTTCCGATACATGAAATCGGCGACGGTGATGCAGTTGATGTTGATGTCGATTGCGCCCTCGCGAAAACCGCGCTGTCGGAATCCGGAGAGCGCCAGCGCCGATTCGCGCAGCGTCTTCGACGGGATCGTGCCGGTGTTGACGCACGCGCCGCCGAGGACCGGCTCGCGTTCGATGAGGGCGACACTCTTCCCAAAGTACGCCGCCTGCGCAGCGCCCTTCTCGCCCGCCGGTCCGGAGCCGATGACGATGAGGTCGTACATGATTTTGGCTGTCGGGTGTCGGGTGTCGGGTGTCGGGTATCGGGTATCGGGTATCGAGCTGCCTCATGACGGGAGGTGGGCCCGACAGCTGACGGCCGACAGCCGACGGCCTCAGTATTCAATCAGCGAATGAACGGGAACTCCATCCAACCTTGCGCGCCCTTCGAGGAACGTTAACTCGATCACGAAGCCGGCGGCGACGACGGTGGCGCCGCATTCGCGGGCGAGCGTCGCCGCGCACGCCGCGGTTCCGCCGGTGGCGAGCAGGTCGTCGATGAGCAGGACGCGGTCGTCGGCGGTTAGAGCGTCGTCGTGAATCTCGAGGACGCCGCTGCCGTATTCGAGCGTGTACTCGCTGCGCCGCGTTTTCCACGGCAGCTTGCCGGGTTTGCGGATCGGCACGAAGCCGCAGCCGAGAACGCGCGCCACACCGCTTCCGAAGATGAAGCCGCGCGATTCGATCGCCGCAACGTTCGTCACGCCGGAGTTTTTGAACGGCTCGGCCAGCGCGTGCGAGATGTAGTCGAGCGCTTCGTGCGAGCGCAGCAGCGGCGTAATGTCTTTGAAGACGATGCCGGGCTTGGGAAAATCGGGAACGTCGCGGACGAACGGTCGCAGATCCATCAGAACTTCACGTCGAAGTCACCGAGCCGGCCGGTGAAATCCTTCGTCTCCTGGTCGATGCTGGTGACCTCGGCGTACCGCGGCCCTTCCTTCAACTCCTCGAGCCATTCGTCGATGACGCTCTTCTCGCCTTCGACGATCGCTTCGACGTAGCCGTCGCGAACGTTCTCGATCGTGCCCTTCAGGCCGAGGCGGCGGGCCACGCGCGTGGCGAAAAAGCGATAGCCGACGCCCTGGACTTTTCCATGAATCTTGATGATGCGCAGTTCCTTCGCCATGTTCGCGGATTGTATTCAATTAACGGCGCCGTTTGCGGCGCGACTGGTGGACGGCCGTTTTCTTCTTTGGAGCAGGCGCCTGCACCGTGACCGGTTGCGGTGCGGGCGCCGCGGCGAGCGCGTCGACGCGCGCCGTGAGATCGGCGATCTGCTTCTGCTGCGCTTCCGAGATCTTGCGAACAGTGTCGAGCGAGGCGGCGAGCGCATGCCGTTCGCTGTCGGCAATCGTCGCAAGTGCGACGGTCGCCGCCGCGGCAGCATCGGTCCTCGGGTACTGCTGAATGATCCGCGATAACTCCTGCCGCGCTCTGTCGTTGTGTCCTGCCGCAACGTCCTGCCGCGCGATTTTCAACATCGCGCCGGCTTGGAGGTCGTGCGGGACAGTGAGCACGAGCCACGCGACCACCGCGCCGAGGAGCGAGGAGACGATGGCGGTGAGAATCAGCAGACTGCGCGCGCGCACGGTTGCGGACGTTCAAGAGCGGCGCCAGCATTTGGGAGGATGTCATCCTGAGCCGTCGGAGGCGCTGTAGCGCGAAGCGCGGAACGCCGCAGGACGGTCGAAGGACCCCCTCAGTTCTTGCGCTGCCTAGTAGCGCGCGGTCCAACCGGGTTAGCAGGTTGGGGGTCCTTCGACCGTCCTACGCGACTCCGGCTTCGCCTACGTCGCTTCGGCGGCTCAGGATGACAGCGCTACTCTTTCCAGCCGAA
>JAFAOU010000084.1 GCA_019247495.1 Acidobacteriota bacterium
TCACCGATCCGAACCGGTGGCAGCCGATTCCGTTCGTCAATCCGAAGGGTGGTTTCGTCACGCCGGGCTTTCTCACGCCGCATTGGTATCGCGTGAAACCGTTCGCCCTCGATCGGAGCGATCAGTTCCGCGCTCCCGTTCCGCCGCATGTCGATTCCGAGCAACTGCGCAAGGAGACGGACGAGAACATCGCGTTGAACGCGAACCTGACACCCGAGCAGAAAGCCACCGTTGAGTTCATGCGCGATGGTCCTCGCTCGACGGGACAATCGGGGCATTGGCTGAAGTTCGCGCAGCTCGTATCGAAACGCGATCACAACGATCTCGATCGTGATGTGAAGCTGTTTTTCACTGTCGGCAACGTGGCCATGGACGCGTTCATCGCCTGCTGGGAGACGAAGCGCTACTACGACACCTCCCGTCCGTGGACGCTGGTGCGCTACTACTACGCGGGGAAGAAGGTCGTTGGCTGGGCAGGGCCGGGAAAGGGCGTCGTCGAGTTGCCGGCCGAGGAGTGGCATCCGTATTCGCCGTTCACGTTCGTGACGCCGCCGTTTCCTGGTTACGTTTCGGGGCACAGCACGGTTAGCGGCGCGTGCGCGAAGACGCTGGAGCTGTTCACCGGCAGCGATTACTTCGGTGAAGTGGAGCGGCGGAAGGCGGGCGTGATGACCGAGGCCGATAGTGATTGCATGGCGATGCAGTCGCGGGATGGGAAAGCGGCGCAGCCGATCAACTGCGACGTCGAGTTGAAACTGCCGACCTTCACGGCCACCGCGGAGCTGGCCGGCATTTCGCGCGTGCTGGGCGGCTATCACATCCAGGCGGACAACATCGAAGGGCTGGCCCTCGGACGCAAAGTCGCGCAGTTCGAATGGCCGCGAATCCGCGCGTATTTCGACGGGACCGCGCCGCAGCCGAAGGACTGATGAGCCGCCGGCTGCTTTGGTTTCTTCTTTTGATCATCGCCGCGATCGCGCTGGCGGTGGTGCTGATTCCCGCGCTGGTCATTCAGCCGTTCCGGCCTCAATCGCCGCGCGGACTGGAGATCTCGTTCGCGCTGAAGCGCATCGCGCCCGCATTGACAATCGTGACGTTGATCGCCTGTCTCGCGCTGATCATCAAACTGTGGCGTGGTGCGCACTGGAGCCGGATCGCTCTCATCCTCCTCCTGATTCCGGCGATGCTCAGCGCGTGGGTCGCGCGGCAGAACCATTTCGAATGGATGTTCAATCCGCTGGCGCAGGCAGGATACGTGACGGCGAATGCCGCGGCGTTCGTCTCCGATTCCGATCTGGTCATGGCCGTGGCGCGCAACGGCGAGGCGGCCGCGTATCCGATCCGTCAGCTCGCGTATCACCACCTCGTGCAGGACACGGTCGGGGGCGTACCGATCGTCGTCACCTATTGAACGCTCTGCCACACCGGTCTGGTGTGGGAGACGACGATCGACGGAAGGACGCTGCACTTCCATCTGGCCGGGATCAACAACCAGAACTTCATCATGCACGATGAGGAGACCGGCTCCTGGTGGCAGCAGGTCAGCGGCCAGGCAATCCTCGGACCGCTGAAAGGACGGCAGCTGACGCGCGTGCCGATGGACGAGATTTCGTTCGCGCTCTGGAAGCGCGAGCAGCCGCGTGGCCGCGTCCTTCGTCCTGATCCGCGCGTGGCAAAACACTATGCGCACGCCGACTGGGAAGCCGGCATCGCGAAACTGCCGGTGGCGACGCGGATCAGCGATCGCCGGCTCGCGTTTCGCGAACTGATCGCCGGCATCACCGTGAACGGGCGGTCCAAGGCATACCGGATGACCGATGTGCAGTCGCAGAATCCGATCATCGATACCGTCGGTGGCGTTCCGATCGTCATCGTCGCGAATGGCCAGTCCGTTCGGGCGTTTTCACGAATGGTCGATGGAAAGCCGATCGATCTTTTTGCCGAACCGGAAACGACATCATTCGTCGACGCGAGCACAGGCAGCGAGTGGGATTTTGCTGGACGCGCAATCCGCGGGGCGCTGGCCGGCCGCCAACTGCAAAGGATCGAAGTGCTGCGCGACTACTGGTTCGACTGGCGCGCCTATCACCCCGACACGTCGATTTACAGCGCCGGTCTGATGAGACAGCGGTCCTGACAGTCATCCATAGCGCCCTTCCATAAATCCGCTCGTGGTTACGTAAGTTACGTATTCACAGAGTTTGCGCCCCCCGTCGATCACGCCTACACTCCGTCGATTTCTGAAAAACGAAGAGGCAGCAAGCGATGAATTTTGATCGGGCATTCGTCACCTATCCCGATGGGCGTTCGGCGTCGCTCACGCCGGCGGAGTTCTACGCCATCCCGCTGGGGGAACGGATTCAACTGCTCACCACGCGCTGCCTGAAGTTCGAAAAAGACAACCTCCCGATCGCGCCGTTCGATGCGTTGAGAAAAAAATGAAGCGCCGCGCTCTCATCACCACCTCGCTCGTGGTCGCCGGCTTGATCTGGACCGGCACGGTGGGCGCGATGTACCAGGCGGTCCGCCGATTCGAGACCACGCCGGGCCGGGGCGCATCAGGAACGACGATGTGGCCGGTGCGGAGTCGCATCGTCCCGGAACGCAATCGCTGGACGCTGGTCATGCTCATTCATCCGCACTGCAGTTGCACCCGCGCCAGCCTTCAGGAGCTGGAGCGGATCATCGAGATGTCGGGACCGTCGCTGCAGACGTACGTGCTCGTCTACCGCCCTTCTGATTTCCAGGAAGGGTGGGAGAAAACCGAAACGTTCGAAGCAGCGAAACGCCTTCAGCGGGCGCACGTCCTCGTCGATCCGGATGGACGCGAGGCCAGACTATTCGGCGGGTTCACATCAGGACAGACATTCCTTTACGACGGCGAAGGCGCGTTGCGTTTTGCCGGCGGCGTCACCTCCCTGCGCGGACATGCGGGCGTGAACCGCGGCAGCATGGACGTCGTCGATATCGTGCGCGCCAGGGCGCGGCAAGGCACGCATCCGGTTTTCGGCTGCGCGATCGTCACTACGGAAAGCGAGCAGAGACAATGAGCGAAATCGTGACTGAGCGGGATTCGGTAATCGATGCGCGGGCTGCCGCGATTCGCGATGAACAACTGCACGCCCGCCGCGTGCGGGTCGACCGGATGTTCGTATGGCTGTTCCTTCTCCAATACGCGGCGGGAATCGTCGGGGCGCTGACGGTCTCGCCGTATGCCTGGGAAGGAAAAGTTCACACGATTCACCTTCACGTGTGGGTGGCCGTGATCGGCGGGGCCGGAATCATCATCCTGCCGATTCTTCTCGCGATTTTCCGGCCGGGGACGACGTTGACCCGCCACGTGATCGCGGCATCCCAGATGCTCTCCTCGGCGCTGCTGATCCATCTGACAGGCGGCCGGATCGAGACGCACTTCCACGTCTTCGGATCGCTGGCGTTCCTCGCGTTCTATCTCGACTGGAAGGCTCTGATCACTGCCACGGTGGTGGTGGCCGGCGACCATTTCCTTCGCGGGATTTTCTGGCCGGAGTCGGTCTACGGCGTGGCCAATCCGGAGTGGTGGCGCTTTCTCGAGCATGCCGGATGGGTGGCGTTCGAAGATGTCTTTCTGATCTGGGCCTGCGTGATGGGCCGGCGCGAGATTGCGGAATCGGCGTCGCGGCAGGCGCAGGTCGAGCACCTGTCGGAGCTGGAACAACTCAAGAGCGCAGCGCTGGAAATGGCGATGTCCGAGTTGCAAGTAGCGTCGGCGTAATCTCGGAACGGCGGAGGCTCCGCTCGCCCGCGTGAACCGTTCCCCTACTCGTCCTTCGGCCCCAACGTCTTCGCCTGCGCTTTCTCGATCGTGACCGTGTTCCGCGGCGCTTCCAGAACCAGCCCTTCTTTCAGTGCGAAATCTTCCAGCGCCTGATCGGCGAGCGCTTTCTGCTCGTGCTCCTGCATTTCGATCTCGCCGGAATTGAGGGTGTCGCGCGCGACGCGGGCGCGGCCGGCGGCTTTCTCGCGCTCCTCTTCCACCATCTCGTGGAGGCGGTTGAGCGTGTCGCCGGAGCCGCCGATCTGGGAGATCATCCCCGAGGCCATTTCGTTGAGCTCCGCGGTAGCGCGTTTGATCTTCAGATCATCGATGCTGTTCTTCAGCGACTGCAGCTTGGCCTGCGCCGCCTTCACCGACACATCCCGCGCGCGCAGCAACTCCCGGTACGTCGCCTCGGCTGATCCTAGTTGCGTGCGGTTCTCGACCAGTTCGCGCTGAACGGTCTGCAGGCGCAGCGCCTGCTGGCTGGCCAGCTCGCGATTGCCCGCGCGCAGGTTCGCGGCGGTCTTCGCGCGCAGTTCGCGCTCTTCCTGCTCCAGCCGTTTGACCTGCGTCATCAGCCGTTCGCAGAGTCCGGCGTGTGCGGCCAGGCCCTGGTTGTAGTTCGCGATCTGCTTGCGGATGTTCTGCTTCTCCACCTCGAGCAGCGCCTCGGGATTCTGGCGCTCGATGCCGCCGAGGAAGAGGCTCAGGAAGCCGCGGAAGAGGTTGGCGATTCGTCGGAACATTCAGGTCTCCTGAATTCGGGAGTCGGGAGACGGGAGTCGGGAGCCGGAGAGCGGAAGCATTCTCTATCTCCGACCCCCCACTCCCGACGCCCGACCCCCACGTCTCCCAGATCGTACCGCTCATTCACGTCGAATTTACCCTTGCCGCAAGCAAAGGGAACGCCTTCGGCCTACTATCCGCGCCAACACAAGGAGGCTTGCACCAAATGAGGATTCGCAACTCGGCAGCCAGTTTCATCGGCGCGATGATGATCGCCACGGGCGCACTGGCCCAGGTCACGCCCGCCGCCGGCTACACGCCGCCGGACGACACGCCGAAGATCAACGTCGGCGCCACGATTTTCGGCGACTACACCTACGTCGAGTCGCCGAAGGCGAAGGACACGGACGGCAACAACATCAACAGCAGCTCATTCAACATCAGCCGTGCGTACATCAACGTCACCGGCAACCTCAATCACCTGATCGCATTCCGCATCACTCCGGACATTTCGCGCGAGACCAGCGCCGGCGCGTCGCTGAGCGGGAGCCAGCTCTTCCGTCTCAAGTACGCGTACGTGCAGTTGAACCTCGACGACTGGACGACGAAAGGTTCATGGGTCCGCGGCGGCGTGCAGCAGAACCCCTATACCGATTTCACGGAGGGCATCTACCGCTACCGCTTCCAGGGAACGATCTTCATCGAGCGCACCACCGGACTTCCCTCGGCCGACGCCGGTCTCTCCGCTCACTACAACTTCAACGGCAATTACGGCGACGTCCACGCCGGGTTCTACAACGGCGAGGGCTATACGAAGGCCGAGGCGAATAATGAGAAGGCGTTCATGGTGCGCGGCACCGTGCGCCCGTTTCCTCTCGGCGGCACGATGTTGAAAGGCCTGCGCCTGACCGCCTTCCTCGATGAGGATCACTACGTCGAAGGCGCCAAGCGCGAGCGCGATCTCGGCGAGATCACCTACGAGCATCCGCTGCTCAACGCCGGCTTCGATCTCCTGCGCGCCAAAGACCGCACCTCGGCCACGAAGCCGCAGATCAGCGGGAAGGGGTGGTCGCTCTGGGTCACGCCGAAGCTCGGGACAACAGGGTGGGAGGCGCTGATCCGCCACGACGATTACCTGCCGAACGATGCCATCCATTCGCAGAAGCAGAAGCGCGACATCGATGGCATCGCCTACTGGGTCCCGAACCTCAGCGGAAAGAGCGCGGCGATCCTCTTCGACCGCGATTCGCTGAAACGCACCGGCCTTACGCCCGCGGCTCCGAACACTACCAACTACGAAGTGAAGTTGCTCATCAACTTCTAACCAATCAATAGGAGCGACAAATGAAGAAGCTGTTCTTCGCGGCCATCGCGCTGCTTGCGACTGCTCTATCCGCACAAACCCTGAAGATCAACGGCGCCGGCGCCACGTTCCCCAATCCGATCTACACAAAGTGGTTCGACCAGTACCACAACATGCACTCGAACGTTGAGATCAACTACCAGTCGATCGGCTCCGGCGGCGGCATCCGCCAGCTCTCCGCCGGCACCGTCTTCTTCGGCGCCTCGGACGGCCCGATGACGAACGATCAGATCACCGCCGCCGGCTTCCGCATCATCCATCTGCCGACGGTGCTCGGTGGCGTCGTCCCGGTCTACAACGTCCCCGAAATCAGCGCAGAGTTGAAGTTCACCGGCCCGGTCCTCGCCGACATCTTCCTCGGCAAGATCACGAAGTGGAACGATGCTGCGATCCGCGCCACGAATCCCGGCGTGAACCTGCCGAACGCGGACATCACCGTCGTGCACCGCTCCGACGGCTCCGGCACGAGCTACATCTGGTGCGATTACCTCTCGAAGGTTTCGCCTGAGTATCGCAAAACGGTTGGCGTCGGCACTGCGCCCAACTGGCCGGCCGGCGGCATCGGCGCGAAGGGCAATGAAGGCGTTGCGGGCTTCGTCAAACAGACGCCCGGCTCGATCGGCTACGTCGAGTTGATCTACGCATTGCAGAACAAGATCTCATACGGTGCGGTGCAGAACCTGGCCGGCGAATGGGTGCGCGCCTCGACTGAAACCGTATCGAATGCCGCCTCGGCCGCCGCGAAGGCGATGCCGAAAGACTTCCGCGTGTCGATCACAAACGCGCCCGGCCACAACGTCTACCCGATCTCGTCCTTCACCTGGCTGCTCCTGCAGGAGTCGCCGAAGGACGTCGCCCGCTCGCGCACGATGGCCGACTTCATGCGCTGGGCGCTGACGGACGGCCAGCAGTACGCCCCGCAACTCGGCTACGCGCCGCTGCCGAAAGAAGTCGTCGCGCTGGAGATGGAGGCGCTGAAGAAGGTGCGGCAGTAGACGTCCGGGGCAGGAACGCTGGCGTCCCGCCGGCTGGCTCGGCGGCGTCCTCGCCGCCGAATGGGAGGCTTGCGTAGGTGTTGCGGAAATCAGCGAATGCAGAGGGTTTGGCGGTTCGGCGGCGGGACGCCGCCGGTCCAGCCGGCGAGGACGCCAGCGCTCCGTTGCGGCTCACGCGATCGTCGCGTGGCCGGCTGCTTCGAGGATGTGCAGCGCCCATGGACGCGTACCGAAATGCTGCTGCGCGTGACGGCGGTCGTCGAGCCAGGCTACGTTCGGAATGGTGAACCCGGTTTTCTTTCGAGTGAGGATTGCTTCGGGCAGCGCGCGATATGGGGAGCGGGACAGCAATTCCTTACCATCCCGCTTCCTGGTCGAGAAAACCGCCGGAGCGACCTTGCGAAGCAGGAAGGCGTCGACGAGCGGAACGCGCACTTCGAGTGAGTGCGCCATCGACGCCCAATCGATGTCGCGGAGGAGTTGGTTGCGCAGCAGGAGCGCCGATTCCATCGCCGCGATGCGCGCGAAGCCCGTTCCAGGATCGGGTGTGATCGTGTTCCGAATGGCATCGAGCAGGTTTAGCCGCTTCAGACCTTCGCACGCCATCTCATCACCGATGATGGACGCGACTTCATCAGGCAGGAAGAGCCCGCGCTTCATCAGGTACGCGCCTTCGTAGGATGTGCAGTACTTCAGCGTGTACGGCGTTTTCGGACTGAAGCGCGTGCGGTTTCTGGCGATGCGGCCGTAGACTCGCCGGAATGCTGCTGCGGCGCCTGGTGCGTGTTTGAACGCTCCGAACAATCGCACGACACGAGGGATGATCCGGAACGTCGTATAGCCGCCGAACAACTCGTCGCCGCCGGTGCCGGAAAGCGCCACTTTCCATCCCAGCTCCGCCGCCGCCTTGCAGACGAAGTAGGAGTTCAGTCCGTCGAATGACGGCTGATCCATCGCCGCGAGCGCCCGCGGCAGTTCGGCGCGGAACTCGTCGCCGGAGACGGTCCCGGTGCTGTGCGTCGTGCCGTATTGCATCGCCACCTGCGCAGCCAGCGGCGCCTCGTCTTTTTCCGTGCCGATGTACTCCCCGAATCGCAGCGTGACCGTCTGCAGCGAACCGGCCGTCTCCGACGCGAGAGCGACGATGGTGCTGGAATCGCGGCCGGACGACAGAAACGCTCCGACCGGAACATCGGAAACGAGGTGGTAGCGCACCGATTCGCGAACAGCGCCGGCGATGATCGCCGCGCGCTCGTCGTCGCTGTAATGACGACGCTCGTTCACCGCGTCCCGAAGGACAGACGCGATCGAAAAGTATGGCCGCGGCTCTGACGCACCGTCGCGCGTCACGATCATCGACGTTCCTGCCGGCAGTTGGCGGATCGCCTCGTACATCGTGAACGGTTCCGGTACGTGGCCGCGCAGCAGGAATCCGACGATGCCCGCGGGATCGCGCGTGATCGAAACGCCGCCGCCCGCCAGAATCGCTTTCACCTGCGATGCGAACCTGAAGCTCTTCCCGTCGTTCGTGTAGTACAGCGGCTTGATTCCATACGGATCGCGCGCGAGGAACAACGTGTTTATCCGCGCGTCCCAGATCGCGAACGCGAACATGCCACGCAGCCGCGGCAGCATGGCATCGCCCCATCGCCGATACATGCGCAACACGACCTCGGTATCGGACGTCGTCGCGAATCTCTCGCCGTCGCGCTCGAGCTCTTCGCGCAACTCCCTGAAGTTGTAAATCTCGCCGTTGAACGTCAGCACCAGATCGCCTTCTCGGCTGACCATCGGCTGGTTCGCCCGCTCGCTGACGTCGATGATCGACAGTCGCCGATGTCCGAAGCCGGCGCGGCCATCGGGCGAGAGCCAAATGCCCGCAGCGTCAGGACCGCGGCTGTGCATCGCTTCGCGCGTGCGCGTCAGCTCACCGACATCGACTGGCGGTGCTACGGCGCCAAAAGAGACGATCCCGTTGATGCCACACATAAATCGATGCAGTCTCCCACCGCCGTCATGAACGGACGGTATACGCGAGGAGTGTTCGCGTAAACTCCCTCCCGTGAAGACGATCGGCATCTCCGCGAAGATCACCTCGGAGGAGGCGCTGCAATTCGCCGCCAAGGTGGCCGCCGATCTTCGCGCGCGCGACTTCGGCGTCTGCTTCGACTACGCCACCGCCGACAAACTCGGCGACCGCGGCAAGTGCGTGGCCAAGGGCGAGCTCGGCAAACACTCCGACCTGCTCATGACGTTCGGCGGCGACGGCACGCTGCTCTCCGTGGCCCGCCACGCTCCGAACAGCGTCCCGATCCTCGGCGTGAACATGGGCACTCTCGGTTTTCTCACCGAGGTGCGCGTGGAGGAGTTCCCGGAAGTGTTGGAGCGCGTGCTCGCCGGCGACTACGAAAGCGAAGAGCGCGTGGCGTTCGACGTCGCAGTGCGCGGTCCCGGGCGCGACCACCGCATCTATCGGGTCCTCAACGACGCCACCATCAACAAAAGCGCGCTGGCCCGCATCATCGAAATGCGCGTCACCGTCGGCGGCGAGTTCATGTCGTCGTTTCGCGCCGACGGTTTGATCGTCGCTACGCCAACCGGATCGACCGCCTACAACCTCTCCGCCGGCGGCCCGATCATCTATCCGACGATGGGCGCCGTCGTGCTGACGCCGATCTGTCCGCACATGCTCACCAATCGCCCGGTCGTCCTGCCCGACACGCTCGAAATCGAGATCGGTATCGCCACGCCAAATCAGGAAATCTTCCTCACACTCGACGGCCAGGAAGGTCTCCCGATCGCCGAGCACGACACCGTCCGCATCAAAAAGTCGCTGAACCCCGTGACGCTGATCCGCACTCCGAAAAAGAGCTACTTCGACGTGCTGCGGACGAAGCTGAAGTGGGGCGAGGCGTAGCTGTCATCCTGAATTCAGGCTGACAAGCTCGCGACGACCTCGTGCAGTGTCCCGCAAACGCGCGTTGCCATGGACGCGACCTCAGATGACGGCGGGACAAGATCGGGAACCATGATCACCTCCATGCCCGCTGCGCGCGCGGCGTGGACTCCGGCCTCGGAGTCTTCGAGCACGAGGCAATCCGCGGGCGCGACGCCGAGGCGTTGCGAAGCGAGCAGGAAGAGATCGGGCGCGGGCTTCGAATGCGAAACCTCGTCGCCGAATGCGAGCGCCGCGAATCGCGAGGCGAGATCGCCGAGGCACTGAAGCGCCAGAACACGCGGTGACGACGTAGCCAGAGCTTTCGGGATGCCACGAGTTTCGAGCGCCGCCAGCAATTCGATTGCTCCCGGTTTTTGTGCAATGGTTGAGACGCGTTCGTGAAAGTCGCGGCTCCAGCGAGAATGAAACTCTTCAAGAGGGAACACGTCGCCGAAATGCTCGCGAAGAATTTTCTCCGCTTCCACATTGCCGCGCCCGACGAAGCATTCGTAAAGCACATCGTCGATCGGAAAGCCGAGGTCCGCGGCGGCGGTCTGCCACGTCATGCGGTAGAGCGGCTCGCTGTCGAGCAGCAGGCCGTCCATGTCGAAGATGACCGCGCGCGGATTCAAACCCATGCCCGCGGCACGAAGAGCCGCTCGTAAAGATTGATCGCGTAGCGGTCGGTCATGCCGGCGATGAAATCGATGGCCAGCCGCTCCACCGGTTCATCGCGCGACAAATCGAGGAACTCCGATGGATTCGCGATGACATGTTCGAAGAGCGCCGTGAGCGTCCGTTGCGCCTTCACGAACTCGCCGCGCACCGTCGGCGTCAGGTACATGTTCTGAAACATGTAAGTCCGCAACTCTTCGAGCGCGCCGAGGACCTCGGCGGACATCGAGATCTGAGCGTATTCATTAACAAGCGTCGAGTCGATCACATCGCGCACCATGCGGTCGATGCGGTCGCCACCCTTGTTTCCGAGCGCGGTGCGGATGTCTTTGGGGATGTCGTCCTCGGTCAACACACCCGCGCGGATGCCGTCGTCGATGTCGTGATTGACGTACGCGATGATGTCGGAGATGCGGACGATGTCGCCCTCCAGTGTGAGCGCGCGCGACTTGGGACGGCGCCGCAGCAGCTCCCCCTTCTCCCCTTTCGAATGTTTGAGGATGCCATCGCGCACTTCGATGGTGAGATTCAATCCGCGGCCGTCGTTCTCCAGCACTTCGACGACGCGGACCGATTGGCGGTAATGATCGAAGCCGCCCTTCACGAGCTTGTTGAGCGCCGCCTCGCCTGCGTGACCGAACGCGGAGTGGCCGAGGTCGTGACCGAGTCCGATGGCCTCGGTGAGCACTTCGTTGAGGCGCAGCGACTTCGCGATCGTGCGCGCGATCTGCGTCACCTCCAGCACATGCGTGAGCCGCGTGCGGTAGTGGTCACCCTCGGGCGCGAGAAACACCTGCGTCTTGTGCTTGAGCCGCCGAAAGGCCTTGCAATGAATGATGCGATCGCGATCGCGCTGATACGACGGCCGGATGTCGTCCTCAGCTTCCTCGCGATCGCGCCCGCGCGTCTCGGAGCTTCGC
>JAFAOU010000149.1 GCA_019247495.1 Acidobacteriota bacterium
CCGTCGCCGGACGGATCGCTCTACTTCATGTCTCTCGATCCCGAAGGCTTCGTCGTCCGCCGCCTCGCCGATCCAACGCCGCTGCCACCATCGACCCTCACCTTCGACCGCTCCCTCGTCCCCGCCCTTCCGCCGCCGCCCGCCACCCCCGTCGCCCTCCACGACGACCCGGTCACGCCGCGTCCCTACGGCCTTGGACGCCAGGAGTGGTCGACCACATTCGGCGGCCAATACACACCCTTCGGCAGCACGACCGAATTCGGCCTCCGCCTCGGCGACGTCATCGGCCGCCTCGACACGCTCATCGTCGGAGCGATCGGCACCCGCGATATGCCGCGAGGATTCGCCATCGCCTCCGTCTGGCGCGGACTGCCGATCGCAATCGCCGCGCACGCATTCGACACGCGCGAAACGCGCGGCCTCGAACTACGTGCCACGCGCGACGCTGTCTTCCCGCTGTCCCGACTCTCGATCAGCGCCGGCGTCCTCGCCGCCCAACATCGCAACCGAGCCTTCGTCGATGCTCACTTCGCAACGCATCAACGCCGCATCGTCTCCGAACGGATCGACATCGCCGCCGACTCCGCCAACCACGTCCACGCCGCCGCCCGCACCTCAGTCCGCGCCGGCATCCTGACCCTCGGCGTCGCTCTTTCCAGAGGCCGCCACCTCACCCTCGGCGGCACCGCCAGCTCGATCGAGCCCGACTCGCTTCTCCTCAACCGCATCCTCGACCCCGCCTTCGAACGCGGAAGTCTTTCGACCTCGACCTACCGCGGCGAACGCCTTTCCGTCGGACTCGGCCGCATCTCTGCCTTCTGGCAACGCCATCACCTCGGCACCGACATCGATCTCGTCGGCCTCGAGACCGATGTCTCCGTCCCGCCAATGCCACTAGTCAAGACGCCAGGACTCCAACTCACCGGCGGCGTCGCGCAAGTGCGCCTCACGCACAAAGCGAGAGGATGGGTGGGCGTGCGATGGAGGCCGTAGATCCTAAGCTTCCATCTCGCTCGTCCGCCGCAGTCGACGCGTGGAAACCAGACGAATTGTAACGATCCGTTTCATTGACCGAAGGAAGCAGGAGTGGCATTGTGGCCGGCATTCGAAAGGGAGGTATTGCATGGCCAAGGATCCCCGTTCCCAGGTTCAGCAGGTCATCGACGGACGTTCGAAGGCGGAGACGTCCGCCGCCGCGACGGCCAACATCGTCAACTTCCAGGACTGGCTTTTCTTCGGAACCGAGCCGGACATCTTCGTCAACGTCGGTATCGTTCCGACGTCGAGCAGCATCGCCGTCACGTACGGGCTGGTCGTCTTCCAGACGCCAGATAAGCTCATCCTCGGCAATGCCACGATCGGCACGAGCAACGCCCAGGGCGGCTGGGCCATGAACCTCGCGCTGGCGATGGACAACTACAGCATCCAGCAGTTCGGCGACCAGATTCAGGCCTGGGCGTTCGCCCAAATCGCGAACGGACAGAGTCAGTACTCGAGCGTGCAGAACTTCACTGTGACCTAGTAGCCGCCAACTACGGGTGCGGGATCGTGCGGTGAATCTTGGGCGGCACGTACGTTCCCGCGAGCGCGCTGCCTAACGGTCCGTAAACGCGGAACAGAAGGCTGAAGTGTCCCTTCGGGACGGGGAGCCAGTTGGCGGTGTTCTTCTTCGGTTTGTCGGCTTGGACGTAGATCGTTACGGAACCATCCTCCGCGGTTACGAGTCCGGGCGTGTAAGAGGCGACGACATATTTGTCGGCGGCGTTCGGAACCAGCTCGATGTATTCGGGCGTGTAGGCCGTCATCGACCAGAATCGTTTGTACTCGGGCAACTGGTCTTGTGCGAACTGAATCGTGTAGGCGAAGCTGCCGCCGTCGAGCGGCAGTCCGCTGGCGTCGACGAATGCATTCGCGTAGTAGGCGGCCTTGCGGTCGTTGCCGACCTGGATGTACTCGGTGAGCGCGGCGCGGTCGAGATAGTTCTCGCCCCAATGCCCGACGTTGTCGAAGTGGATCCAGTTCGTGGGGCCGCGGTGCGATTGCCAGCGATTGATGATCGCCGCGTAGGCGGCCTGGGCGCCGCGAACGATCGCCGTGAGCGGACCGGAGTCGTGGTCCACGACGCTCTTCGCCACCGCGAACGACGTGTTGAACCGCTGCATGAGCGCACGGTCGTCATCGGTCAGCGGTTGGGTGGCCGGATTCGCCATGGCCTCCTGCAGCGTCGTCAGGAACGACTCCGGCCATTTGGCGAGACCCTCATCCGCCATGAGCTTCACTGACGGCGAGAAGAAGAAGAGCGGCAGCACGAGCGTCCGTCCGGACGTGCTGTCGCTCGGGTCATAGTTCGCAAGGGTCTGCATTTGGAGAGTGGAACGGAACGCGTTCGCGGCCTCGATATGGTTCTCGCCCGAAGAGGAGTACTTGTCGGTACGGATGGCGATGGTGGTGAAGGAGTAGGGCAGCTCGATCCGCGTGACGCCCTCCGGCAGATTCTCGAAGGATCCCTGCTCCACGAAACCGTAGATCCCGCCACCGGAGGGCGGGTTTGCGGAGAGCTCGGTCGAGAAGATGTTGCCGTAGACATCCAGCTGGAGAATCGAATAGCTGTTCGGATACTCCGGAATGGTCAGGATCACCGGGCCATTCGACACATCGAGGAACGCCTCGGCGTAGATGGTGTCGTCGTTGATCGCGACGACCACCTTGTACTCCGGCCCCATCCCGAGCGGTCCGGTCAGCCGGTTCTCGTAATTCTCGCCGGCGGTCTGTCCCTTGCTGTTTGCGCGGTTGATGTTGAATTGCACCCAGCTGAAAAACCGCGGATAGAACCGCACCGTGTAGTCGTAGCCGACGTCGAACCCTTCGTGATTGCTCATCGCTCATTTCTCCTGCTCGAAAGGGATGCCCTTCCGCGTGGCTTCTTTTCGGTCGTTGGGGATGGACGGCAAATTCTCTTACGTCCAGTCGCAGGAATGCAAGAGCCCGCCGGTTCGGCGATCCGATGATGCTGACCGCCCGCGCTATCATCCGAGCCCATGATTCACTTCCATAACGGCGACGTCGCGGCGTCGCTGGCGCGGCGGGCGGGCGTGCCGGGGCGGCATGTGCCGTTTCGCGAGTCGCTCGTGGGCGGCCCGGTGCGCCCCAATCTGCCGCTGCATGAATTTGTCGAAGAACGCGCGCTTTTTCTTTCCGAGCATCACGGCGAAAGCCTGCTGCGCGTGCGCAACGAACTGCTCGAACAGGAGATGAATCTCGACAAGGCGCGCGAGGAGGAGGAAGTCGTCCTCTGGTTCGAGCACGATCTCTTCTGCCTCGTGCACTTGCTGTATTTGCTGACGCGATTGGTGAAATGCCGCCGCATCACGCTCATCTGGTGTCCGCAGCCGCTCGGGCTGCAGTCGGAAGAAGAGCTGTTCAATCTCTTCCAGTCGCGCGCGGCTGTGCTGCCGGCCATGATGACGGCGGCATCGCTGGCGTGGCGCGCCTTCACGTCCGACGATCCGACCGCACTGAATCGCTTTCTCGAGAACGACGTCGCCGATTTTCCGTTTCTTCGCGACGGCCTTCGCCTGCACGCGTCGCGGTTTCCGTCGACTCGCAACGGCCTCGGCGAAGTGGAGCGCCGCGCCGTCGATGGCATCGCCGCGGGGGCCAGCGACTTCGTCTCCCTCTTCGGCCAGTTCGACAAAAACCCGCCGCGCTTCGGATTCGGCGACGGCGAATTCCTGCGCCATCTGAAGCACCTGGCGAATGTGGCGGTGCCGGTGATCACGATCATCGGCGACGAGAAGGCCAATCCACCAAAAGCACTTTTCACCGTCACCCCGGCGGGCGTCAACGTGATGGAGGGGAAGGTCGACTTCATCGAGATCAACAACGCCAACTTCTGGCTCGGTGGCGCGCACCTGACGCGCGAAAGGATGTGGCGATGGGACGCCGGCCTGCGGCAGATCGTACCGAGCCAGCCTGCCGCCTCGTAAGGTTCGAAGCGGCGGACGGCGTTGCGTTAGCCGGCTTGCTTTTCGAGCCGCGCCGCAAGTCGAAACGCGCCATCATCTGGCTGCACGGCGGCGGCGGTGCGTCTGTCTTTGAATCACGCCGGACAAATCTGCTCGCGTCCGTTTTCATCGCGCACGGCATCGCCTTCTTTCCCTTCAACAACCGCGGCTCCGGAATCGTCCGCCGCGCCGGCGACGATCTCGGCGGCTCCGCCTTCGAACGAATCCGTGACTGCGTGGCCGATATCGACGGCGCCATTCGCGAGCTGTGGCGCCGCGGCTATCGCGGCATCACGCTGGCCGGTCACTCCACCGGCGCGAACAAGATCGCTGTCTACGATCACTACAAGCCGCGCAATCGTGCGAAGCGCTACGTGCTCCTCGCCGGCGGCGATGACACCGGCATCCTTTACGCGCAACTCGGTGCGCGCAAATTCAACGCGCTGCTGACGAAGGCGAAGTCGATGATCAAGTCGCGACGCGGCGAGGAGATCGTGCCGCCGATTCCCGGCCAGACGATGCTGAGCTGGCGCGCGCTGTACGACGTCGCCAATCCCGACGGCGACTACAACGTCTTCCCGTTCTTCGAAGCGATGACCGGGACGAAGCTTTCGCGCCGTCCGTTTCGATCTATCCGCGGTATCCGCAAACCGTCGCTCTACATCTACGGCGATCGCGACGAGTACTGTTTCGACGACGTCCCGCGCTGCGTCTCCATACTCGCGCAGAACGTCGGCGACCGCGCGGAGATCGTGGTCATGCACGACGCCGATCACGGTTTCAGCGGCAGGGAAGAGGAGATTGGGGCCATCGTCGCGAGCTGGGTCGAGCGTTGATACCCTCAGCCGTCCCGAGGCTCACCAGCACAGACACTCTTGTCTGTGCTGCCGCAAGATGCACTGACGGATCCTTCTACGCGGCTGGAACGGGAAGGCCGTCCTCTCGCAGACCTTCGATGTGCATCTGGATGGCGCCGTACATGTTCACTTCCGCATCGGCGCGCGTGCCGCCGGTAGCCGCGCAGCCGGGTAGATCGGGCGAGTACGCCGAGAAATTCGAGCCGGCGTCTTCGATGATGATGAGGAATCGGTGCAAGGTCATCGTCGACGAGTTTACGTACAATCCGCGCCCGCATGTGGGGAATCGAACAGACGGCGCTCGGCCGCATCATCGTCCCGCCACTCTTGCCGGATGGCTTCGCGCTCTTCTACACGACCGCCGATTTTGACGGCCGGCTGAACACGGACGCCACCGCGACGCTAATGCGCATCGTTCGCGAACGATTCGGGATCGAGGCAGTGCTCGCGACGTGTACGCAGGTCCATGGCCGCAACGTCGTGCGCGCACATGCGGAGAACACCTGGCGCGAATGCGATTCGTGCGACGGACTTTGGTCCTCCGAACCCAGTACCGCCCTCGGCATCAAAGTCGCCGATTGTCTTCCGGTCACGATCGCGGACATGGCGAAGGGCGTGATCGCGAACGTTCACTCGGGATGGCGCGGCGCGGTGCAGAAGATTGCGGCGGAAGCGATCGATGCCATCGGCGGCGCGACGCCAACCACACAGGCGTGGCTCGGGCCTTCGATCCGTGTTTGCTGCTTTGAAGTCGGCGAGGAGGTCGTCGATCAGTTTCGGGAGTCGTATGCCGAGGGCGAATTGTTTGTCGATCGCGGCGGCGTGAAGCCGCATATTGATCTGCCCCGGCTCACCGCCGCGCTTCTGATCGCGCGCGGAATCGCGCCGCAGAACATTCACGACTCCGGCCTCTGCACGCGCTGCGACACGTCGATCTTCCACTCCTACCGGCGTGACGGCGGCCGAGGTGGACGAAACCTTGCAATTGC
Organism: Acidobacteriota bacterium; assembly: GCA_019247495.1. GTDB lineage: Bacteria > Acidobacteriota > Thermoanaerobaculia > Gp7-AA8 > Gp7-AA8 > JADGNZ01. The sequence goes on from JAFAOU010000149.1 coordinate 5,851, forward strand.
GGCCCATTAGCTTGGCCACTTTCAACGCACGTTTCCCTCGCCGCCGCACCGTTTTCAAGGTGATCACGATCTCTGTCGTGGTCGTGATCGCGCTGATCGCGATCCTCGCGCTTTACGTCTACAAACAATCGGTCGGAAAGTTCGAGATCCGCCGCCTCTCGCTGCCGACGCGCATCTTCACCGACTTCACTCCGCTGCGCAGCGGCGTCGTTCTCGGCGCCGACGATCTCGCGGAAAAACTCAATCGCCTCGGCTACCGGCAGGTCTCCGCGCTGGCGCAGGCTGGCGACTACGTTCCCAGTTCGTCGCAGATCGATCTCTACACGCGGCCGTTCACGCATCCGAGCGGCCAGTATCCGTCGCAGCCGGTGCGCATTGCGTTTCGCAACGGCAGCATCGCGTCGGTGGTCTCGCTGAAGCAGGCCTCGCCGATCGACAACGCCGCGCTCGAGCCAGAGTTGTTGACGTCGATCCTCAGCGACCAGCTGGAAAACCGCCGCCCCGTCACGCTCGATCAGGTGCCGAAAGAGCTCCAGGACGCCGTCGTCGCGACAGAAGACGTCCGTTTCTGGCATCACCCCGGCGTCGATCCGATCGGCCTTTTTCGCGCGCTCTTCCGCAACGTTCGCGCGGGCGGCGTGACCGAGGGTGGGTCGACGCTGACGCAGCAACTCGTGAAGAACTATTACCTGACCGGCGAGCGGACGTTCAAACGCAAAGCGACCGAAGCGTTCATGGCGGTCATCCTCGACGCGAAGTACTCGAAGCGCGAGATTCTCGAGGCGTACCTGAACGACATCTATCTCGGCCGCAACCGTTCGATCTCGATCCTCGGCGTCGGTGAAGCGGCGCGCTTCTATTTCGGCAAGCCGGTCTCCGAGATCAGTCTCCCCGAAGCCGCTCTGCTCGCCGGCATCATCCGCAGTCCGAACAACTACTCGCCCTTCACGCACCCGGAACTGGCGATGCAGCGCCGCAGCACCGTCCTCGGACTGATGCTCAATCAGAAAAAAATCACGAAGGAGCAGTACGACGCCGCGATGGCGACGAAGTTGCCACCGAAGCCGTTCCGGCAGCGCAGCGGACTGTCGTCGATTCCGTACTACGTCGATCGCGTGTTGCAGGAGATGGCGCGCGACTACGGCATCAAAGACGTCAAGGGCCGCGGCCTGCAGATTTACACCGCGATCGATCTGAACGCGCAGGACACCGCGGCGCGCACGATCGAAGCGGGTCTAAGTGCGTTGGAGAAAGGGAGTAAGCGCCTCCGCCGTCCCGATCAGCCGTTGCAGGGCGCGATCATTCACGTCGACGTTCCGACGGGCGAGATCCGCGCGCTGATCGGAGGCCGCAACTACGATCTCAATCAATTCAATCGCGCACTCAACGCCAGGAGGCAGATCGGATCGCTGGTGAAGCCATTCGTCTACGCGACCGCGTTCGAGCCGAGCCTCTCGAATCAGAACATCACGCCGGCTACGCTCGTCAGCGACACGCGCTTCGTCCTCAAGCGCCGCTTCTCCCCCGACTGGTCGCCGCGCAATTACGAGGATGTCTACCACCAGACCGTGACGGTGGCCGAGGCGCTGGAGCAGTCACTCAACTCCGCCTCGGTGCGCATCGGACTGGCGTGCGGACTCGATCCGATTGCTCGCACCGCGCACACGCTTGGCGTCGTCTCCGACATCGACACGAAGAATCCGTCGATGCTCCTCGGCGCTGTCGATCTCGCGCCGATGGAGATGGCCGACGCGTACTCCACGATCGCCCGCCTCGGCTCGCGCGTTCCGCTCCATGCCGTCAAGTTCGTGACCGACGACAAAGGCCGTAAGGTTTCCGCGGGTGACGAAGTCCAGCCGGTGCAGGTCTTCCCGGCCCGCGACTCGTACATGCTCGTCACGGTGATGAAGGGCGTTGTCGACCGCGGCACCGCGGCCGGGGCGCGCTCGATGGGCTTCAAACTCGTCGCCGCCGGCAAGACCGGAACGACGAACGACAAGCGTGACGCATGGTTCATTGGATTCACACCGAAAGCGCTGACGCTGACGTGGCTCGGCTTCGACGACAACGCGCCGACCGGCCTCTCCGGCGGCACCGGCGCGGTTCCGATCTGGACGCGCTTCATGCAGGCGGCGATGGTGGGTCAGCCGAATGTCGATTTCGCGCCGCCCGAAGGCGTCGTTATGGCGCAGATGGATGAAACCAGTGGCGGTCTTGCAGTTCCGAACTGTCCGCCGCGCTCTGTCGTGACCGAGGCGTTCAAGACGGGAACGCAGCCGGGCAATCCGTGTCCGCTGCACAGTCCGCAGGCAGCGCCTGCTCCGGCGCTCGATCAGTTCGGCAATCCGATCGCGCTCGATACGGCGGGGATGCCGATCGCACCGGAAACAACGACCACCTCGGAGCCGCTCGCGCCGATCACGCCGGAACCGGGTGACACGACCCTGACTGGCGGCTACTTCCGCACCGACACCGCTGCGCCGCCGCCGACAACGACGACAACGCCGGAACCGCCACGTCGCGAGCGCGATCTGAATCGCGATCCCAATCGCGACCGCTCCGATCAGCCGCCGCCGAGCACGAATACGAGCGAGCCGACGCAATCGACCAACACCAGCACAACGAGCACGTCGCCGCCACCGCCGGAGTATTGATTTCTGCGTTGCAAGTGACTCCTATCCGTTCCTTTCTCAACTTTTTTTGCCTCGGAGGGTAGGGACTGCCGCCTTTCCGTCACTCCTAAGTCAGGAGACGTTGATTGTTGATGGGCAACTCTGCCGCAAATGGTGCTGAAGAGCGCTTCCGGAAGTCGAAAGGGAGTCTCTCTTGCAGCGTGGTGCCATGCGGCAGCAGTCGTCGTCGTCGTCGGGCGGCCGCGCGGCCGCAGGTGGGTTATTTTTCTGGAACATCCGCGAAGTGTGCACACTTGTGGTGGGCGACGGTGACGAACGATCAGTCCGAATTCTCGACTGCGCATCCTCTCGATGCCGTTTATCGCGAGCACGAGAGCTTGCTCCGCGCCATCGCTCAACATCGTTTTCGCGTCCCGCCCTGCGACGCCGAAGCGCTCGTTCACGACATCTTCGCCTCATTCCTCGAACGGCAGCCGGACGCCTACGACATCAAGGCCTTCCTGATCGGATCGATCAACAACGCCTGCCGGCATTACTGGCGGAAGCGGCAACACGAAGAACCGCTGCTGCCGCATCACGAATTGACGCCGAGTGACGACGAAGCCGCGAAGCTGGAGCGCTGGGCGCTCCGCCTCAGCCTCGGCGCCACCCTGGCCCGCCTCGGCGGCAAATGCAGCGAGACGCTGCGCCGCTATTACCTCCGCGACGAGAGCGCGGAATCGATCGCGCAGGAGCTTGACACGTCTCCTGCATACATATGGCAACTGTTGTCGTCGTGCCGCAAACGCGCGCGCCAGATCTACAGCTCCATCACCCGTTCACGATCATGAGTCACTACACCGAAGACGAGCTGTCTGCTTTCGCACTACGCCCTGAAGCCATCGATGACCGCGAACGGGTCGAGCAGCACGTAGCCGCATGCGGCGACTGCCGCAGCACCCTCGACGTCATCGAAGCATTTGATTCGGCCCTCCACGATCCGTTGCCGTGGGAAATGGCCGAGTCGACGCTCGTCCGCCGAGAGGCGCCGCCGGCGCTTCTCGATCACGCCCGAGCGATCGCAGCCGACGACGCCCGCGCGCGCGAGCTGGTGATGCCGCTCGTCGATTCCGTGATCCGCTTCCGCGCCGCCCGCATCGACGACGATCCGCGCTTCTACACGCTGGCCGTGATCCGCCTGCTCTCAAAAGTCGCGAACGGCATGCACGAACGCCAGCCGCAGTTCGGCCTCGTCCTCGCCGACACTGCCCTGACCATCGCCGAGAAACTCCCGCCGAGTTTGCAGGCGCAGTCGGCGTGGTACATGGGCACGGCGTGGAAAGAGCGCGCCAACGCGCTCCGCTACCTCGGCCGCTTCAAGGAAGCCGACGAAGCGCTCGACCGCGCCGAGGAGGCGTTCGAATCGGACGATCATGTGGAGCCGTTCGATCTGGCCATCGTGAAGTACGTGCGCGCGACGGTTTGTGCAGAGACGGAACGCTTCGATGACACCGTGCGGCTTGCGCGCGAGTCGGCAGCACAATTCCTGTTGTACGGCGATAAGCGGCGCTACCTTGCCGCTCGGCTGGTCGAAGGCTTTGGTTACTACTGCGTCGATCGCGATCGCGAGGCGGTGCCGATCTTTGAATCGGTCATCGAGGCGGCTCGGGCCGCGCGTGAGATGTGGATATTGGCCGGTTCGTTGTCGAACGCCGCAGCTTGCTACACGCACCTGCATCTTTACGACAAGGCTGACAAGTACTACGCCGAAGCCGTCTCCGTCTTCACGGATATCGAGATTCCGACGGAGTGCGCGCGCACGTTGTGGGCGTGGTCAGCGATGAAGGTTGAAAGCGGAGATTACGAGAACGGCCTGCCGGAGCTCGAGCGCTCCCTCGATCGATTGAAACGATTCGACCTCGGCAACGACGCTTCGCTCGCTACGCTGGACTTGGCAGCAGGTCTCCTCGCCTCGGGCCAGCCCGACCGCGTACCAGCGCTGTGCCGCTCCGTTGCCGTCACATTCGCCTCCGAAGGGATGACGCGCAGCGCTCGTAAAGCATTGGCGTACCTCAGCGAAGCCGTTAGCGCGGGTACCGCAACGGCTGATGAAGTCCGTCATATTCGTACCTACCTGGAGCGCCTGCCGACACACCCCAACCAAGAATTTTCTCAGCTCCAGTAAGAAAAAAACTCAGGAAAGCCGTTCTCGCGTCACTCTTACTTGTGAGGGCGCCCTCCATCACTCCGGCTTTGACCGGCACGAGGAGGGTTTATGCGTAAAACGATCCGAGTCTACGTTCTTGCTATTTCGGTACTCACAGCGGCTTCTGCGCCCGTGTATGCAACACCGAGCAGCAGCCGATCCGGCGATTCATTCTTCACGCGTCTGAAGAATGCGGTCGTCCGAATCCTGGACGAAGCAAAAATCAGCGTCCCCGTCGGCTGATTCTTCCTCCCCGCACTGATTCCAACAGCCGATGCCCCTCGGTGTGGCGAAGCTGTATCTACACGGCGCACCCGGTGCGCCTCGCGTTACCATCCGCCTCGATGCGCACCATCCTCGTCACGGTCTGTCTACTCATCGCCTCGAACGTCTTCATGACGTTCGCCTGGTATGCCCACCTGCGCAACTTGTCGTCACGACCGTGGTACGTGGCGGCATTCGCCAGTTGGGGGATTGCGCTCTTTGAGTATCTGCTCCAGGTTCCGGCCAATCGCATCGGGTATCACCAACTCTCGCTCGCGCAATTGAAGATCGTGCAGGAGGTCGTGACGCTGTCGGTCTTCGTGCCCTTCGCCGTCTTCTACATGCGCCAGCCGATGAACCTCAATTTTCTGTGGGCGGGGCTTTGCCTTCTCGGCGCGGTATTCTTCATCTTCCGATGAGCGATGCCGCCGCAAAGAGCTGGGCCGTGCTTTTCGCCCGGCTCGTACTCGGCCTGATCTTCTTCATGGCCGGTATCTGGAAGGTCTTCGTACTCGGTCCCACTGGTCACGTGCATCGGTTTTTTCTTCCGTTCCAACACACGTTTCTGCCGGTGTGGTCGCTGTGGGCGGCCGGCTTCGCGATTCCTTTCGTCGAACTCATCGCCGGCGCTCTTGTCATCCTCGGCTTCCAAACCCGCTACGCGCTGGTCGGGCTCGGATTCGTGCTGGCAATCGTCACGTTCGGCCATCTTCTCGATCAGCCGCTCTACGCGCTTCACGAGCACGTCATCCCGCGGCTTGCGCTCGTCCTCTTCGTATTCCTGATGCCGAGGGACAGCGATCGATACTCGCTCGATCACCTGCTGCGCCGCGCCTGAACCGCATGCGTCTCTGGTCACTCCATCCGCAGTATCTCGACGCCAAGGGACTCGTAGCGCTCTGGCGCGAAGGACTGCTCGCCCAGGCGGTGCTGGCCGGCCAGACGCGCGGTTATCGGAACCATCCGCAGCTCGAACGTTTTCGCGGCCGCGCCGGCGCAATCGCGTTCTATCTTCACCACGTTGCCGACGAAGCCGAAGCGCGCGGATACAGCTTCGATCGATCGAAGTTGCCTCGCCGAAAGTTCGCGCCGATGATCGACGTCTCCGACGGCCAACTCCGATTCGAATGGCAGCATTTGGTTGCGAAGCTGCGCGAACGCGATCCCGCGCGGCTCCTGCGGTTCGCGGAAATTACCGATCCGCTGCCGCATCCGTTTTTCGCCGTTGTTCCCGGTTCTGTTGCCGCATGGGAAAAGGTGCACGGCTGACTCCGGCTACAATCGGCGCTTCATGCGCATCCTTGCAGACGTCGCCGTCGTCATCGTGGCCGTGCTGCACCTCGGCTTTCTGATCCTGGAGATGTTCCTCTGGACCAAGCCGTTCGGACTGCGCACCTTTCGACTGACGCCGGAGATCGCGCAGGCTTCTGCCGGCCTCGCTGCGAATCAGGGCCTCTACAACGGCTTCCTCGCTGCCGGTCTGCTCTGGGGCGCGTGGGGCGGCGACGGCGCCTATCCGATTAAGCTGTTCTTTCTCGGCTGCGTGATCGTGGCGGGCGTCTTCGGAGCCTTCACCGCCAAGCGCTCGATCCTCTGGATTCAGGCTTTTCCTGGGTTGCTCGCGCTCCTTGCAGTCATCGCCGCGCACCGAGCCTGACGCATGGAACTCCTCCTTTGGCGCTGGAGCACGACGGCACAGATCACCTCGGAGCTGATGATCGCCGTATTCTTCGTCGTGCTGGCGCGATCGGTTCGCCGCGTCGAAATGCGGCCGTGGATTCAGGCGTGGCTCTGGAATCTCGCCGCGCTTTTCGTCACGATCACGTTCTGGTTCGCACAGCCGAAATCGCGAATCGCCTTCATGGTCACGGTCTTCGGCTACACATTGTCGAAGACGATCTTCTCCGTTCTGCTGGTGGCCGGAACGTGGAACTTTGTCCGCCGCCGCGCGGGCATCGGTGCGCGCCGCGCGGTCATCGCATCCGTAGTCGCCTACTCAACCATCGCCGCGTTCACCTTCGACACAATCGACAAACTCGGCACGGCGCAATCCGCAGTGATCGCATTGGTCCTCGGCGTTGGCGCGCTGCTTCTTCTCTTTACTCGAACTCCCGGTGCCGGATGGCTGACTGCGGGCTTATCGATCCGAACCCTCCTCGCGATCGTCGAAACGCTTGCACACGGCGCGCGCCTCGTGCCGCAGCATTTCGTGTCGGAGTCCGCAATCGGCATCTTCGTCGCGTCGTATTCGTCGTTCGATACCGGCGCGGAGTGGGTGATCGCCCTCGGATGCGTGCTCATTCTCTATCGCACCATCCAGCAGGAGCTGACCCAATCGAACGTCGATCTCCTCGCCGCGCAGGAAGTGCTGCAGGAGTTGGTCGACCGCGATCCGCTCACGGGTCTTGCCAACCGCCGCGCCCTTCCGGAAGTTCTGCGCGGCGTTTTCCGCACCGGAGCCACCATCCTCTTTTTCGATCTCAACGATTTCAAGAAGATCAACGACTCGTACGGCCACCAGACCGGCGATGACTGTCTGAAGCGCTTCGCGCGCGTGCTCCAGGCCAGCTTCCGTCCCGACGATCACGTCATCCGCTACGCCGGCGACGAGTTCGTGGTCATCGCGCCCTCGGCCGACTCCGAACAGATTCTGGCGCGCGTCGAGAACGTGCGCGAGCGGCTCAAGTTCGAACGCAGCGATGGACCTCCGATCAAATTCTCGGTCGGCCACGCCTCCGTTCCCGTCGATGGTGATGCCGAGGCCGCACTGCGCGAAGCCGATGAAGCGATGTATCGGCAGAAGGGCGCGCACGGCGGCCGCCTGCGGACCGTGTGATTTCTACGAAACCTTCCGTCGCGTTTTGATAGGGGGTCTTGGCTCTCGCGTCACGATCCGGCCGGCATGTGCCGACTCGATCTCGCGCAGGTGTTGCGCGTAGCCCTCCGAGCCTCCGTACCGTTGTAGAAGTCTCGTCCGCGTTTCGTGAATCTCTTCGACAACCGGATCTCTGAAGTCATTCATCGGATTCTCCAAGCAGCTCGTACGGAGTGCAGATCAGCGGCGGCTCATAACCGCTCTCTCGGCATGTCTCGTAGACGAGCGGTAATGTAACAGCGTTTGCGATGTGCTTGCAGTTCCAAGTCGCGAGGAAGTCCATTCCATGAACTGCAGCGATTCCGATGTGCAGGGCGTCTGTCTCGGCATTTGCAGGCAAATCCGAGCGGCGCAGCAACTCAGCTTTCAGGGCATGGGCATCGTCGGTTACGCGCAGGAGCGCAACATCTTCAAGGAACCGCAGTCGTTCCGCCGCCAATGACGGATCACCCTCGCTCGCTTCGTCAACGACGGCCGCAGAAGCGAACAAATCGAAATCGCTTCGCCGCGACGTCCACCAACGACGCGTCAATTCCTGGTGTGCGGCCACTTGCAGATCGTTGCGATTCAGCCATCCGACGAGGTAACTGATCACGCTGGTTTCGATGTAGACGCTTGGCTTCACGCGCATCAGCTTACTGCTTACTTACTGCCATTTCAGGAGCGAAACGACCGAGTTCCTGGCGGCCTCTGATGGTAATCTCCCTCCTCGCGAATTGGAGGTAGTCATGACCGGTGTGATCAAACTTCTCGACAGCGAAATCAACGAGCGTCACATGCTCAATCATCCGTTTTATCAACGCTGGAACGCGGGCGAACTGACACGCGGAGAGCTCGAAGAGTATTCGCGGCAGTACTACCCGTACACGCTCGCGTTTCCGACGTTCCTGAGCGCGATGCACGCGCACACCGATGACATCGCCATCCGCCAGTACCTGCTCGAGAACTTGATCGAGGAGGAGCGCGGTGCCGAAAATCATCCCGAGCTCTGGCTCCGCTTCTGCGACGCCCTCGGCGTCGACCGCTCCGACGCGAAATCGACGACACCGAACGCCGCGACGTCGGGTCTCATCACCACCATGCGCAATCTCGCCCACAGCGAGAAGTTGCACGAAGGTCTGGCCGCGCTCTACGCGTACGAGTCGCAGATCCCGGCAGTTTCGAAAACCAAAATCGACGGCCTCGCCGCCTGGTACGGCATCACCAAACCGCGCGACATCTCCTTCTTTTCGGTGCACATGGAAGCCGACGTCCTCCACTCGCAGACCGCGCGCGAACTTCTCGAAACGCTCTGCGACACTCCGGAGAAATGCGAGGAAGCGCGCGAAGCGGCTGCGACTACGGTCAATGCGCTGTATCGCTTTCTCGACGCTGTGAACTAGCTCAGGACGCCGAGCTGTTGCCGCGGCGGCGTAGCCGTCATAAGAGCCGTAGCCCCCAGCGTTCAGCTGGGGGTTTTCGCGTTGCGCAATATCGTGAGCCCGCTTTGAGCGGGCGAAAGAAAGCTTTCTGTCGCCCGCCGAGGCGGGCTCACAAATCAATCGCCGTCTCCTGATCCACGCTTGAAAGTGTGGGCTAGGGTTCTTACGACGGCTTCGCTGCGAAGGGTCCGCCGAAAACATTTGCGAGGGGATCCTAATGCGCGCGATCCAACCCCCGTTTAGTGTTCCAATAGCGCGATGGGAACGCGTTGGTCGGCGTTTCTCCTTTTATTGCTGCTGGTTTCGTTCACTGCGCGCGCGCAGGTGATGACGTACATCTACCATGCGCCGGAGTCGTCGCTCGACGTTCGCTATCTGTATCACTGGGAGATTCTGCGAACGGCTCTTGAACGGACGTCGCCGAAGTGGGGCGCGTATCGCATGGTGCCGTCGGGGTTCATGACCGAGCGGCGGCAGGCGTTCGAGCTGAAGAACGCCACTGGCAAACTGACCGTGATGTACCTCAGCACCACTCCCGATTTTGAGCAGCACCTCATTCCGATCCGAATCCCGGTCGACAAGAACCTCGGCGGGTACAGCATCTTTTTGATCCGCCGCGGCGAGCAGAAGCGGTTCGCAGCTGTTCGTTCGGTGGACGAACTTCGGCGGTTCACCTACGGCCTCGGGCTGGGATGGATCGATGTCGACATTCTGAAAGCAGACGGATTTCGCATCGTTACTGGCTCGAGTTACGACGGCTTGTTCGAGATGCTCGTCAACAAGCGCTTCGATGTTTTCCTGCGTGCTGCTACCGAGGTGCTCGACGAATATGAAGAGCGAAAGGAATCGCTGCCGCTGGTCATCGAGGACAGCATCATTCTTTATTACCCGCTTCCGATGTACTTCTGGTTTCCGAAGACCAACCAAGGACGGCGGCTGGCGGCGCGCGCCGAGGAAGGGATGCGGATGATGATCGCCGACGGAACGTACGACCGCATCTTCGACTCCTACCAGCGACAGAAAATCGAGCGGCTGCGGTTGAAGGAGCGCCGCATTATCAGGATTGCCAATCCGTTCCTCGGCGACGAGACGCCGTTCGCCGACAAGCGGCTGTGGTTCGATCCGCAAACGTGGAAATGATGGATCGCCGAGGACTATCGGTCGCCGTTGTCGTTGCCGCCACGCTCGTGACGGTGACGACGTTCCTGTTCGGCGTGCTGGCGGCGGTCGGGTATGTCTCGGAACATCGCACCGAAGAGGAACGGCTCCGGCGCGGTGTTGCCGCGCAGGCCGAGGAACTGGCGGCGGCGCTGGCGCTGCCGGTGTGGAACATTGACCGCGCGCAGATCGACAGGATTCTTGATAGTCAGGGCCAGACGCCTCAGGTCGAAGCCGTGGTCGTCGAAGCCGCGGGCAAGATTCAGGCGCGCGTCCGCTATCAGAATGGGCGCTTCGTGGCATCGAACGGCAACGTTTCTCCGGCCGGCTTGTTCGTCGCGGAGCGGCCCATCACGTTTTCAGGCGAGCGCATCGGCAGTGTGCGGCTGTTCGCCACGCCGCGCTACATCGAGCAGCAACTTCGCAGCTCGCTCATCTCGATGGCGGGGACCACACTGGCGATCGATCTGCTGCTGATCCTGTCCGTCTATCTCGTGCTCTGGCGCGCCGTAGTGCGGCCGCTGACCGACATCGAGAAATACGCCGCCGCGGTGAGCGGCGGCAAGAGCGACACTCCCGTCAGCGGCGTTTTTCCGAAGGAGCTTGCCAGCGTTCAGTCGTCGATCGAGAGCATGGTCCGGCTCATTGAGGAGCGCTATCGCGAGTTGCGCGAGAGCGGTGAGCGCTTCCACTCCATCTTTGACGCCGTCAACGACGCCATCGTCATCAACGACATCGACAGCGGCGCGATCCTCGACGCCAATCCTGCCATGTGCGCCATGTTCGGCTACACGGTTGAAGAGTTGCGGAGCATCGGCATCGGTCCGCTGAGCGCGGGCGATTTGTCGTTCACGACGGCGGATGCACTGGAGCGCATTCGCAAAGCGGCCGCCGGCGAAGAGCAGCTCTTCGAATGGCATTCGCGGCACAAGGACGGTCACCTGTTCTGGACCGAGGTCAACATGCACGTCGCTGCGATTGGCGACAGCAGGCGGAGCATCGTCGTCGTCCGCGATATCACCCAGCGCAAGCAGATGGAGGAGGCGCTGAAGGCGGAGACCGATTTCACCGACACCGCCATCAATGCCATGACCGGCATCTTCTTCGTGCAGACTCGGCAGGGACGGTTTCTTCGCTGGAATCAACCGCTGGAGCGGCTGGCGGCGGGGGAGGGACGCACAGTCGAGGAACTGGGCGGCCTGATTCTCATTCATCCCGATGATCGCGATCTCGTGGCGGCGAAGATCGACGACGTGTTCGAGAACGGATATGCGGAGATCGAGGCGCGGCTCGTGTTGTCGGATGACGTCCGGCACTACTTGCTGAACGGCCGGCGGATGGATGTGGGCGGCGAGCAGTTCCTGGTCGGCACCGGCTTCGACGTCACGGAACGGCGGCGCGCCGAGGCCGAGCAGAAGCGGTTGCAGAGCGCAGTGGAACGTTCGGCGGCGGAGTGGAAGGAAACCTTCGACGCCGTCACAACGCCGATTTTGATCATGGAAAGCAGCGGCGCCGTGGTGCGCGTGAACCGCGCGGCGCTGGAGTTGAGCGGGCTTTCGCAAAGCGACATTGCCGGACGTCCCATCGATCAGATCGGCGACGGCGAGCCGTGGCACACCGCGTCGCAACTGGTCTCGTACATCGCCGGCAAGCGCGAGGGGACGACCGCCGAGACGAAGGACGCCGAGGGGCGGACGTGGGACATCATCATCACGCACTTCTCCGCCGCGAATGGCGGTGCCGAGCGGTTCATCCTCGTGCTGTGGGAGATCACCGGAATCGTCGAGCTGCAGGAGTCGCTGCGGCGAAGCGAGACATTGTCGGCGATGGGTACGCTGGTGGCCGGCGTCGCGCACGAGGTGCGCAATCCGCTCTTCGGCATCTCGGCCACGCTCGACGCGTTCGACGAGGAGATGAAGCAGCCAGGCTACGCCGAATGCGGCGCCACGCTCCGGCAGGAGGTGAACCGGCTCGTGCACCTGATGCAGGAGCTGCTCGAGTACGGCAAGCCGGCGGCGCTTTCGATCGAGCGCGGCGATCTGAACGAAGTTGTTGGCGACGCCGTGGAGAGCCGCAGCGCCGCCGCGCGCGCCGCGCAGGTCGAGATCCGCAATGCCATGACCGCGACGCTGCCGACGCTGCTGATGGATCCGTTGCGGCTGCGGCAGGTCTTCGAGAACCTCATCGACAACGCGGTCCAGCACTCGGATCCGGGGATGACCGTGCACATCGGCGGCGCCGTCGTCGATCACGCCGGCCGGCAGTGGGTGGAGTGCCGCATCGACGATGAAGGTCCCGGTTTCGCGCCTCAGGATTTCGATCGCGTGTTCGAACCATTTTTCTCGCAGCGCGAAGGCGGGACCGGACTCGGTCTCTCGATCGTCCAGCGCATCGTCGAAGAGCATTCGGGCAAAGTGATCGCGGCGAATCGTCACGAGGGCGGCGGCAGCATTCGCGTCCTCTTTCCGCTGGGCGGCGCACAATGAGCGGCATGACCCGCAACAAAGTGCTGATCGTGGACGACGAGCCGGCCATCCGCATGGCCATTCGCCGCTTTCTGACGACGGCCGGCTTCGAAGTGTTCGACGCCGAGAACCGCGTTTCGGCGCTGGCGCAGGCGCGCAAAGAGCGGCCGGACGCGATCATCCTCGACTACAAATTGCGCGACTGCACCGCGCTCGATCTGCTCCCGCAGTTCAAAGCGATCGACGCGTCGGTCGCCATCATCGTGCTCACCGCGCATGCCAGCGTCGAGCTCGCGGTGAGCGCGATCAAAGAAGGGGCGGAGCAGTTTCTGACGAAGCCGGTCGAGTTGCCGACGCTGCTGGTCATCCTCAACCGCACGCTTGATACGCAGCGCAGCCGGCAGGCCGATCAGGCCGACCGCAAGAAAGAATCGCGCGACGTGCTCGATCCGTTCAACGGAACCAGCGCCGCCATTCGCCAGCTCGAAGCGGACATCAGCAAAGTCGTCGCCACCGACCGGCCCATCCTCATCCAGGGCGAGACCGGAACGGGCAAGGGGATTCTCGCAAACTGGCTGCACCGCAACGGCCGCCGGCGCCAGGAACCGTTCGTCGATCTGAACTGCGCGGGGCTGTCGAAGGATTTTCTGGAGTCGGAGTTGTTCGGCCACGAGCGCGGCGCGTTCACCGGCGCAATCGCGGCGAAGCAGGGACTCTTCGACCTCGCGCACCGAGGAACGTTGTTCCTCGACGAGATCGGAGATGTCGATCTGCAAGTCCAGCCGAAACTCCTCAAAGTCCTCGAGGACAAACGGTTTCGCCGGCTCGGCGACGTCAAAGACCGTTTCGCCGATGTTCGCCTCGTCGCGGCCACGCATCACGATCTCACCGTCCTGGTTCGCGAGCGCCGCTTCCGCGAGGACCTCTACTTCCGCATCAGCACGATCGTTCTCCGCCTGCCCGCACTTCGCGACCGCACCGAAGACATCCCGCCGCTGGCCTCCGACATCGTCGCGCGCGTGGCGCACGAACTTGGACGAAGCGGCATCACCTTCGCGGACAGCGCCGTGCGCGCCATGCAGCAGTACCCATGGCCGGGCAACATTCGCGAGCTCAAGAACGTGCTGGAACGCTCGCTCCTCCTCAGCGACCGCGACGAGATCCGCCGCTCCGACCTCCGCTTCGAGTCCCCCTCCGGCGAAGGCGCCGCCGACGATACGCGTCTGACGCTGACCGAAGTCGAGTCCCGCCACATCCTGCGCGTCCTCAAAGAAGAAGACGGCGTCATCGACCGCGCCGCCAAACGCCTCGGCGTCACCCGCAACACGCTGTATTACAAAGTGCGCAAGCATCGCATTACGGTGCGGAAGGGGGAGGGGTGAGGTTGGGTGAGCAGAAGGCTATTTTTCGATATGAACGAAGAAGAGCGCGTATAGAGCACCTGTGGAATCATGTTTCGGAGTTGAGGCACACAAAGTCGTCGCAAAGAAATAACTTAGAGCACGGTATGATCCCTGAATGAATCGAAGGGCGTTTCTCAGTCATGCAAGTGAGGATAAGGACCGTTTCGTTCGCGAATTCGCTGAAAAGCTCTACGCAAAAGGGGTCGAAGCGTGGGTGGACGAATGGGAGATCTACCCCGGCGATAGTCTCGTTGATAAGATCTTCGAGGAAGGGCTGAAGAGCGCGGACGCTATCATCATCGTGCTCTCAACCAAAAGTGTGGAAAAGCCTTGGGTGAAGGAAGAGTTGAATGCGAGTGTTGTGAAACGCATCGAGAAGGGCACGAGAATCATTCCGGTCGTTTTGGATAATGTCGAAGTACCTGAGTCGCTTAAGAATACGGTATGGGTGAAGATTGCAGATTTAGCCGATTACGATGCCCAAGTCGATCGTGTCGTCTCCGCAATCTATGACCTTCGTCCTAAGCCAAGCCTCGCGAAGCCGCCTGCATATACAACAACAAGCGCGTCCACCTTGCACGACCTGTCTAAGCAGGATGTTGTCGTTCTCCGTTTATTTGGCGAGGCGGCACGAAGAGACGGCAGCACATTAGGTATTGACACGGAGCATGTGTGGGAAGACGCTGAGAGACTTGGCCTGTCACGCGAGGACTTTCTTGATTCACTTGAGATTCTTTCGAATCGCGGTTACCTAGAGCGGTCGCGCTTGCTTGGGTCTGATCCGCCGGATTTCTCGGTCACAACGCATGGCCTTGACGCATACCTTCACGAGTTCATTCCTGATTTCAAGTCTGTATTTCGGCAAATAGCATTCGCGATCGTTAATAATGACAAGCGGCTCAATTCTGACATTGTTGATGAAACTGGCCACGAGAAGCTCATTGTTGATCATGTGTTGGAGGTCATGCAGGCCAACAGCTACGTCGAGCTGGACACCGGGATTGGCGGGTATATGGAAGTAACAAAGGTACTCGCCGGCCTCCGACGACTCTTGCAGACACCCGGCGTCTAACGCTCGGCAGCAGACGACCCGGCCCGCTCAGAAGAAACACTAGGCATCATCGAATGAAACACGCCTTCCTTTTGCTTCTCCTCGCGTGCGCCACGTCTCTGTCGGCGCAGCCGCGGCCTGTCGCCGGACCGAAGCTCATCCCGGTATACGACTGGGATAAGGACAAGACGCTCACTGCATTTCGCAGTCAGATGATGGAGCTCATTCGCGCTCGCGACGAGAAGCGGTTGTTTGATCATCTTGACCCTGACGTGCGCTTCTCATTCGGACCGGGGGTCGGAATCCAGGCGTTCAAGCGTGCCTGGTATCGGGAGCCGCATTGGGAAGAGCTGTTCACGATGTTCTACATGGGCGGCGGCGTGTTGCGCGACAACGATCACTTCTCGACGCCGTCGATCTATGCGAGCTGGCCGGAGAAATTCGACCGGTTTTCGTTCAACGCGGTGCTGAGCCGCAACACGCTGTTGTATGAGCGCAACGACCCAAAATCGAAGGCGATCGCGATCCTGTCATTCGACATCGTGAAGCCGCTCGGTGAGAAGGGTCATATCCGCGTTGCCGACGGACGCACTGGCTGGATGGACCCACGACTTCTATGGAGTCCGGCCGGCTATCACATCGAATTGGTTCGCAAATGGGGTACCTGGAAGATCGCGGCGTTCGTCTCAGAGCAGCGGTAGGTTTGAGAGGTCACCTCCACCGCCACCCGCGTATCGCCGGTGTTGCGAAAGTGATGAACGCCCCTTTTGTCTGACGGTTCGGAATGCCTGACGAGCACGCTCTGGTTGTGCCGACGCGTGCGACCGGTCCTTCTCGCGACATCATTGCTGCTGCTTTGCTCCGTCGCCTTTGCCGCGCCCGCGAAACCTCGCGGCGTCACCCTCGACGTGAAAGACGCCGGCGTCCACGCCGTCCTGAAATCGATCCAGAAGCAGTGCGGCATCCGCAGCCTCACCATCGATCCCGGCGTCACCGGAAGCGGCACGTTCCTCTTTCACGACGTCCCGTGCAAGGTGGCGCTCGACACCGTCCTCAAGGTTAATGGCCTGGCGGCGAAGACGTACGCCAACTCGGTCGTGGCGGTCAGTCCTCGATGAATCGCCGCAACGCGATCAAGTTCGCCGTCCTCGCGCTTCTCGCCGCCGGCGTCGCCGCGCTCTACTTCTCGCCTGCGCGCAGCTACCTCACCAAAGAACATCTGCGCGATCTCATCTCCTGGCTGCGCGGACTCTGGTACGGCCCGATCGTGCTCATCGCGCTCTACGCAGTCGGTTGTATTTTCGCCCTTCCGGCCAGCGTCTTCGTCATCGCCGCCGGCGTGATCTGGGGATGGAAACTCGGCGCGGTTTACGCCATCACCGGCGGCATGCTGGGCGCGATCGCTTCCTACTTCGTGGGCGGCTTCCTCGGCGAAGGATTACTCGACAAGTTCGGCAGTGCCGGCCGCGCGGTGCGCCGCCAGGTCGAATCGGCCGGCTTCACGAGCATGCTCATTGTCCGCCTGATTCCAGGGCCGCCCTTCGCGGTTTGGAACTACGCCGCCGGCATCGCCCGTGTGCGCTTCCGCGACTACTTCTGGGCCACGCTGATCGGCGTCGTCCCGTCGCACATCGTCTTCACCTACTGCGCCGACTCTCTGGTCAACGGAACGATGACGCAAGGTGACGCGTTGCGCCGCCTGATCATCGTCTGCGTTCTACTCCTCGCGCTGATCGCCATTCCGCTCGTGATCAAGAAGCGGATGGGCGCGCGCGCAATCGAATAGACGCCGCACTCCGAACGGCGCGGCCTCCGAGCCGGGGCGACTGTTCTTGCGCCGTCTTCGCCGATGGGCCATCCGTCCCCGGATGGCGCAGATTAGTGGCGCGTTACCGCGGCAGCTGCGGAATCCTCCCCGGCGTCCATGGTGCGCCGCGTTCGTTCATCTGTTTCTCGACGGCGGCGAGATCGACTTCGATCAGCTTGTGCAGACGGTCCAGTAGCGGACCGGCCTGCTGCTGCGCGATCGTCAATGCTTCGCGATGCGTTGCCGTTGGCGGCGCGGTGGTTGTCAGTCCGTTGACTGCGGTGTTGACGCGGTCGAGCAGCGACGGCAGCGCCGGCTCGTTCGCGCGCCGCAGGATCGGATCTCCGTTGAGCTGATCGTTGATGTCGCGCAACGCCATATCGATTCGATTGACCTCGGCCACGAGTTTCGGATCGGGTCCTGCGATTTCATCGAGTGCGCGGCGGATGTACTGGATGCGCGTGAGTGCTTCCTGCGTCGCACGGCCGGCGCCCATCAACGTCCGCTGCACGCTCGCCGCCTTCTTCTGAAAGTCGAGCACGGCGGCGCGATCGCTCTCCTGCATGATCGAGAGATAGAGCGGGACGACGTTGAATGTTTGCGGCGCGCCGAGGACGGTTTCGACGCCGTCGATGCGCTTGGCCATGCGTACGGTGTATTTGCCCGGTGCGACGAGCGGTCCGCCGGGAGGCGGCGAGAAGACGTCGGCCTCCGGCTCCTTCAACTCGATCGGAGACGGCGGCGGATAGCGCAGATCCCACGCCACGCGATGGAAGCCCGCTTTGCTCGGCGCACTGACGCGGCGGATGACGTTGCCTTCTTCATCGCTCACGATCATCACCACTGCGGGCTCGATCTCGCGTTCCTCGGCACGCAACTGGTCGAGCGTCGGATACGGCGGCTGCGCGTGCCCCGGCTCGTTGCTCTTGTCGGTATCGATCTTCGCTTCGGCGGCCTGACGCTGCTTGCGGCGGCTCTTCAATTCATCTTTGAGGTAGTAGGTGAAGATTGCGCCGAACGGAGGATTCGCAGCGGTGAAGTACGACGCGCCCTGAAACGACTTGCCCGGCAATCCGAGTTGCGCACGCTCGACATACAACTCCGCATCGCGCGTCGGAAAGAGCGTTGCTTCGTTGGATGCCACCGCCGGCGTCATCGTTCTCAGCGGACTCACGTCGTCGAGCACCCAGAATCCGCGGCCGAAGGTGGCGATGACGAGATCGTCGTGCCGCTTCTGGAACCAGAGATCGCGCACAGCCACGGTCGGGAAACCTCCCTTCAACGGAATCCACGACGAGCCGCCGGTCTGCGAAACGAACAGACCATACTCCGTGCCGAGGTAGAGGAGATTCGGATCGACGCGATCTTCGACGAGGGCGTAGCTGCTGCCTCGCGCCGGCAGATCGCCGGTGATGGACGTCCAGGTTCGTCCGAGGTCGCTGCTCTTGAAGACGTACGGTTTGAAGTCGCCGGTCTTGTGGTTGTCGAACGCGGCGTAGACCACGTTCGGGTTGTGCTGCGACGCCTCCAGGCGCGAGACGTAGGTCATGTCCGGGACGCCGGCGATGTGATCGACCTTCTGCCAGTGTTCGCCGCCGTCCAACGTGACCTGAATCAAACCGTCGTCGGTACCGGCGTAGATCAACCCGGCCTGCATTGGCGACTCGGCCAGCGACACGATGTTGCCGTACCACGACGTCGAAGCACCCTTGGCCACGGCATCGACGCCCCACACGCGTCCCATGACCGGAAGCGTGTTGCGATCGATGTGGCGCGTGAGATCGGGACTGATCGCCTTCCACGTGTTGCCGCGGTCATCGCTCCGCAGCACGTACTGCGCTGCGAAGTAGAGGCGGTTGCTGTCGTGCGGACTGACGATGATCGGCGAGTCCCAGTTCTTGCGAAGCGGATCCATGTTGCCGCTCGGCTGCGGCTCGATGTCGACCGCCTCGCCGGTCCGTTTGTCGAAGCGCACCAGGCCGCCGTTCTGCGACTCGGCATAGATGATGTTCGAATTCTTCGGATCGGGAACGGAGCGGAAGCCGTCGCCGCCCTGCGTCACGTACCAATCGGCATTGACGATGCCCTTCGCGTCCGTCGTGCGCGCGGGACCGCCGAGGGAGAAGTTGTCCTGCGTGCCGCCGTAGACGCTGTAGAAGGGAAGGTCGTCGTCGGCGCTCACGCGGTAGAACTGCGTGACCGGCAGGTTCGCTTTGAAGTTCCACGTCTCCGCGCGGTCGAACGATTCGTAGAGTCCGCCGTCGCAGCCGATGAGCAGATGGTCGCTCGTAGCCGGATCGATCCAGACCACGTGGTTGTCGGGATGCTTCCACTTCTCGTCGAGCTTGCGCCAGGTCTTACCGCCGTCGTCGGAGACGCGCATCCAGACGTCGACGCCGTAGATGCGATCGTCATCGTTCGGATCGACGAAGATCTCGCCGTAGTACTGCCCTTGCGCGTTGAAGTCGTTGACCTTCTTGAACGACGATCCTCCGTCCTTCGAAACGAAGAAGCCGCCCGCCTTGCGCGTCGACTCGATCACGGCGTAGATGATCTTCGGATTGTGCGGCGCCATGGCCAGGCCGATACGGCCCATGTCTTCCTTCGGCAATCCGTCCTTCAACTTCGTCCACGTCTTGCCGCCGTCAGTCGACTTCTGGATGCCCGACTCGGGACCGCCGTCGATGAGCGTGAAGACGTGGCGGCGGCGTTGGTAGGCCGAGGCGTAGAGGATGTCCGGGTTGGTCGGATCGAGGATGACGTCGGTGACGCCGGTGTTCTCGCTGATGGTCAGCACGGCCTTCCACGTCTTGCCGCCGTCGGTCGTTTTGTACAGCCCGCGATCGCCGCCCGGCGCCCACAACGGCCCCTGCGCGGCGACATAGACGACATTGGAGTCGCGCGGATCGACGACGATCTTCGAGATGTGCTCCGACTTCTCGAGCCCGACGTTCTTCCAGCTCTTCCCGCCGTCGATCGATTTGTAAACGCCATCGCCCATGGACACCGAGCGCTGACTGTTGTTCTCGCCGGTCCCGACCCACACCACGAGCGAGTCGTGCGGATCGACGGTCACGCAGCCGATGGAGAACGATTTCTGATCGTCGAACACCGGCGCGAAGCTGGTGCCCGCATTGGTCGTCTTCCAGACGCCACCGCCGGCGGTGGCGATGTACCAGACCCGCGCATCTTTCGGATCGACTGCGAGATCGATGATTCGCCCCGAGGTAAGGGCGGGACCGATCTCGCGGAGGGTGAGGCCGGCGAAGGTTTTCTCGCCGTACTTCGAATCTTTCTCTTTCGCATCGTCCGCTTTCTTTGCGGGCTGCGCGAAAACGGCGAATGAAA
>JAFAOU010000012.1 GCA_019247495.1 Acidobacteriota bacterium
GACATTCACGGAATTGCAGGCATTCGTCAAAGATTTGGAGAGCCGTCCGACGGAACGGTTGCTGCGTGACCTCCCCGATCTGGTCAAGTTGTCCGACGCGAAGGCCGAGATCATCACCTACGTCATCGCCACGAAGTTCCGCCGCGCAGCAAGCGACGAGCGGCAGAAGATCCGCGAGAGTGTGCAGGCGACGTCCGACGGGCTCCCGCACGGACAAGAGCGCTCGCGCGTGCAGGACATCCTGGAGAGGATTCGGAGCCTCGCGGTTTAAGAAGCCGTTTCACCACAGAGACACGGAGGACACGAGAGGAATCCCTCTGTGATCTCTGTGTCTCTGTGGTTCAAATGGCTTTAGAAGAGCGCCGGCTCCTGATATGTACCAAACACGTCGCGCAGCGCGTCGCTGATCTCGCCGACGGTGGCGTACGTCTTCACCGCGTCGATGAGGTACGGCATCGTGTTCTCGTTCGGATCGGCTGCGGCGTTCCGCAGCGCCTGCAGCGACTCCTGCACCTTCGCCGCATCGCGTGAGGCGCGAACATCGTTGAGGCGTTTGATCTGCTCCTCGGCGACCGAGTCGTCGATGTAGAGAATCTCGTACGGATCTTCCGTTTCCATCTTGTAGCCGTTGACGCCGACCACGATCTTTTCGCCGGAGTCGACGGAGCGCTGGAACTGGTACGACGCGTCCCAGATCTCGCGCTGCGGGAAGCCCGCTTCGATCGCTTCGACCATGCCGCCGAACGCGTCGATCTTTTCGATGTAGTCGAAGCAGCCCGCTTCCATCTTGTTGGTCAGCTCCTCGATGAAGAAGGAGCCGCCGAACGGATCGACCGTGTTGATGACGCCTGACTCGTGCGCAATGATCTGTTGCGTGCGCAGGGCGATGCGCGCGGCCGCTTCGGTCGGAAGCGCGAGCGTTTCGTCGAGCGAATTCGTGTGCAGCGACTGCGTGCCGCCGAACACCGCCGCCAGCGCCTGGATCGTGACGCGGACGATGTTGTTGTAAGGCTGCTGCGCCGTCAGCGAACAGCCGGCGGTCTGCGTGTGGAAGCGCAGCTGCCACGAGCGCGGATCTTTCGCGCCGTAGCGGTCGCGCATCACTTTCGCCCACACCCTCCGCGCGGCGCGGAACTTCGCTACTTCCTCGAACAGATCGTTGTGCGAGTTGAAGAAGAAGGAAAGCCGAGGAGCGAAATCGTCGACGTCGAGACCGGCGCGAATGCCGTATTCGACGTACTCCATTCCGTCGCGCAGCGTGAAGGCCAGCTCCTGCAGCGCGGTCGAGCCGGCCTCGCGGATGTGGTAACCGCTGATCGAGATCGGGTTGTATTTCGGAACGTTCTCCGCGCAGAACCGGAACGTATCGGTGATCAGCCGCATCGAAGGCCGCGGCGGGAAGATGTACTCCTTCTGCGCGATGTACTCCTTGAGGATGTCGTTCTGCAGCGTGCCGGAGATCTTTTTCCAGTCCGCCCCCTGCTTCTGCGCGACGACGAGATACATCGCCAGCGCGATCGGGCCGGTGGAGTTGATGGTCATCGAGACGGTGATGTCCTCGATGTCGATCCCCTCGAAGAGCGTTTCCATGTCCGCCAGCGTGTCGACGGCCACTCCGCACTTGCCGACTTCGCCGGCGCTGAAGTGATGATCGGAGTCGTAGCCATAGAGCGTCGGCAGATGGAAGGCGGTCGAGAGGCCGGTCTGTCCGTGAGCGAGCATGTACTTGAAGCGCTCGTTGGTCTGCGTGGCGCTGCCGAAGCCTGCGAACTGGCGCATGGTCCAGAGGCGTCCGCGATAGCCGGCCGGGTGGATGCCGCGCGTGTAGGGAAACTCTCCGGGGAAAGCGAGATCGCGTTCGAAGTCGAGGCTGGCTACGTTGTCGGGAGTCGCCAGCGGATTCACTTCCATGCCGCTGACGGTAGTGAAGTCTTTCTTCCACGCCGGCTTCTTCGATGCGGACTCGCGCCACTTCGCTGCATCTCTGCGCGCAACATCCAACGCGGCCTCGGAGAAGAGCGGAAGCTGTTCGGGCTGGTCCTGCGGAATGAGCGGCGGAGCGGAAGCCTGGGAAATGTCGAGTCGAGTCATGTCAGCCGGTTACTCTACCGGATGAAGCGTTTCACCACAAAGACGCAAAGGGCACAAAGAAATCCGTTTTTGTCCTTCGTGTCTTTGTGATGAAACGCTTCGCGAACCTCTGTACGATGCGGCTCATCGCATGCGCACATCGGTAGCGGCAAAGCTTCGGACGGTCTTCGGCCTGAGCCTGTTCATCCTGGTGGTGATCGGCGGGATCGCGTTTTACGATACGCAGCACCTCGTCGCGGTCACGACAGCGCGATCGCAGGCGCGTCAGTTTTTGTGGGATCTGGAGCAGGTGGTCTCCAATCTGCGCGCTGCCGAGAACGAGCAGCGCGGGTATCTGCTCAC
Organism: Acidobacteriota bacterium; assembly: GCA_019247495.1. Taxonomy (GTDB): domain Bacteria; phylum Acidobacteriota; class Thermoanaerobaculia; order Gp7-AA8; family Gp7-AA8; genus JADGNZ01. Next base: position 2,434 of record JAFAOU010000012.1, read on the forward strand.
CGGCGATGCGTCGTATCGCGAGGCGTTTCAGCGATCGATCGGCACATTCGAGCAGGCCATCACCGATCTCAAACGCCGCGATCCGTCACTGAGCGGACGGCTTGACTCACTCGAGCCACTCATCGGCCGTGTGATCAGCGAGTTGCAGCGCGGCATCGACGCGCGCGACAAGAGCGGCGTCGACGCGGCGATTGCCAACATACGCGGCCATGGCAGTGCCGACGCGATGTTCACCGTCCGCACGTCCGTCACGTCGATCGAGGCACAGGAAATGGACGTGCTCAAGGAGCGCGCCGATGAGGCCACGGCCACCGCGCGCCGCACCTTTCTGACGATCGGCTTCGGTACTCTCTTTGCCCTCATCGCCCTCTCCGTCTCCTCGGTGGTCATGTCGCGCGGCATCACGCGGCCGGTGCAGAAGCTCGTGGCGGGAACGGAACGCATCGCCGCCGGCGAGCTTTCGAGCCGGATCACCGCCGAGAGCCACGACGAGATCGGCGAGCTGGCGGGATCGTTCAATCGGATGGCGGAGTCGCTGGAGGTGCGCACCCGCGCGCTGAACGAAAGCGGCGGCGCGATCACCGGCGGCATCCGCGTGATGACGAACGGCAGCGACATGCTGCTCATCCGATCGACGGAACAGTCGCAGCTCGCGGAGCGCTCCGCGCACTCGCTGATGCAAGTCCGCGACATCACCGAGCAGGTGGTGAGGACCGCCGAAGGCGTCACGGCGCGCACCGAGGACGTTGCGGCACGCGCGACCGAGTTGCGCGCGTCGAGCGAGCAAGTGCGCACGACGATGTCGCAGCTCTTCGAGTCGGCGGCGAAGACGTCGTCATCGACGACGGAGATGTCGGCCGCGTCCGCGCAGATGTCGGCGATGACCTCGGCGCTCGCGGCCGCCGGCGACGACGTGCTCGCATTCGTTTCCGAAATGGAAGCGACCTCCGGCGAGCTCGGATCGCTCGCGAAAAACACCGCGGACCTCTCGCGCCGCGCGCGCGAAGAAGCGGTGGCCGGGCGCGCCGCGGTCGATGAAACCGTCGCCGGAATCGAACATTCGCGCGAACTGACCGAACGCGCTGCCGACGTGCTCGCCGATCTCGCCGGACGCGTCGCGCAGATCCGTCAGATCCTCGAAGTGGTCGGCCACGTCACGCAGCGCACCAATCTGCTGGCGCTGAACGCGGCCATCATCGCCGCGCACGCCGGCGAGCATGGGCAGGGCTTCAATGTCGTGGCCGAGGAGATGCGCGAGCTCGCAGAACAGACGCGCAAGTCGACCAACGAGATCAGCGCCATCGTCAACGGCGTGCGCACGGCGTCGCAGGCGGCGGTTGCGGCAATGCAGGACGGCGTCGACCGCATCCGCGGCACGGTCAGTCTCGCGCGCAATGCGAACGACTCCCTCGGGCGCATCGTCGATACCTCGGCGTCATCATTCGAAATGTCGCAACAGATTTCCGCGTCGCTCGAGCAGCAGGCCGCGGCGACGCGCAGCCTGCATCGCACGGCCTCGAAGATGAGCGACCACATCGGCGAGAACCGGCGCTCGATCGACGAGCAGGCTCGCGCGGCGAGCTTGCTCGCGCAGGAAGCGGAGGCCGTACACAACATCGCCGCGCAGGTGCGATCGGCGAGCGATCATCAGTCAACGGCCGCGCGCGGAATCGCCGAGGCGATGGAGCAGATCAACCTCGACGCGCGAACGATCCGCGACATCGTGCGCAAGCAGCTCGGTCAGTTGGAAGAAGTGTCGGGCGCATCCAGCTCGATGCGCGACATCGCGCAGAAAAACAATGCCCTGGCCGAGGAGCTGACGGCGACCGTGCGCACGCTGGCGCAAAGCGGCGAGAAGTTCGAGCAGGTCGTGCGGATGGGATCGAAGTAGGTTCGCACTACTTCGGATAGTAGCCACTCGTGGCGCGCACATTCACGTGCTTCCCCGGCACTTCGACCGTGATCCTGCGCAGTTCGTCGCGCGGCCGCGTGCTGCGCGAAACGTACGTCAGCAGGTACTGGCCGCGGGTGTCGTCGCGGATCTGCGAGAAAATGTGAGGAAGATCCTTCTTGCTCGTGAAGCGGAAGAAGGCGCCGCCGGTCGATTTCGCCAGAGAGTCGATCCGGTTTTCATTCGAGGTCATCTCCAGGTTCTCGAAACGCCCGGTGAAAATCTGCACGACGTAGACGGGCACGCCGATTTCTCGCGCGTACTGCAGCGCACCGCTCTCCGTCGACGACCCGGCGTTGTTGTCGCCGTCGGTGAAGACCACCAACGCGCGTTTGCCGGGAACACCGTGAAAGTTCTGAAGCGAATAGAGCACGGCATCCCAGATCGCCGTGCCGCCGTTCGCAGACAGGTCGAAGATCGCGGCGCTGAGCTCTTCCCGATTACGCGTCAGCGGCTGGACGAGGCGCGGCTCCTCATCGAACGCGACGACGAAGGTCTGGTCGTTGTCGCCGAGGCCGTGCTGCACGAACTCGTTCGCGTAGTCGATCACCTCGGTCATCGCGATCTTCATGCTCGCCGACGTATCGAGCGCCATGCCGATGGAGATCGGATCGTCGGCGCCGCTTTGCAGCCGCGGCGCGACGACATTCCCATCTTCCTTCACAACGAAGTCGCTTGCGTTCAAGTCCGGGATGTAGCGTCCGGAGCGGTCCTGCACGATGGCATAGACGCGAACGGCATCCACGCTCACCTGCTCGGCAACACCGGAGGAGTTGATGAGTTTCACATCCTCGGCCGTGGCACCGTCCGCCGTTCGCGCCACGGCGCGGATGAATCCCGGCGCGAAACGCGAGGGCAAGACCACGTCATGCTGGAACGGCGGCGTTGTCATCGTCGCGATCTTGGTTTCGTTCCAGAAAAGGTCGATGCCTTCGAGCCGGCTGCCTTCGGGCAGGCGGGGGCGCACGTTGACGATCGTGCGTGTTTCGACCTCTCCACTTTTCGGCGCGACGATGTCGACGCCGAGGGACACAGCGCGATCGTTTAAGGTGACGGTGTCCTCGCCGAGGCGCCGTTGCTGCGCGTCGAAGACGACAGCGCGCAGGACGCGGACGTGCGGCGTTGCGCCAAGGTTCACGTTCGTGCGGAACGGCCGGCGGGTCAGTTCCGCGACGCGCGCATCGTCGAGATAAATCTCGACCCGCGCGGCATCGTTTGACGTGACCACTGCAAATTGGACCGTTCCCACGATTACCTCGCGGCGCGGATAGAGGATGCGCACATTTCCGGCCGCGACATCGGGCAGCAGGAGCGACTCGGGCTCTGAGCCGAGCGTTTCGAGATGCCGGCGCGCCGCATCGGCCAGCGCGGACGGCTTCGGTGCGAACTCGAACGCCTTCTGATAGGCCTCGATCGCCCGCGGTACTTCCCGCGAGGAGCGATGCTTGTAGGCGAGCAGCATCCATGCGCGGGAAGCGATCTCGCTGGTCGCGGGACGGGCAACGATTCGGTCGAGCATGGCCACCGCCTGTCGGCGCGTCCCCACTTCCTGCAAATACAGAGCGGCGATTCCGAGCTGTGCGTTCTGCATCGAAGCGACATCGTTGTCACGCTTCGCGATCGACTCAGCCTGTTCAAACGCACCGCGTGCACTACCGGCAGCGCCGGCGTCGAGCAGGCCGCCCGCCCACGCCAGCAGCGACTGCGCGATCTTCCCTTCGCGCCGCAACAGACCGGCACGGATGAACGAAGGCGCCTGCTGCCGCAACGCGTTGAGGGCGAATGCGAACTTCGCAACATCTCCAAATCCCTCCTCCGGCTCCAGAATGATTCCGCCCCACGGATCGAGCACGATGAGGTGACGCCGTTGCCCTTTGAATCGCGCGAGGTCGGGCAAGTCGTGCATCGCTTCTGAACGGACGCCGGCGACGGCGAGCACCATCCGATCCATGGCCCTCGCCCCCGCCGGATCGGCCTCGGCCTTCGAGATCCAGGCGTCAAGGGATTTGTCGATCAGCGCGGATGAATGAAGGTCGAGCAGGATCAGCGTCTGTTTCGCTTGCGCCTCGGGCAGCGCATGCGCAAGCTTCATCCATCGCAAGGGTGCAGGAGCGGTCTGCGCGAAGAGGGATGCGGCGAAACAAAGCGAAGCAAGAGCCGGCGCAAGCGAGCGAATGGACAACAGCGTCTCCTTCAGGTGGTGCCGGCGGAGCGCATTGTAGATGGAATCTCTCGCTTCCTCAGCGCGCGAAGGCGCGCTTCACAATCCTAGCCCCGCGCTCTTGCGCGGGGTCTGTCCGCGGGCGCAGTTGTGGCGGCTGCGGAGGCGGCCGCTACAAAGATTCGCGCGAGTTTTGTTGCGGCCGCCTACGCGGCCGCAAACATTCTCGACCCAACGCTACCCCGCGCGAAGCGCGGGGCTAGGATTGTTCCGCGCGCCTTCGCGCGCGCGACCTAAATCCCCGTAACGCGCACCACTTCTTCGAAGCTCGTCACGCCCTCGGCGAGTTTGCGCAGCGCGGATTGCCGCAACGTGCGCATGCCGCGCTTCACGGCCATCTCCTTGATCTTGAGAAAGTCCTCGGAGCGGTCGATGAGGTCGCGGATCGCGTTGTCGATCGGAAGGATTTCGAAGATGCCGGTGCGGCCGAAGTAGCCGGTGTTGCGGCAGCGGATGCAGCCTGCGCCTTCCTTGACGATGATCCGCTTGCCGGCCGGCGCCTGTAGATTGAGCATGCCGGCCTCGTCGACGCTGAGCGGGCGATTGCGCTTGCAGTCTTCGCAGATGCGCCGCATCAGCCGTTGCGCCATCGTCCCGACGAGGGTCGATGAAATCAGGAACGGTTGGATGCCGAGGTCGATCAGGCGCGTGACCGACGTCGCGGAATCATTCGTGTGCAGCGTCGAGAAAACGAGGTGTCCCGTCAGGGCCGCCTGCACAGCATTTTGTGCAGTCTCTTCGTCGCGGATCTCGCCGACCATGATGATGTCCGGATCCTGGCGGAGGATCGTGCGCAACGCGGCAGGGAACGTGATACCGACCTTTGCCTGCACCGAGGTTTGATTGAAATCGTCCCACACCATCTCGATCGGATCTTCGATCGTGCAGATGTTGATCTCGGGCGACGCCAGCGACTTCAGGGCCGTGTAGAGCGTGACAGTCTTGCCCGAACCAGTTGGGCCAGTGACGAGGATGATGCCGTGCGGACGTTTGATCCAGTCGGCGAACGTGCGCAACTCATCTTCGTAAAACCCGAGCCCTCCGAGGTCGCGGATCAACACCTCGGGGTCGAAGATGCGCATGACCAGCTTCTCGCCGAATGCGGTCGGGAGCGTCGAGACGCGAAGCTCGATTTCTTTTCCTTCACGCTCTGTTTTGATGCGCCCGTCCTGCGGCCTGCGCCGTTCGGCGATGTCCATGCGGCACATCGTCTTGATGCGCGAGGTGATGGCCAGGTTGACGAGTTTCGGCACGCGCTGGATTTCGTGCAGCACGCCGTCGATGCGGAAGCGGATCATGGCCGCTTCACGCTTCGGCTCGATGTGAATGTCGCTGGCGCGCGAGTCGTAGGCGTGCTGCAGCAGAAAATCGACGGCGTTGACGATGTGCGCGTCGCTGGTCTCGATCTCGTTGCCGGACTTCAGCTTGACGTACTGCTCGAGGTTGGAGAGATCGATCGCACCGCGGCCGAGATCGCGTCCGGCTTTCGTCACCGAGGCGCGGAAGCCGTATTGCTCGGTGATCACGCCCATCACGTCGCTCTCCGACGCCACCACGATCTCGATCTCCTGCTTCACCATCTGGTGGTAGGTGTCGAGGGCGACGGTGTCGAACGGATTCACGACGGCGACGATCAGCTTGCCGTCGCGGACGGCAACCGGCGTCATGCGGTGCTTGCGCGCGAACGGGCGCGAGATCTTCGACTCGATCATTTCGACGTCGAGCTTGAGCGGATCGATTTTGTAGAACTTGAGCGCTGCATCCTCTGCGATCAACCGCGCGAGGAGGAAGTCGTCGATGCGCGTGCCGCTGCCGCTGGCATCGGTGAGGTTCATGCCCATCAGGCCCTTGAACGGACTGGCCTCTTCCTCGCCGCGCGCGCGTGCGGAACGCGATTGCGCGCGGAGCTGCCGATCGAGGTTGTCGATCTCGACCTTCTGCTTCTCATCGACGAAGCCGGCGTTCTGCAGCAGTTCGCCGAGGTACGAGACCGTGACCTCGCGGGACTTGCGGCCGGCGGTGAGGGGGGTGGCAGTCATGAACGAAGGATGCTACTCCTTCTGTTTCACGACGTGAATGTTGCGGACGACCTGCCCGTCCGGCTGCTTGAGCGTGCCGGTCATCTCATTCGCGGAGCGCGTGAAGGCCCAGGTCCAGCGGCTGCCGTCTTTCGCGACCATGACTCCGACGATCGTCCGCGCGGAAGGATCGACGTGGAAATCGAGCGGCGGACCCATGACCTCGTCCTTGCCGTCGACAATCTTTCTCGCATCCATCGTGACGACATCGGCGGCTTTGCCCGGCGTCATCCAATATGAGGCGGTCTCGTCGTGACATGCGGAGCGCACCGGCGTGCAAATCGAAGTCCCGACCCAGTGGCCGAGAAACGGCTGACGCGGATCGGCCGCGGCGAGGAAAAGAAGCGCGGTGAGCGTGAGGGTAGTTCTCATGGCGTGGCAGATTGTACAAACTGATCCGCAGATGACGCAGATAGGACGCAGATTCCTTTATCCGCGCTCATCCGCGTCATCTGCGGATAAAACCGGTACACATGATGCAGAGGCTGGCTCGGGAGGAAGTTTAAGATGCTGTTGATACTTGCCATCATTCTGCTAATCGCCTGGTTGTGCGGGTTCCTTGTTTTCCATGTTGCCAGTGGTCTGGTTCACCTTCTCGTCGTGATCGCAGTCATCCTCTTCATCCTGCATTTCGTTCGCGGCCGAAGAACCGTTTAGATCACTTCGAGCAGGAAGCCTTTCAGGTACTCCCCTTCCGGACAGAAGAGCGACACCGGATGGTCCGGCGCGGCCGTCAGGCGGCGGAGGAATGACACCCGCCGCCCGGCGTCCTGCGCCGCGGCGAAGATCACTTTCTGGAAGAGGTCGAGCGGCATGTGGCCGCTGCACGAGAACGTAAGCATGTGCGCGCCCGGCTCGAGCAACTTCATGGCGAAGAGGTTGATGTCCTTGTAGCCGCGGGCGGCGCGGTCGACGTCGCCGCGCGATTTCGCAAACGCGGGCGGATCGCAGATCAGGAGATCGAAGCGCGACGGCGTTTTGCGCACGTAGTCGAACGCATCGGCGACGACGAAGCTCGCGTCGAATCCGTTCAGCGCGTGATTGGCGCGGGCCATCTCGATCGCGGACGCCGAAATGTCGACGTTTTCCACCGAGGCCGCGCCGCCGGCGGATGCGTAAACGCCGAAGCCGCCGCTGTAGGAGAAAAGGTTCAGCACGCGCCGGCCTTGCGCGAGCGCGCGCGTGAGCTGGCGGTTCTCGCGTTGATCGAGAAAGAATCCGGTCTTCTGCCCCGAGGGAGGATCGACGCGGAAACGAAGTGCGTTCTCGCGGATCTCGGTCGAGGGCTCGCCCTCCCCCATCCACTCCGGCTGCATCGAGAGCTCCTCGATCTTTCGCGGCGGAATGTCGTTCTTGAACCAGATCCCGCGCGGTTTCAGCTCGTTCTGCAGCACATTAATAATGAGAGGGCGAAGCTGCTCGATGCCGGCGTTGGCGATTTCGATGACGAGGATGTCGTCATACCGGTCGATGACGATGCCGCTGAGATCATCGCCCTCGGCATTCACGACACGCATCGCGTTCGTGTCGTTGCTGCGGGTGCGGCGGCGGATCGACGCGATCAGGCGATCGCGGATCGTATCGGCAGTCAGCACCTCATCCCCGAAGGTCAGCGCACGCAGACGGATCTGCGAATGGCGCGAATAAAAACCCGAAGCGATGCGGCGGCCACGCGGATCGTGAAGATCGGCGATGGCGGCATCCTCGGGACCGCTCTCGCGCGCGATCGCGCCGGCGAAAATCCACGGATGGCGATTGGCGACCAGCCGCTCCTTCCCCGCTTTGAGCGTGAGGATGCGGCGGTTGGCGGTTTCGAAGTGGTCGTTGATGTCAGGCACGGCTGCGAATCGTACGACGTATGCTTCGCTGGTGAGCGAAGGACAGGTCAGCTTGCTCGTAGTCGGTGGGTCGGCAGTGGTAGCGGTGCTGCTCATCGTCGTCCTGGCGCGGAAATCGTCGGCATTCTCCGAACGGCTGCTGCGGCTGGCGACGTCGTTTGGCTGGGAAGCGCCGCAGCGCGTCTGGTGGAGCGGCGCGATCCGCGGGCGGTGGCGCGGCATCGCCGTCGAGCTGCGCCACATGAATCGCTACAAGGGAGTCCCCGAGCGCATCCTGCTGACGATGAGCACCTTCTCGCCGGCGCGCGTAATCATCAAGCACCGCGGCGGATTCATGTCGAAGCCGCTGACGCTGTTCGGGCCTCCGATCGTGGAGCCGATGAACCTGCGCGATCGCGAAAAGTATTGGGTGCGGTCGAACGAATTGGTGTTCGTCGAGCGGCTCTTTTCGCGCTCCGAGGTCGATCCGGCGCTCGAGCCGAACCTGATCGCGCGGTTCGACGTCGTCGACCTCGGCCCGAAACGTCTTCGCGTCCTGCGGGCGATCGACCACAGCGCCGTAAAGAAGCGCTTCAACCGGCCGTTCATCAAGTTCACCCGCGACTACGAACTGATCGAAACGATCGCCGCGGAGGAGTGGAAGCTCGCGGCGGTGATCGTCGAGACGTTGGGGTTAAGAGGCTACGAGAATTAGAAGTCTCCGCAACGCACTTTTTTGTTGCGTTCCCGAAAGTTTATTCGTACTCTCCCGGCAGCCCTCGAAACCTCGGTTCTTCAGCTCGTCAACGCGTGTGTGTTCTGTGTGGGATGACCTCGCTGATGGGAGAGTCGTCTGCCCGGACCACGCGTCCCTCTCTCCAGGCCGAATGGTGCGATGCGCTCAGGAGAGTTCATGAAGAATCGCAGCGTAGCAGTGCGTATCCTTGCCTTTGGCCTCACGGTTCTGGCGATGGCAGGGATGGCCAACGCGGCCAGTTTCACGCCGGGGAATATCGTGGTGTACCGGATCGGCACCGGTGCCGCGGCCATCACCGCCGCTGCGCAGGCTGTCTTCCTTGATGAGTACACGCCGGCCGGAGTGTTGGTGCAATCGATCGCGATGCCGACTTCGGTCGTTGGCCTGCAGCGCGCCCTCACGACGAACGGCACATCGACGGCGGAAGGCCTGATGACCCGCTCTGCGGACGGTGCCTACCTGATGCTTCCCGGATACGACGCCGCTCCCGGTACAACCGTTCCCGCCGCGGGGGTCAATCGCGTCGTCGGTCGGGTGGACAGCCTCGGCAATGTTGATACATCCACGACAGAAGCGGGAACCAGCGGCAACATGCGCGGTGCGGCCAGCACCAATGGCACAACCATCTGGCTGACCACTTCGGCGGCCGGTATCCGCGCCACCACATTCGGCAGTACCGCAGCCGCCACACAGCTCAGCACGACGGTCGCCAACATACGCGCTGCTAGTGTCTTCGGTGGCCAGCTCTATATCTCCTCCGCCTCCGGAACGTTTCAAGGGATCTCGACCCCCGGCAGTGGAACACCGACAACGAGCGGGCAGACTACGGTAGGCCTTCCCGGCTTCCCCACCACGGCCGGCCCCTCCCCTTACGAATTCTTCTTCGCTGATCTGGACGCAACTGTGGCGGGCCTCGACACTATTTACCTCGCCGATGATCGCGCTACTGGCTCCGGCGGCGGTCTTCAGAAATGGACCTTCGACGGGACGACGTGGACCCTTCGGGGCACGCTCACGGCGGGCCTTACGAGCGGTCTGCGCGGCTTGGCCGGCTCTGTGAGCGGCACGAACGTGACGCTTTACGCAACCGACGCATCAGGCTCGTTGAACAAGATCGTTACCGTCACAGATACTTCTGGCGCTGCCGCAGCGCCCACTGGCACGTTCACCACGGTCGCGACCGCCGGAACAAACAAACTCTTTCGCGGCATCGGGCTCGTACCTGTTTCGCTTTCCCCTGCCCCAACCGTCTCGTCCATCGTCCGCGTGAACGGCTCGCCGACGAACGCGGCGTCTGTCGATTACACCGTCACCTTCAGCCAGGCGGTGACCGGCGTCGACGCCACCGACTTCACATTCACACTTACCGGCGGCGTCACGGGCGCATCGGTCACCGGCGTCAGCGGCAGCGGTACGACGTACACAGTCACCGTCAACACGGGCACCGGCAGCGGCACGCTGCGTCTCGACGTCACGGACAACGACTCGATTGTCACCGGCACAACGCCGCTCGGCGGCGCCGGCGCAGGCAACGGCAGCTTCACCACCGGCGAGGTCTACACCCTCGACAAGACCGCGCCGAGCGCGACTTCGATCAACCGCGCCTCGACGAATCCCACCAACGCCGCATCGGTCAACTTCACCGTCACCTTCAGCGAAGCGGTAACCGGCGTAGCGGCCGGCAACTTCACGCCGGCGATGACCGGCGTCAGCGGAGCAAGTGTCGGGACGCCGACCACCGCGAACAACATCGTCTGGACCGTTCCGGTCAACACCGGCAGCGGCGACGGAACACTCGGACTCGATCTCACCAGCACGTCCGGCATCACCGACGCGGTGGGCAATCCGCTGAGCGGCACACGCGTCAGCGATCAGGCCTACACGATCGATAAGACCCCGCCGTCAGTCGTTTCGATCACACGCGTCAACGGCAATCCGACCGCCGCCGCCAACGTCGACTACACCGTCACCTTCACCGAGCCGGTCTTCAACGTCGACAATGCCGACTTTGCCATTACCGCCACCGGCGTGACCGGCGCGGCCGTTACGGGCGTGACCGGCAGCGGCGCAACGCGCACCGTCACCGTCAGCACCGGCACCGGCGCGACGGGAACCATTCGCCTCGACGTCATCGCCTCGCCGACGATCGCCGACGGCGTCGGCAACGCCGAGACCACCGGCTTCACCACGGGCGAGGTTTACAACGTCGACCGCAACGCGCCGAGCGTCTCGTCCGTCGTCCGCGTCTCCGGTACGCCGTCGAACGCGGCATCGGTCAGCTTCACCGTCACCTTCTCCAGCGACGTCACCGGCGTCGACAGCACCGACTTCCAGGCAACCATGGGCGGCGGCGTCACCGGCGCCACGGTCGGTACGGTCACGCCGATCAACGCTTCGGTCTACACCGTCGCCGTCAACACCGGCAGCGGAGACGGAACGATCCGCCTCGATGTGCTCAACAACGGCTCGATCCAGAGCCCGACCGCCGTCCCGCTCACCGGCGGTACGTTCACCACGGGCGAGGTCTACACCATCGACAAGACCGCTCCGGCGGTGTCGTCGATCGTGCGCGTCGAAGCCGACCCGACCAAGCTGGCGGTCGTCCACTTCACAGCGACGTTCAGCGAGAGCGTCACCGGCGTCAGCGCGTCGACATTCGCGCTCGCACCGACGGGCCCGGCCGGCACGTCGATCACCGGTGTCACCGGGAGCGGCACGACCTACACCGTCACGGCCAACACCGGCAGCGGCGACGGGACGCTCGGCCTCAATGCGGTCGCCGACGCCGCCGTGCTCGATGCAGCCGGCAACGCGTTCACCGCGCCCTTTACCGGCCAGCTCTTCACCGTCGACAAGACCGCTCCCACGGTTGTCTCCATCAACCGCGCCAACGCCGATCCGACGGCCGCGGCGAGCGTGGCCTACACGGTCACCTTCAGCGAATCGGTCACCGGCGTCGATGCCGGCGACTTCTCGATCACCTCCGCCGGACCCACCGGCACGTCCGTCGGCACCGTCACCGGCGGCGGCACGACCTGGACCGTGAACGTGAATACAGGCAGCGGCGACGGCACGCTGCACCTCGACCTGACCGACAACGACAGCATCGCCGACGCGGCCACCAACCCGCTCGGCGGCACGGGCGCCGGCAACGGCAACGCCACCGGCCAGACCTACACCATCGACAAGAACGCGCCCACCGTTGTCTCCATCAACCGGGTCGGCGGCGCCTCCACCGCGGCGGCCTCGGTGAGCTGGACCGTCACCTTCTCCGAGTCGGTAACCGGCGTCGACGCGGGCGACTTCGCGCTCGTCAACGGCGGCGGCGTGTCCGGCACCTCCCTGACCGGCGTCACCGGCAGCGGCACGACCTGGACGGTCAGCGCCAACAGCGGCAGCGGCGACGGGACGCTCGGCCTGAACCTGACTGACAACGACACGATCGTCGAGACTGCGGGCCTCGGCACAGCGCTCGGCGGCCCGGGCGCCGGCAATGGAAACTTCACCGGCCAGGTCTTCACGCTCGACCACACCGCGCCGTCGGTCGTCTCGATCGTTCGCGCCTCCACGAATCCGACCGCCGCGGCGACGGTGCAATTCACCGTCACCTTCAGCGAAGCGGTCACCGGCGTCGGAACGGCCGATTTTGCGGTGGCCGCGACCGGCGTTTCCGGTGCAGGCGTCAACACCGTCACCGGAAGTGGCACCACCTACACGGTCACCATCAGCACAGGAACCGGCAGCGGCACGGCCGGTCTGAATCTCGTCGACGACGATTCGATCATTGACGCGGTTGGCAATCCGCTCGGCGGCGCCGGAGCAGGCAACGGCAACTTTACGGGCGAGATCTACACCGTGAACCGCGCGCCCTCCACGCACGTCGTCATCAGCCAGGTGTACGGCGGCGGTGGCAACAGCGGCGCGACCTTCAAGAACGACTTCATCGAGCTGTTCAACCCCACGGGCAGCACGGTCGATCTGACCGGATGGTCCGTGCAGTACAGCAGCGCAACCGGTTCCGGCTGGAGCACCGGCCTGACCACGCTGAGCGGATCGATCGCGCCGGGTCACTACTACCTCGTGCAGGAGGCGGTCGGCGCCGGCGGTACCGTCAACCTTCCGACACCCGACGCCACCGGTACGACCGCCATGTCCGGCACCGCCGGAAAGGTAGCGCTGGTCAACCAGAGCGCTGCGCTGAGCGGCACCTGCCCCACCGGCATCACCATCATCGACTTCATCGGCTACGGAACCACCGCGAACTGCTCGGAGAGCGCGCCTACCGCGAACCTGTCGAATACCACCAGCGCTTCGCGCATCGACAACGGCTGCACGGACACAGACCACAACAACACCGACTTCACGCTCGGCACGGTCAACCCGCGCAACAGCGCGTCGCCTTCATGGAGCTGCGGAGGCCTGGTCGGAAACGGCACCGCCACGCCGTCCACGGTCTCGGCCACCGGAACGACGCTGCTCAAAGTCACCGTCACGCCGGGACAGTCGCCGGCCAGCACCGGAATTACCGCGATCGCCGATCTCACTCCCATCGGCGGCAGCGCCACGCAGACCCTCTACGACGACGGCACGAACGGCGACGTCACCATCGGCGACAACGTCTTCTCGTTCAGCGCCACGGTCGGCGCGGCGACGACCTCCGGATCGAAAGTCCTTAACGTTTCGCTCGCCGACGCGCAGACGCGCACCGGCGCGGCCACGATCACCCTCAACGTACTCGGCGCGACCAATCCGACGGGAAGCGGCAACGCATCGCCCGCCAGCGTTGCACCGACGCAGTCGTCTCTCCTCACGGTCGTCGTGACGCCCGGCCAGAACCCGACTTCGAGCGGCATCACCGCCAGCGTCAACCTCACATCGATCGGCGGCAGCTCGTCGCAGGCGCTCTTCGACAACGGGACGAACGGCGACGTCACGCCCGGCGATGGAACCTTCTCCTACAACGCCACGGTCGCCAACGGCACGACGCTCGGCGCCAAGTCGCTTCCCGTCACGATCCTCGATGCGCAGTCTCGAATCGGCTCGGCATCCATTTCCCTCACCGTCCAATCCGCGACCGCCCCTCCCGCCCCGCTGAACCTCGTCGCAACGCCCGGAAATGCTCAGGTCTCGCTCACGTGGGGCGCCTCGGCCGGCGCGACCGGGTACAACGTGTACCGCTCGACGACCAGCGGCTTCTACACCTCCCCGCTCGCCTCGAACGTCGCCACGGCGAACTACACCGACAACACGGTAGCGAACGGCACGACCTACTACTACATCGTCAAAGCCTCGAACGGCACCGAGGAGAGCGGCCCGTCGAATGAAGCGTCCGCCCTTCCGGCCGCGCCGCAACCGGCTGCCGGCGCGAAGATCTACTTCATCGACATCGGCCAGGGCGCATCAACGCTCATCGTCAGTCCGACCGGCAAGACCCTGCTCGTCGACGGCGGCCCTACCGGCCAGGGCAACGCCAAAATCGTTCCGCTTCTGGCAACGCTCGGCATCAACACGATCGACTACACAATCCTCACCCACTACCACATCGACCACGATGATGGTCTCCTCGAGGTCATCAACGCGGGCAAAGTCGCGGGCACGGCCTACGACAACGGCGACACCGCGCCACTGATCCCGCCGAACTTCTCGACGAGCCCGACCAGCACCTACGGCACGTATGCCCGTTATCTCTCGGCGATTTCATCGCACCCGTCCGTCACGCGCGTACGTCCCGAGGACGTCGGCGGTTCGCTCGCGGGCACCGTCATCGACCTCGGCGGCGGCATGAAGGCCACCATCCTCGAGCAGGGCGGCAAACTGCTCAGCGGCGGCTCGGTGGCGATCGACAACAGCGATCTCAATACCGAATCGATCGCCACGCTCATCGAATACAACAACTTCGATTTCCTCGTCTCCGGCGACATGACCGGCGGCGGCTCCACCTCCACCGCCAAGACGCCGGACGTCGAGACGTTTGTCGCGCAGCTGGCGGGCGACGTCGACGTCGTCGAATACGACCACCACGGCTCCACGACGGCGAACAACCCGCGCTTCCTCAAGGCCCTGAAGGCCGAAGCCGCCGTCGCGGAGATCGGCTACACGAACACGTTCGGCCATCCGAACCGCGAGACCGTCAACAAGTACCTCAACAAGCCGGTCACGAGCGGCGCCACCTACGGCGGAACGGCATTGCCGAATCCCGGCGGCGGACCGGTCTCGTATCAGACCGATCCAAGCCCGGCCAGCGACGACCGTGTGTCGCGCCAGGGGTACTCCGGCGCGGCGCCGGCCAACGCAGGCAACGGCACGATCCTGCTCAAGACCGACGGCACCACCAGCTTCACCATGGAGAGCTTCGAGGACGGCGGCGTGCGCCTCTCGCCCGCCCAGCACGCGTTCTCGCTCGACGCCACGGGCGCCGGCATCACCACCAACTTCCCGCCGACGGTCATCCCGTCGATCAGCCCCGTCGTTCCGCTGAGCACCGACACCGTCACCGTGCAGGCGATGGTGAATGACAAGGAAGACCCGATCTCCGCCGTCACGCTCACCTACGCGCTCAACGGCGCTGCGCAGGCGCCGGTGCCGATGACCCTCAACGCCGGTTTCTATGAGGCCACGATCGCCGCACAACCGAACGGCACACGCGTCGACTACACCGTGACCGCCACGGCCGGCGGCAAGTCGACTGCGTACTCCTCAGGCTACTTCGCCGGGACGACGCCTATTGCTACGCTCCGCGTCCTCGACAGCCTCGGCGAGCCGCTCTACCTCGACTACGCCGCGCGTATCGCCGGCACCGCAACGTCGGATACGAACGTCTTCAGCGTCGGCACAAACGACGACTACATTCAGGACGCCACCGGCGGCATCAACATCTGGCGCACGCTGCAGCCGACCGTGCCCGCGATCCAGACCATCGCCAGCGGCAATACCTACACCGTCGCCGGCCGCATCGGCGAGTTGGCGGGCCGCTTCCACCTCGAAACGACGCCGCCGTTCGCATCCAATACCACGCCGTACACCATCACGCAGACCGGCAGCGCCACGGTGACGCCGGCCGTCAGAACCATCGCCCAGATCAACGCCAACCCCGAAGGGATCGAAGCGCAACTCGTCCAGATCAACAACTGCACGGTAACCTCCGGGACGATCTCCAGCTCATCGGCCGCCGATTCGTTCCTGACCATCAGCGACGGCACAGGGACGTTCCAGATCAAGATCGACAAGGACACGAACATCCCCGGAATGGCCACTCCATCCGGTGCTTTCTCGGTGACCGGCATCATCCAGCAGGACGACTTCCTCCGTCCGTTCGACTCGGGCTACAACATCGCGCCGCGCAGCCGCGCCGACCTCGGCGGCAGCAATCCATCCGGTCCCGGTCTGATCAGCATCGCCGCGGCCCGTATCGACGTCGACGCCGGCGGAAACTCTCCCGGCGATTACGTCCCTGACCTTCTCAACAGCACGGTTCACGTCCAGGGCGTCGTGACGTCGATCAACTTCCGCGCCAGCAGCGGCACCGGCATCGAGTACTACATTCAGGACTCGACGGCGGGCGTCGACGTCTTCAGCACCGCCCAGACGCGGTCGCTCAACATCGGCGACAGCGTCGATGTCATTGCCACGGTCAAGCAGTTCAATGGGCTGACCGAGATCGATCCGGGTGCGACGACGACGAATCTGAGTCTGCTCGCGCCGGGCACCTTGCCGGCGGTCACACCGCAGTTGACCACCGCCTCGCAGCTCGGGGACAGCGGCATCGGCGAACCGCTCGAAGGATTGCTGGTCCGGCTCAACAACATCACGCTCACCACGCCGCCGGCCACCTGGGTGGCAAGCACGAACTACGCGTTCACGGACGCCAGCGGCTCGTGCGGCACCTGCACGATCCGCATCAGCCCGTCGAGCAATCTCGTCGGACAACCGGCACCCGCCGGCGCGTTCTCGATCATCGGCCTCCTCGGCCAGTTCGACTCGGCGGCACCGTTCGACAGCGGCTACCAGATCTTCCCGCGGTCGACGTCCGACATCCTCCCGGCCGTCCCGGCCACGGCCTCCATCTCGTCCACAGCCGGTACGCCTCAGTCGGCCACCGTCGGCACTCCGTTCGCGCAGCAACTGCAGGCCACCGTCCGCGATGGCGGCAATGCACCGATCAGCGGCGCCGGCGTCACATTCACGGCGCCGGGCAGCGGCGCCTCCGGCACGTTCAGCAACGGAACGACGACCGCCAGCGTCATCACCGACGGCAGCGGCATTGCCACTTCGCCGGTCTTCACCGCCAACGCCACAGCCGGCTCGTATCTCGTGAGCGCTGCGAACGGCTCGTTCACCACCACCTTCTCACTGACCAACCTGGCGCAGAGCGCGACGCACTTCAGCGTCACTGCGCCGGCCAACGTCACCAGCGGCGTGGCCTTCAACGTCACCGTCACCGCGCTCAACGCCTCGAACGCGGTCGTTACCAATTACGCCGGCACCGTCCACTTCAGCTCCGGCTCCAACGGCTCGCTGCCGGCCGATTACACCTTCATCGCCGGCGACAACGGGACGCACACTTTCTCCGCCACGCTGACTACGCCGGGCGCACAGCAGATCGACGTCGGCGACGGCTCGATATCTGGCAGCGCGAACACCACCGTTGCTCCGCCGCCCGCCACGCACTTCACGGTGACCGCTCCGGCGAACGTCACCAGCGGCGTGGCTTTCAGCGTGACCGTCACCGCGCTCGACGCTTCGAATGCGACGGTCCCGAGCTACACCGGCACCGTCCACTTCACCAGCTCCTCGGCCGGCACGCTTCCGACGGATTACACCTTCGTCGGCGGCGACAACGGCGCGCATACATTCAGCGTCACGCTCACCAGCACCGGATCGCAGTCGGTCACTGCGACCGACACCGTCACTGCATCCATCACCGGTACCGCCAACACCACCGTCGCTCCGCCGCCTGCCACGCACTTCAGCGTGACCGCTCCGGCGAACGTCACCAGCGGCGTGGCCTTCAACGTCACCGTCACCGCGCTCGACGCATCCAACGCGACAGTGACCGGCTACACCGGCACCGTCCACTTCACCAGTTCCTCGGCCGGTACGCTCCCGGCGGATTACACCTTCGTCGTCGGCGACAACGGCGCGCATACGTTCAGCGTCACGCTCACCAGCACCGGATCGCAGTCGGTCACTGCGACCGACACGGTCACCGCATCAATCACCGGTACAGCCAACACCACCGTTGCTCCGCCGCCCGCCACGCACTTCAGCGTGACCGCTCCGGCGAACGTCACGAGCGGCGTGGCCTTCAACGTCACCGTTACCGCGCTCGATTCATCCCACGCGACAGTGACCGGCTACACCGGCACGGTGCACTTCACCAGCTCCTCGGCGGGAACTCTCCCGACGGATTACACCTTCGTCGGCGGCGACAACGGTACGCACACATTCAGCGTCACGCTTACCAGCACCGGATCGCAGTCGGTCACCGCGACCGACACCGTCACCGCATCCATTACGGGCAGCGCAAATACCACCGTCAGCAACGCACCGCCGCCGCCCGCTACCCATTTCAACGTCACCGCGCCGGTTAGCGTCACGCCCGGCACTCCATTCAGCGTCACCGTCACTGCGCTGGCTGCATCGAACGCCACCGCCACCGGCTACACCGGCACGGTCCACTTCACCAGTTCCTCTGCCGGAACGCTCCCGGCCGACTACACCTTCGTCGCCGGCGACAGCGGCACGCACACATTCAGCGTCACACTCAACTCCCCCGGTTCGCAGACGATCACCGCCACCGACACGGTGACGGCCTCGATCACTGGCACCGCGTCGACCACCGTCGTCTGCCCGCCGGGACCGGCCCCGACTGCGAACGCGTCGAACAGCGGCCCGGCCTGCGCGGGAACGGCCGTCAATCTCTTCGCCAGCGGGACCGGCTCGATCTTCTCGTGGACCGGCCCCGGTGGCTTCACCTCCTCGCAGCAAAATCCGACCGGCATCACCGTCGCCGGCACCTACACCGTCACGGTGAGCAGCCCCGGCCCGTGCGGCGGCAGTGCGCAGGCCTCGACGACAGTCGTCATCAATCCATTGCCGTCCGCCACGATCACGGCGTCCGCCACCGTCTGCGGCTCTTCGACCGGCAACATCGCGTCCGTACCAAACGCCGGTGCCGGCGCGACGTACGCCTGGTCGATCACGAACGGTTCGATCACTGGCGGCAGCGGGACCGCCAGCATCACCTACACCGCCGGCTCGTCAGGCGGAGTGCATCTTGCGGTCACCGTAACGACGGCGGCCGGTTGCAGCGCTGCCGGCAGCGCGGACGCTGCAGTCGCAACACGGCCGACCATCACCCTTCCGGCCACGATCAACGTCGCCTGTGGCGCGTCGTCCGTCAACATCCCCTTCACGCTGACCGGCATCGGACCGTGGAACGTCCTCTGGTCAGATGGAGTCTCGCAGAACGGCATCACTTCGCCTTCGTCGTCGCGCACCGTGACGGTGTCGGGCTCGATGGTGCTCAGCGCGATCGTCACTGACGGGAGCTGCTCGAATGGCAGCGCGCCGGTTTCGATCAACGTCAGTTCGGCGCCGGTCATCACCACACAACCGGTCGGTCAGATCGTTCAGCCGTCGCAGAACGCTACGTTCACCGTCGTCGCCAGCGGCGCGAACCTGCACTATCAATGGTTCGTGAAGCACGCGAACGGCGCCACGCTCGCCGTCGGAACTGACTCGCCGTCCTACACCACGAACCCCGAGGGGAACGCGATGTGGTTCGTGCGGGTGACGAATACGTGCGGCAGCGTCGATTCCGAGCGGGTCACCGCGCTGGTCGTCACGCCGCGCCGTCGCCCTTCGCACTAACAGGCATTCATCGTGACGCCGGAGTCCACACGGACTCCGGCGTCAGGCGTTGCTGAAACAACCATTTCCAAAGCTCCGCGTCGCCGTACGCGCGGTCCCACGAGTTGTGGCCGGCGCCCGCGAATTCGACGAGCTTCGCATCCGCGTTCTCATTCTTCAGCGCCTCGGCCATGCGCCGCGATTCCATCACCGGAATGACCGGATCGGCATCGCCGTGAAACATGCGGATCGGAAGATGCCGCAGCGCATGCGCAGTGAACGCGTACGGATCGTCCTTCCCCATCGTCAGCGGCGATTGCTGCACGGCAGTTGTCGTCTCATGCGGCAGCAGTCCGCCGCAAACGATCACCAGCGCGGCGAAGGTGTGGGGATGCGCAAGCGCGAGATGCCACGTTCCGTAGCCCCCCATCGACAGCCCGGTGAGATAGATGCGCGATCGATCGCCGTGGAACTCGTTGACGCTCTGTTCGAGCGCGGCCATCGCCGCGTCGGCGGGATCGCCGAGCCAGCGCGAATCGGCCGGCGCCTGCGGGAAAACGGCGATGGCCGGAACGCGATCGGGATTGGCGCGGATCGCTGCGGCGACACCAATCTGCGTCGACTTCAAACCGTCCGCCCCGCGTTCGCCGGAGCCATGCAGAAAGAGGATCACCGGCCAGCTCTTCGACGCGTCGAACGCGCGCGGCACGTACACCGTGTACGGGTAGGCTGTCCCGCGGACGGTCACGGAACGAATCAGAAATCCAGTTTCATTCGGCGTCATCGTGCGGCAGGAGAGTAACGCGGCGCACGCAAGTAACGGCAGGCTGTGCAGTCGAATGCGCACGCGCGGAGGATACAACTTCGCTTCAATTGCGCATTCGGCCGCACGCGCGACTCCTTTGCTTTACAATCGCCGCGTGATGGGTTCGAAGCGCGAGAAAGCATTCAACACGGCCTGCCAGGAAGAGGTCTACCGGCAGGTGAAGGCGTATCTCGATGAGTTGGTCGACGAACATTTCGACGACGCCGAGCACTGCGACTTCTATCTGAAGTACGGCTCCACGGTCCTCGAGATCTCGATCGATCCATACCAGGAAGACGACGCCGTCATCGAGGTCCTCGCGTTCTGCGTGCAGGGCGTCGAGCCGTCGTTCGAGCTGATGTCCGAGTTGATGAAGGTCAACGCCGAGGTGCCGCTCGGCGCATTCAGCATGGTCGGCGAACATGTCTTCTTCTCGCACTCATTCCTCGGGCGGCGGCTTCGTCCGGAGCAACTCATTGCCTCCCTTGACGTCGTTGCAAATGTCTCCGACGAATACGACGAGAAGCTCGTGTCGAAGTACGGCGGCGAGACCGCCATCGACCGTTTGCGCAGCGGCGGCCTCCGTCCCCCGGTCCAGCTCGCCGCGCGAAAGGCGGACAGTAATTGACTCGTGCGGCATACCGCTTGCTGTTTCATGGCGATATGACCACGCGATTTTCTTCAGCCGCATCAGCGCTTCTGATCTGCGGCGCGCTTCTGACGCATTGCACCGGCGGCCAGGAAAGCAGCGCCGCCGAAGAACAGGCGCCGAAGAAAAACGGCATCGCCGCGACAACAACCTCACCCGCCGAAACGACCGCACAGCCTGCGCAGGTCGATGCGAAAGCGGCGCTGAAATCGATCAGCCCCGCCATTCCGATCTACGCCGGCGCGCGCTACCGCGACGACCTCACCCGGCGCGACTCGGTGATGATCCGCAACCAGTACGGTCCCACCGCCGAGGTCTACACGCTGGCCACGGATGACTCGTTCCCGCAGGTCTACCACTACTACACGACGTACCTCGCGCAGTTCCGCGCCTTCCCCGCGCAGTCGCCGTATCCGGCTCCGCAGACTTGGCGCACGCTCGAGGTGCAGCTCAATCAGGCCATGCAGGACCCATTCATCCCCGGCGACATGCTCAAGCCTGGCGACAAGCAGGTCACGCTGCAGGTTGCAGAAACCGAGGCCGAGCCGAAGACGGTGATCCGCTACGTCGTCACGCCAAAGCCGATTGCGTCGGCCGAGGTGCAGAGCCCGAAACCGGCTGCCGCGGCGAACGCGTTTGACAGAGAGTGACTTCGGTCGTATTGCAGCCGGACGTTTGATATCGCATGTACCCGTGGCGCCGCATCGTCATCCCTACCGATTTCTCGACGGCCGCTGAATGGTCGTTCGATTCGGCAGTGCAACTGGCCGGCGCGACCGGCGCGGAACTGGTCATCCTGCACGTCCGCTCCACGCGCACGTCCAATCCTGATGAGCTTCGCTTTCCTGCCGACGATGCGCTCTACGCGTACGCCGAGCAGCACGAGCTGGAGAAGTTGCGCGATCACGCTCGCCGCCGGAACGCGGACGTTGCCACGCGTCTCGTGGTCCAGCGCGCTCCCGACGCCGGTGCGGCAATCTGCCAAACCGCGATCGAGGAGAATGCAGATCTGATCGTCATCTCCACGCATGCCCGGCATCACGTCGCTCACCTGATCATCGGCTCGACGACGCTGAACGTCCTTTCGGGCGCGCCGGTGCCGGTGCTGGCGATCCGCTACGGCATCCAGCGGCGTCGCGGATTCGGACGGATCCTCGTTCCCGTACATCTAAACCAGCGTTCGACCGTCGCCGCGTCGCTTGCGGCCGCAATCGCGAAGCGGGAGAACGCCGAAGTCCATCTGATGATCGTCTGCAACGACGGAAACCGCGTTCCCGCGGACGCGCTCATCGGCGAGATGACGGCGGACCTCTTCGCGGGCGTGAACGTGAAGCCGGTGGTGTTACAGGGGAAAGACATCGATGCCGAGCTGGTGCGCTACGCGCGCGGCGCCGACGCCGACGCGCTCTTCCTCAACGCCGCGGCCAACGAGATCAGCGTACGGAAGAAGGACATCATCCGGCAGGTGGACGCCCCGGTGATGCTGGTTCCCGCCGCCCCGCCCGTTTCCTGACTCAAAAAAAACTTTTTTGAGTGGGGGGTAGGGATTTCCCGGTTCCGGGACACTCCTAGTACGGAACCGGTTATGAAACTCGCATCGATGAATGGAAGTGTCGCCGGGCAGGACCCGGCGACAGAGACGATTTTCCTCTCGCAACGGCACGCTTCGTTCTTGGCGAAGATGTCGGGCGAGATCAACCCCGAGATGCCGAAGGCATTCGGGTGGCCTCATGCAATCCGCACGATTCTCGACCGCATCGAGGAGAGCAAGATCGATCTCACTGTTGCAAGCAGTGAGTATGAAATCGCTCAACTCGCGGCAGGCGAACTGCGCGCGAAAAACCGGAGGCGAACAGCATCCCGCGCTTAGCGGGTTTTCCGATTCTTCATCGGCGATCCGGTCAGGAGCTCAACTAGCGATCCGATCGAATCCGCCTGTGAAAGATCGACGTTGCTCTGGAAAGCAGCTTCGATCAATCCTCGGATGATTTCCGCGCGGCTGATTGCCTTGCCATGCTTCAAACGGATGTCGATGGCCAGACGATCGAGATACGCGACGTGCCGATCCAACAGGACGACTGTGATCTTCGCCCAGGGCTCGGTGTGAACAATGGGTCTCCCGCGGTTGCTTTTTACTGGTTGCACTCGTTCTCCTCTCTACGGTTTTGGATGGACAAACCGCGGACAGTGTAATGCCGTCCGGGCATCCGCGTCCATCTGTATTTAAAGACTGAACAGCTTAAGTGAACGATTCTGGCGCGAAGGGGAGTCGCCTGGAAATCTTACGCGCTCTCTCCCTCCGCCGCAAAGCCAAATTCGCAGCGTGTGCCGCGCTCAGCTCATGGCGCGTTTGTCGAACGCCTTCAGACCCAGGAACATGAACAGCGCCGTCAGGATCACCAGCGCTCCCAGGATCAGCGGCACCGGCATGTGCGGCACCGCGGGCGTGAGTGCAGCGCGCATCCCTTCCGACACGTAAACGAGTGGGTTGATCAGGACGAGCCACTTCATCACCGGCACGTGGCTGAGGCCTGCCCACGGGTAGTACGTGCAACCGAACATGATCATCGGCGCAACGATGACGCTGAACATCAGCCCGATCTGCTGCGGCGCGATGCCTGTGCCGAGGTAGAGACCGCCCGCCGAAAATGCCGCGCCGCCGAGGGCTGTGACGACGAGAAGCAGCGGCAGGTTGTGGAAGCTAAGTCCAGGAATCGGTCCCATAATCAGCCGCGCCACCGGCAGCACGAACAGCGCCGCCACGATGCCCTGCAACAGGCCGGCGACGACTTTCTCGATGGCGATGAAAGTCGTCGGCACCGGCGACAGCAGCCGGTCTTCGATCTCTTTCGTGAAGCCGAAGTCCTGCATCATCGGCAGTGCCACCGACTGAATCGCCGACAGCGTCAGGCTCAGCGCGACCACGCCGGGCAGCATCGTCGTCGAGTAGCCGGGCGGAATCATCCCCATCTTCGGCAGCAGAAATCCGAACACGATGACGAAGAGGATCGGCTGCAGCGCAGTACGCACGAGAAAGTACGGCAGCTCGCGGCGGGCGACGGTGAGGTCGCGCAGCAGGATGGCCACGAACACGCGCGACGGCGCGACGGGATTGAGTGAATCGGCGCTCATGTCAGCTTCCTTCCGGTGAGCGAAATGAAGAGCGTTTCGAGACTCGGACGCGAAAGATGGATATCGCGCACGATCCTGCCGTGTGCTTCGCCCGCGTTGATAAGCGCGGGGATCACCTCGCCGCCACGGTTGCTGAAGACGCGCAGCAGCGGCCCGCGCGCCTCGGCGTTCGAGACTCCTTCGATCGATCGCGCCGCGTCCGCTGCCACGGACGCATCGCCGTCGAACGTGACTTCGACGAGCGTGTCGCCGGGAGCCTTGGCTTTCAATGCCGCTGGCGTGTCGAGCGCGAGCAGCTTGCCCTGATCGATGATGGCGAGCCGGTCGCAGAGCTGATCGGCTTCCTCCATGTAGTGCGTCGACATGACGATCGTCCTCCCCTGCCCGTGCAGCTCGCGCAGGATTGCCCACAGCGCCAGCCGCGCCTGCGGATCGAGGCCAACGGTCGGTTCGTCGAGGAAAATCACGCGCGGATCGTGCGTCAAGGCGCGAGCGATCATCAGCCGCTGCTGTTGGCCGCCGGAGAGTTGATCGACCTTCGCGTTCATCTTGTCGGCGATCCCGAGTTTCTCCAGCAGCTCCATTCCCCGCCGCGCCGCTTCCGCGCGTGCGATCCCGAAGTACGTCGCGTCGAAGACGAGGTTCTCGATGACGCTGAGACTGCGATCGGGATTCGGCCGCTGCGGCACGACACCGATCCGGCGCCGCACCGCGGCCGGTTCGGTAGCGACGTTCGCGCCCGCGACAACCGCTTCGCCCGAGGTGATGCGGACGCGCGTGGTGAGAATGCCGATGAGCGTCGTCTTTCCCGCGCCGTTCGGTCCGAGCACGCCGAAAAACTCGCCATCGGCCACCGCGAGGTCGAGCGAATCGATGGCTACGATGCCGGCGGACGGCGGCGTGGGAGGCGCCGGCGCACCGCGGCGTTTCTTGATCGCCGGAGCCGGATAGACCTTCCGCAACGAGCGGCTTTCGATGGCGTTCATTCGAGACGGCAAAGGATATCCGAACCAATCTGTAACGTTGCGGCGTCCGTAGTCACTACGAAAGTGAGATGACTGAGATGTTCGCTCAACTGCAATGGAGCTTTGCGATCGATGACATGGGCCGCGCGCGCCTTGCGCAGGCCAGCGCGCCGGCGTCCGTGGAGACAATCACGCCCGGCGAGTACCTCGTTACGCTGCCGCTCGCCCGCGCGCGCGAATTCGGACTCACCGCTGACGTCGAGGGCGCCTCCGGCTTCATCGCAGCGACGCCGGGCGACGACGACGGCAACAAGCCGAACACCGTTCGCGTCCTCACCGTGCGGCCCGACAATACCTTCGGCCCGAATCCGTTCCGCCTCGTACTTCGCAGCGCGTAAAGGGTCGAGCCGGCGGCGGTCCAGCCGGCCAGCGGCCGGCGCTACGTCGAGCTTCGTCACTTCGCCGAGGCCATGAATCGCTCAATGTCCTCGGCCTTTCGCGGCGAGCCGGATGACAGCAGCTTCGCCCCCGTCTCCGTGATCACGACGTTGTCTTCGATGCGGACGCCGATGCCCTCGTAGCGGTCCAGGTTCTTCGCGATTGACGCTTGCTCTTCTTTCGTCAGCTTCAGATAGACGGGACTGGCCACGACGTCGTTCTTGCGCACGTAAATCCCAGGCTCGACGGCGAAAACCATATTCGGCTCGATCTTGCGATCGCGATCGGTTACATCGTGAGTATCGAGTCCGATGTGGTGACCGGGCGCGTGACGAAAATACAGGTAGACCTGCCGCGGCTCGTTCTTCGTAATCAGGCCGAGGCGCAGCAACTCGCGGCCGACGACGGCGATGGCGGCATGATCGGCATCGCGGAAATGACCGCCTGGCTTGAGCGCGGCGATGGCAGCTTCCTGCGCTTCGTAAACGGCGCTGTGGATGGCGCGCTGGTCGGCGGTGAACTTGCCGCTGGCCGGGTACGTGCGCGTGACATCGGCGGAGTAGCCGGCGTATTCGGCGCCGAGGTCGGTCAGGAACAATCCGCCGCGATCGACCGGCGCGTTGTTGGCCATGTAGTGCAGCGTGGTCGCGTTCGCGCCGGAGGCCACGATCGATGGAAAACCCCAGCAGCAGGTGCCGAGGTCTTTGTAGGTGAAGTCGACGACGGCATCGACCTGGTTCTCGCTCGTCGCCGTCAGCACCCGTTTCATCGCCGCTTTCTGCGCGGCCTCGGTGATGTCGATGGCGCGCTGGATGAGGGCGATTTCGGCGGGACTCTTCACCTCGCGCATCGTCGTGAGCAACGGTTGCGCATCGCGAAAACGGAGCGACGCGAAGCGCTCGCGCAGATCCTTCACGAACTCCTGCTCGTCCGTCAGCGGCGGGTTCGGGCCGAAGCTGCGCATTTCGTTGACGGTCCAGACCTCGGCGTTTCCGGCGGTCATCGCCGCGTAGAAATTCGGCATGGCCCGCGGCGGGATCCGCTCCGTCGATTCCAGCGACATCCACGCGCCTCCTGCAATCGCTGCGTTGACGAAGCCGCGCCACCGTCCTGCCGATTCGATCCGTTTGACGCCGCTGATCTTCGTGATCTCCTCGCGCGGCGGAATCCGTCCTGTCCACACTTCCTGCTGCGGATTGCGATCGCGAACGAAGAGCACCTCGGCGAAATCGGCATCGCCGGGAACCATCACCAGCGTCGTCTCTTCCTCAGCGATGCCGGTGAGGTAGAGGAGATCGTCGCTCTGCCGGAACGGCCACTCCTGATCGCCGCTGCGAATCTGCAGCTTCGGCGAGAAGGCGACGAAGATCGCGTTCGGCCCGATCTCTTTCGCCAGCCGCGCGCGGCGGGCCGCGTATTCAGAGGCGTCGATCGCCGGCTTTTGCGCGGCGAGCGGAACGGCGGCGACGAGTGCGATGAGAACGATCATCAATCTACGCATGCCGCTATCGTAATGCGGTGAACTACCTCGCGCACCTGCTGTTGGCAAAACCAAACGCCGAATCGATGATCGGCAACCTGGCCGGCGACTTTGTGAAAGGGCGCATCGGCGACGACGTGCCGCCCGGAATCGCGGCGGGAATCCGCCATCACCGCCGCGTCGATGCGTTCACGGACTCGCATCCCTCGGTCGCCGCATTCCGCCGCGTGCTGATCCCCGAGCACGGTCACTACGCGCGCGTAATCGCCGACGTTTTCTTTGATCACTTTCTCGCGATCGATTTCACGCGCTACGCATCGGAGCCGCTGGATGAGTTTCTCAGCCGCGTCTACGCCGCCATCGATCCGCATATCGACGAACTTCCTGGCCGTCTCCGAATCGTCTATCCGCGGATGCGCGATGACGGCTGGCTTTCCTCCTATCGAGCGCTCGAAGGAATCCGGCTAGCTCTCGGCGGCATCTCGCATCGATTATCGCGACGTCCGCAACTCGCGACTGCTGTGCGTTTTCTGCAGGACACTCGCCGCGCCGAACTCGAACGGTTCTTCCACGAATTTTTCCCGGATGTGATGGCGGTGTAAACCAGGGACTTACTGCGCTGGAACTCCTAACGCCGAATTGAACGACGCCAGCTCCGCGGCTTTGAAGGCGATGCAGGTGTCGATGGCATCGAGGGCGCGCTTGAGCGATCGCTCGCCGGCGCCGGCGGGATGCGTGGCGAAGAAGGCTTGCACGTCTGCTTTCATGGCCGGATCGCAGAACGTTGAAGTCGAGCCGGTGATGGCGCCGATGGCGGTCGGTATCTTCTGGTTCAACATTTCCCAATGCGACTTGGCGGCGGCCCAGCCGATCTGCTTCGCTGCGGGATTGAAGAACAGCGTTGCCGCCATGCCGGGCAAATCCTGCGTGCGCACCTGATCGCTGTAGACGTAGTCGACGGCGCGGGCGATCAATTTCGGATCGCGGAAGAGCGGGATGAGGTTGCGGTAGCGCGAGGCGATCTCCGGCGTAGGCGCGGTCTTGAGATGCTCGAGCACCTGATTGAAAAGCGCCTCATCGCCGTTGAACGCGGCGATCGGCAGCGCGCGGTCGGCGATGACGGCATCGACCGAAGTTGGATCGTTCATGTACTGCTGCGCGACGCGCTTGGCGCCGGCGATCACTTCCGGATCTTCGCCCTCGATGCCGAGAGCGCCGAGGACGTCTGCGCGCATGATGCGTTGTTCGTTGGTCTCGCCGGCCGGCGCATCCCACGTCAGCGGCGCGTAACCGCGCATGACCTCGCGCACGTACGCGTGCCACGCGGCGCGGTTGGTGTCGTCGATGAGGCGGTTGTCGAGGAAGCCGAGGTTGCCACCGATCGCGGCGACGAGCGGCCGTTCGGTCGGACGCGGCATCGCTTTGAGCAGCGCCAGGTAGTCGCCGACGTTCTCGCGCATGCTGCGGACGAGGAGCCATTCATTGCCGTTCAACGAAATCAGTTCGGCCGGCGGCATCTCGCCGAGGTGTGCGCGCAGTTTCGCGCGCATGTCGGCGGAGTAGTCGGTAACGAAGTAGCCGGCGCCGTTGCGGCTGAGGAAGAGCGGCCGATCGCAGGCCATCGTCGTAAATGAGTCGGTCGCTTTCGAAATCATCTTGCACGGCGATCCGGCGGCGGCGCCGACTTCGTGCGCGCAGATGGGAATCGTCCACGCCTGCGCCACGGGCGGCACATTCTTCGGCAGCATCCGCTCCTGCGTGATCGTCACGGTGCGCGTGCCGTCGGCGGCGCACGATTCGCTGGCGTGCAGCAGCGGCGCGCCGGTCTGATCGACGAACGTTTTCATGACCGCGTCGAACGGCTGCTTTGTGGCGGCAGTCATCGTTCCCCACCAATCCTCGGCGGCCGCATTTCCGTACGAGAATTTCTTCAGATACGCGCGGATGCCGTCGCGGAACGTCTCCTCACCCACCCAGTTCTCCTGCATGCGCAGCACGGCCGCGGTCTTGCCGTACGCGATGCCGTCGAAGAGTGCGTTGATCTCGTTGCGCGTCTCGGCCTTCTGGCGAATGGGACGCGTGGAGCGGGTGCTGTCGACGCCGAGGGAGCCGTTCGTGTTGCCGGCTTCGTCGAGATCGACGCGCCATTCCGGATGCCACGCCTTCAGCGGCTTCGCCGTCATGAACGTGGCGAATCCCTCGTTGAGCCAGATGTCGTCCCACCACTTCATCGTGACGAGGTCGCCGAACCATTGGTGCGCGATCTCGTGCGCGATGACGCCGGCCACGCCGCGCTTTGCTTCCACCGAGGCATGCACGTCGTCGAGGAGCAATGCTGTGTCGCGGTACGTGATCGCGCCGGCGTTTTCCATCGCGCCGGCTTCGAAGTCGGGGATGGCGATCATGTCGAGCTTCCCGAACGGATACTTGATGCCGTAGTACTTGTCGTAAAACGAAATCGATGCCTCGGCTGCCGACACGGCGAATTTGCCGAGGTCCTGCATGCCGGGCACGGAACAGACGCGGATGGGGATGTCGTCGACGCCGCCGCTGACGCACTGGAAGTCGCCGACGAGCATGGCCACGAGGTAGGTGGACATCTTCGGCGTCGTGCGAAAACGGATGGCGTGCTTGCCGGCGGCGGCGGGCGTGTCCGAGGCGATGGCGCCGTTGGAGATGGCGGTGTCGCCGTTATCGACGACGAGCGTGATGTCGAACGTGGCCTTCATCGCCGGCTCGTCGAACGAGGGGAATGCGCGGCGCGCATCCGTCGGCTCGAACTGCGTGACCGCGTATTTGCGCTTCGCCGTCTTGCTCAGGTAGAGGCCGCGCAGTTGCGACTGGAGAATGCCGTCAAAGGCGATGCGCAGCGACGCTTTTCCGGGCGGGATGGTCTGCCCGAACTTGAGCGAGGCCATCTCGTTGGTCACGTCATAGGTGATGGTCGGATTCATCATCTTGCTGCCGCTCGCGAGAACGACGTCGTGCATGACGATGTCGGCGCTGTGCAACGTGATGGTGTCGACCGGCTCTTTGAGCGTGACGTCGATCGTTTCCTGTCCGCTGAATTTTTCGGTCGGGAGATCGGGCGTGATGGTGATCGCGTAGTGATCGGGCATCACGCTCTGCGGCAAACGCGCAGCGGCAAGCGGAACGGCGGCGAGAAGAAGAGCAGAGAAGAGCAGGCGTCTCATGGGACGCACAGGATAGCGTTAGTCCGACGCGCGGAAGAGGACGACGAGGACGCCGATGCCGACCAGGATGAGCACAACGGCGAGGATCAGATTCATGTTGCCGTTTTGTTTCGAAGGCGGCACAGCGGTATCGGTCGTAGCCGTGTCGGGCGCGGCGGTAACGCTGGTGTCTGTTGTGGAGGTAGAGACGGTCGTGTCCGTGGTACTCGTGGCCGGAGGCGGCGGCGCGGTTGTCGTCGTTGCCGGCGCCGTCGTGGCGGTTTGAACCGGCGGTGGCGCGACAGTCGTTGTCGTTGGAGCCGGCGAC
The DNA here is from genome assembly GCA_019247495.1 of Acidobacteriota bacterium. Classification (GTDB taxonomy): domain Bacteria; phylum Acidobacteriota; class Thermoanaerobaculia; order Gp7-AA8; family Gp7-AA8; genus JADGNZ01. The sequence goes on from JAFAOU010000012.1 coordinate 33,079, forward strand.
GGTGGGAAAGTGTTGGTCGTCGGCGGCGGTGTTTTTGGCTGTGGCGTCGAAACGATCGGCGGGCCCAGAGGCATCGTCGATGTTTCCGCGACCTTCACTGGCGGCGCCTGTTTCGGCTTCGGAACTGGAGTCGCTTTGATCGCCACTTCCTTCGTCTTCGGCGACGTTGCTTTGGCCGTCGTCTTCACCGCGGGCTTCGGCTCGGTTTTCTTCGGAACGGTTTTCGTTGATGCGGTTTTCTTCGGCTCCGATTTTTTCGGAGGAGACACGAAAGCCGTCTTTTTAGGAGTTGGTGTCTTTGGCGTCGATGGTTTTGTCGCTACCTGCACTGGCTTTTTCTCCGGCGGCGTCGCGGTGACGATGCGGCGCGGCAGCGGCTCGGGCTGCGAGCCGCGCGCGACATGCGCCGGAGTCGATACGCCGAGGCGGGTGAGACGGCGGGCGGATTCGCGAGCGAGGAACCGGCGCGTTTCGGGCGTCGGGTAGAGCGTCTTGCCGCCGGCGGTGATGGTCTGGTCGGCGATGGTGCGGCTGTAGTCGGGATAGCGCTTCATCGCGTTCAGCAGCGATCCGCCTTGCACGGTCGCATCGAAAAACGATCCGGTCGGCGACGTCATCGCGTAGTCCCAGACGCGTCCGATATCTCCGAAAACCTGCAAGGCCTCGTTGGCCGCGTTGCGCTCGCCTCCCGGTGGATGCGACGCGGCAGCGCGCCGCGCTTCCGCGAACGCCGATTTGAATACCGCGTAGTCATCGCCCTCGGCGGCTACCTGCAGACGCCGCAGGCTGGCCCGCAAATCGTTCGACGGCGGCGCGGGCGCGGTGACCGGCTCCACCGCCGGCGCCTCGGCCTCGAGCGCCGGGACGGTGTTCGGATCCGTGGCGCATTCGGCGGGCACAGGACTCTGCGGACGCGCCAGCACTTTGACCGTCGGATTCAACTCGCGCGTCTGTGCGGACGCGGGGAAAGCGACCGCGGCCACGACCGACGCGAGGGTGAATACACGCTTCAAAGTCATATTTGTAGCCATGATTCTAGCCGGTCGTGCCCGCTTGCGGCAGGTACTTCTTCAGCATTTCGATGACGTCTGCGGCGGCGAGCGGCTTGGCGAGGCAATCGTCGGCCTTGAATCGAGCGGTGGCGTCGTGCCTGAATTCGGGATCGGACGCGCGGCCGCTTATGACGACGACCTTGCTCGCTGCCGTTGCGGGATCGAGCTTCAAACGCCGCGCGATGTCGCGGCTGTCGTGGCGCGAAAACAGCGCATCGAAGAGGATCAAATCCGGTTTTTCCGTCAGGCTTTCATTTGCGTTTGCATATGCCGCAAATCCATAGCCGAGCGTTGAGGCGATCGTGCGGATGAGAAGTTGCACGCTTGCATCGTCTTCGATGACGGCGATTAGCGGGCGTTTGTTGCGGGCCGCCGCAGTGGTGTTCCTGGCCTCGACGAGCGTCTTGCGCTCGAACAGCACCGCGGGCGCTCCGGCCCAGAAGCGTTGGCGGTACTCGGCCGCATCGCAGAAACAGCCGCCACAGTGTTCGCAGGCGAGCGTGTGATCACCGTCCGCGCACGCGCACCAGGCGGCCTTCACGGCGTCGAACATGTCGCCGCAATTGACGCAGGCGATTTCGTACGACGTGCGCATGTCGGTGGTCGCGCCGATCGCCATCCGGTGCAGATCGTAGAGATTTTCCTGCACCGGCAGATCGCGAACGCCTTCGATGTGCCGCTGCAACAGGTTAATGAGGTCGGTGATCGAGACCGGCTTGGCCAGACAATCGTCGATGCCGAATCGCTGCATCAACTCCCGCTTGAATTTCGTGTCGGCGTAGAGGCCGGTCATGACGACGAACTTCGAGCCGGCGAATGCAGGATCTTCTCGCAACAGCCGGCAGAGCTCGCGTCCGTCGAGCCGCGGCAGGATGGCGTCGGCGAGGATGAGATTGGGACGATAGGTGCGGGCGATTGCGAGCGCGTCCTGCCCGTCCGACGACAAAGCGCCGTAGCCGAGGTTGGCGCAGACGCGTTGCATGATGGCCTGATTGTCGGGATCGCCATCGACAAGCATGACCAGCGGCCGGCGAACCTCGTCCGGCGCGGCGTTCGCTGTCATCATCAGCGACTGGCGCCGCAGTTCGGCCGACTTCCGTTCCAGAAGCTGCGGCGGCGCATTGGACCAGAAGATTTCTTTGTAGCCTGGCGCCGCTTTGCAGAAGCAGGTCAGACAGTTCGTGCAGACGACGGTGCGATCGCTCGTCAGGCAACTGCACCAGTCGGAATCAGCGGCGTCGAAAACGACCCGGCAGTTGGCGCAGATGACGTCGTACCTTCGCGGTGCCGCTTCCGGCTCGGGCACCGGCTCCGGTTTCTTCACGGCACCGCGCGCGAGCTCGACGACTTCGTCGATCGCATACGGCCGCACGGCGATGCCGGTACGGAGGATGTTCGGAATGCTCGACGCGTTGCGCGCGGTGAGGACGATCGGAAGTTCGGCGAACGTCGCGTAGGCCTTGTCGAAATCCGGCAGCTCGGTGTCGAGAAAAACGATGTCCGGCCGGAAGCGATCGAGTTCGTCGATGGCATCGACAAGGCGTTCGACGATGACCACTTCCAGTCCGAGTTGCTTGAGGCGAGGCGCGGCAGTGTCGGCAGTGGCGCGGCGCAATTCGAGGAAGAGCACGCGCGCTTTGCGATCCTTGGAACGGGCAGCACGACGCGTGGCGCTGCTCTCGGCGACGGCCGCCGCAGCGGCGCGGCGGTTGGCGGTGTTGTCGCCGCTGACGACGCCGCGATTCAGTTTCAACTGCGCCTTCGACCGCGGATGGAAGAAACGGCTGAAGATCCCGCGCTGCACTGCCGCCGGCTGCCGCGGACGCGGCGCTGCCGCAGGTGGAGCAGGTGGTTCAGCGGCCACGCGATCGAGTTCCGCCCGGACCGCAGCCACGCGCTGCTCCGCGGCTTGACGGATCTTCTCGATTTCCCGATCGGAGTCGCGCGCGAGCGTTTCCCGCTGGCGCGCCAGGGCGGCGTCGATGCGCGGCTGCATCTCGCGCTGAAACTGCTGCTGCAACTCGGCGCGAAGATGTTCGAGCCGCTCCGCAAGCGCTTCCTCGTCGATATGTTTCTCGATGACCGGAGGCCGCTGTTGCAGTTCGGCGCGTTCCTTTTCGAGATTGAGGCGCGCGGCATCGAACTCCGCCTTGAGCGCGGCCCTTTCGTTGTCGTACGTGGCCTGCAACTCCGCTTGGCGCGCCTTGAGACTCTCGGCATAGCGGGCTTCGATCTCGGCCTTCTCCACGGCGAGGCGTTGCACGGCGATCCGCTCCCCTTCCGCGCGCGCTCGCGCTTCGCGTTCGGCAACGTAGCGCTGGTCGATGATTGGATCGTTGAGCGCGGCAGCAGCCTCTTCTTCGATCGAACGAGGACCGGCGACCTCCGGCTCGGCGAACAACAACGCGTCCGCCGCGCGTAAGCGCCTGATCCGAAGACGGCGCGCATGCAGCGCAGCGAGCGGGATCGAGACAAGTACGCCGCCGGCGATGAGCCATCCGATCTGTTCGCGCGGCACGGAGTTTTCGAAGAGCACGAACAACAGGCCGGACGACAACACGATCGCCGCGACCGCGCCGATCCAACCCGATTTCCACGCCGACAGCGCGACGGCAGCAACGTACAAGCCGATGATCGCGATCGAAGGGATTCCCGGAACCAGTAGGCCGGCGCCGGTGGCGACGACGACGAGGTCGATCGGGATCGCATACGCGAGGAGCTTCTTCCGTGTCGCGGCGTTCATCGTCGCGCGATCACTTCATCGCTTGCGGACTGCCCATTTTTTGAATCTTGTCACGGTAACGCGCAACGTCGCTCGTGACCTGAATGTACGGCAGCGCGCACGCCAGCTCTTTCTTCGCGTCCTCGTAATGACCGATCTCGAACAGCGATACGGCGTTGTAGTAGCGAAGGTCTTCCTCGCCACGATTGAAGATGCCGAGGTTGCGGAACGCTTCGACGGCATCCGCGAAGGCGCCGAGCCGGTACAGCCCACGTGCGGCCTCGGCGATGGTCTGTCGCGACACATTGGCTTGATTCAGCAGCGCGAGATAAACGCGGCGCGCCTGATCGGGCTGGCCGTTAGCCGCGAGCGACGCAGCCTGGTCCAGTGTCGGATCGATGACCGGCGGCGGAGAGGACGGCGCGACGGTCGGTGCCGGCGTTGGAACGGGGGCGGGAATCGTCGCCGGCAACGGCTCGAGTGCAGGCGGTTCGGCGGACGTCGTCGCCGGCGCAGGAGCCGGTTCCGGCGGAGGCGCGGCATCTGTAATCGTTTTGTGGTGAGCGCAGGCGGACAACATCACGCCCAGCACGACGCCCGCAACCGCAGCATTTCTTCTCATGAAACCCCTCCCTCTCGAAACGCTGTCGCACATTGTGAACGAAACCGGGCCGCAGGCATAACTTCGGCAGGACATTTCCTGCCGCGATGACCAACGCCGAAGCCACCACGTCGATCCCGATGCAATCCGGTTGGAAGCGCGGAGACGCTCGCGACGAGCTCCTCACGCGCGAATGGCTGGTCACGAACGCCCTCGGCGGATACGCCTCCGGAACGATCGGCGGCGCCAACACGCGGCGCTTCCATGGCTTCCTCATCGCTGCCCTCCCCGCTCCACTCGGCCGCACGATGATGTTCAACCATCTCGAGGAAGTGCTCGAAGGTCCCGATGGACTCTGCTGGCGCCTCAGCGGCGACGAGCACGGCGGGCGCGAGGTGGCGTTCCCCGAGGACGGCATCCTCGAAGAGTTCGCGATGGAGAACGGCCGGCCGGTCTGGCGCTTCTCCGGTCAAGGCATCCGCATCGAGAAACGCGTGCTGATGCCGCATCTGCAGAACACCTCCTACATCGTTTATCGATTGGTCGAAGGTCCGAGCGGATTGCGGCTGCGTCTTCGTCCGTCGCTGCATTTCCGTCCGCACGAGGGGTTGGTGGCGGGACAGAAATTCGATGACTGGAAGGTGACGATCGCCGAGGACGGGCGGGGAATGGAGTTGTGCGACGGCGAAAAGTTTCCCGCGCTGCGCCTTCTCGTTTTCGGCAGCGGCTCGCGCGTCGAGCAGGATCCGCGCTCGTTCGAACACGTCCTCTATCGCATCGAAAAAAGCCGCGGCTACGAACACGAGGGCGAACTGTGGAGTCCCGGCATCGTGCACATCGATCTGACTCGTGACCACGACTGCGGCCTCGTGGCCTCGGTCGAATCGTGGGACGTCGTCAAGGCGCTTCCGTGCGCCGACGCGTCGTCGGCCGAGGACGAGCGCGTGGCGAAGATGCTGACGATCTCGCATCAGACCGATCCCTTCGCATGCCTGCTCGTCCTCGCGGCCGACCAGTTTCTGATTCATCCGCACACGCGTGCCGCGGACGAGGCGCGCGCGCGGGCCGCGGGCGACGAGCCGCGTACGGTCATCGCAGGCTACCACTGGTTCACCGACTGGGGCCGCGACACGATGATCAGCCTCGAAGGCCTGACCCTCTGCACCGGCCGCTTCCGCGAGGCCGGCAACATCCTGCGCACGTTCGCGTCGTACATTCGCGACGGCCTGATCCCGAACATGTTCCCGGAGGGCGATAACGAAGGGCTGTATCACACGGCCGACGCGACGCTCTGGTTCTTCCACGCCGTCTGGCGGTACGTCAACGCGACGAACGACCGTGAGACGCTGCGGATGCTGCTGCCGAAACTGATCGACATCGTCGATCACCACCTTCGCGGCACGCGCTTCAACATCCACGTCGATCCCTCGGATGGCCTACTCTCGCAAGGCGCCGAGGGCTATCAACTCACCTGGATGGACGCGAAGGTGGACGGCTGGGTGGTCACGCCGCGCCGCGGCAAGGCCGTCGAGATCAACGCGCTCTGGTACAACGCTCTGCGAATCCTCGAACAGCTCCTGATTCAGGAGAACGACGATGCGACCGCGCGCCGTTTGGACGAACACGCATCGCGCGCACGCAAGTCGTTCAACGAGCGCTTCTGGTACGACGAAGGTCAATATCTTTACGACGTCGTCGACGCGAACGACACGGCTCTCCGTCCGAATCAGATCTTCTCGATCTCGCTCGACTTCCCCGTCCTCGATGAGAGCCGCTGGCGCCGCGTGGTCTCCGTCGTCCAGGAGGAGTTGCTGACGCCGGTCGGCCTCCGATCACTTTCCCGAAACCATCCCGACTACAAACCGAAATACGACGGCGACCTCCGCGCCCGCGACGCCGCGTACCACCAGGGCACCGTTTGGGGCTGGCTCATCGGTCCGTTCGTCGATGCGTGGCTGAAAGTGCATCCGTCCGATTTCAACACTGCCGGCGAGTTCCTCGACGGCTTCCGCGCCGAGCTCGGCGCCTCCGCCATCGGCACGATCAGCGAAGTCTTCGACGCCGAGGCGCCATTCACGCCCCGAGGTTGCGCAGCGCAAGCATGGAGCGTGGCAGAGGTGCTGCGAGCGCTGACGAAGTTACGCGGACAATGACGCGGACTACGAGCCGCTCCACGGATTGAACAGCGGCACGCCGGTCGGGCGAACATGCGATGTGTTCCGCGTAACGAATGTCAGCCCGTGATGAAGTGCGGTCGCAGCGAGTTGGGCGTCAATCGTCGGGAGCGTGACGCGCTGACGTTTCGCGAGTGCCTCGATTTGGCCCCAGCGTTCTGCAACCGATTCATCAAAGGGCAGCAGCCGGCCTGCAAACCGAACGCGCAGATCGCGATCGAGCCAACTCTGAAGTGCGCCGCGCTTCGGGTCATCTTCATCGAGAAGGTCGATCCCTTTTCGAATCTCTCCAATCGTGATGACGCTCAGGTGCAGCAGATCCTCGGGCGTCGCCACAATCCACGCAGCAACCGAACGCGCGGGACGCGACTTCATCAGTTCCGAGATCACGTTCGTATCGAGCAGATAGCCCGAGGTGCGTGCTACCACTTGATTGTTCTCGTGGCGTCGCGTTTGCGAGTCAGACGAAGCTCGCTTCCTCCCGGCGCGGATTGGAAGAATTCGACAAGCGATTCCGGCTGACGCGCGAGCTCCCCGACGCGGTCGAATTCTTCAGCGCGCACGATGACCACCGCCTCACCGCGCTGTTTGACGACGCGTTGCGGACCATCAGAACGTACCCGCCTGAACAGCTCGCTGAATTGCGCCTTCGCTTCGTGCAGTTGCCACACTCGAGAATTAGCCATGCGGATGAGACTAGCTGGACTGGTCAATCAGGTCAACTAAGCTGATGGACCGCACCGGCGATATCTTCTCGCGCAGGAGCAAACCATGAACGACACTGCCTTTCGCGAACACATCCTCAATCTGCTCAACAGCGGCGATGCACATCAGGACTTCGATTCCGAGGTCGAGAGCATGCCGGCGGAAATTCGCGGGAAGCGGCCCGCGGGCGGCGACCATTCGCCGTGGGAACTGCTCGAGCACATGCGCATCGCGCAGTCGGACATCCTCCGATACTCGCGCGGGGACGTTGATTACGTCGCGGTCGAGTTTCCGCAGGGCTATTGGCCGGCGTCGCCGGAGCCGCCAAGCGACGCGGCGTGGGACGAAAGCGTGGAGAAGTTCCGCGCGGACCGCGATGCGTTCGCGAAGATCGTGAACGATGAATCGATCGATCTCTTCGCGAAGATTCCGCACGGAAAAGCGACCTGGCTCGCGCAGATCCTCCTCGCTGCCGACCACAACACGTACCACCTCGGGCAGCTCGTGTTGGTTCGCAAAATCCTGACATCGCAGTAGGAACGGAAAACGGACCGCTACCTGCGCGTGCCGTTCACGTGAGCAACCCGCAACGGCGCCCGCCGCGACGGCGATACGGACGTATGAGTTTCCGCAAGGAGGAAACATCATGTTCGCTATCCGT